>NZ_PDYM01000010.1 GCF_002743055.1 Sporosarcina sp. P13 | reverse complement strand
TGTTAAAATTCATATGCACGTATCACCTTTCACTTTTACTTGTTTCTAGACAATTCAAGTATAAAAGAAATCGGTGATCACGTGTATTTTTTTATGCAAATTGTACGCATACCCCAACAAATATTATAGAACCATAAAAAAGAGCTTATGGAATTAACCATAAGCTCTTTCTTATTTGCTTACCACCAAACGATTGTTACAAATGTCAGTGGGAGTAAGAATCCTAACACCGCACCTGTGAACATGAACATTTGTGGAATGCCGTGTCCTTTTTCATTCATATGCATGAAGTAGTAAAGTTGAAGACCAACTTGTACTGCAGCAAAAAGGAATAATGTTGGAATTACAAAGAATTTTGAGAAACCGACAACATCAGATAGATGAGCTGCTACCATCGAAAACGAAATGAGTGTTAAGAAGATCATCAAAGAAAACATTGCCACTTGACTACGCATAGCTTCTTTTGCACGACGTTGTTGCAAAGCCTGTTCAACTGGAGATCTTTTAATCATTTGAATTTCTGCCATCTTAACCGATCACTCCCATCAAGTAAACTACAGTAAAGATGAATACCCAAACTACGTCAATGAAATGCCAGTATAGTGAAAAAGTATAGTACTTAGTTGCGTTATACAAGTTCAGACCGCGCTTGGCGTTACGGAATATCAGTAACGTGATCCAAACTAAACCAATTGCCACGTGAAATCCGTGAGTACCTACTAATGTATAGAAAGCGGAACTGAACGCACTATTACTGAACGTAAATCCTAGGTGTACATAGTGAGAAAACTCATATACTTCTAACATTAAGAAGCCAAGTCCTAAAAATGCAGTAATCGCTAACCATAATTGCATCTTTTTGAAATTGTAACTCTTCAAGTGATACATTGCGTAAACACTTGTCAATGAAGAGGTTAGAAGCAACATTGTCATCACAAATACTAATGGCAATGTGTATAATTCTTGTGTCGTAAAACCAAAGCCACTAGGACCTTTGTTTTTCAAAGCCATATACGTTGCAAACAAAGTAGCGAAGAGAATTGTTTCTCCACCTAGGAAGAGCCAGAAACCAACAAACTTGTTTTTGGCTTCCAGTGTAGCCTTCTCTGGATGAGCAGGCCATGTCTCAGGGGTGAATTTAGTATTCAAATCCATTAGTCACGACCCCCTTTATTCTTTAAATCTTGCAGGATTTGCTCTTTTGTTACGTAGAAGCCAAGATCATCTTTCAATGAACGTGCAGACATCATAACAAATGTAAATGCTAAACCGAAAATTAATACTGGTAGACCCCAAGAAGCTTCTTGCTGGAACATTGCACCAAATCCAGCGATGAATAGTCCAAGAGACATTAGCATCGGGATAATTGAACCATTCGGCATATGAATATCTGTGATTGGCTCAGCTGGTGTAATCATTTCCTTACTGCCTTCCATCTTCTCAATCCAAAGTGTGTCTAAACCACGAACTAATGGAGTTGCTGGGAAGTTATAGAATGGTGGTGGAGATGGAATCGCCCACTCAAGTGTACGTCCGTCACCCCATGGATCATCTCCAACACGCTTGTTCTTAACAGTTGTAATAATGATGTTGATCACCATTACGATAAATCCGATTGCCATTAATAGCGCACCGATTGTACTTATAAAGTTCGGCATATTCCAGCCCTGTCCATCCATAAATGTCCAAACACGACGTGGCATTCCCCAGAAACCTAACCAGTGTTGAATTAGGAATGTTAAGTGGAAACCGATGAAGAAGAATACAAATGTAATTTTTCCTAAACCTTCACTTAACATTGTACCGAACATTTTTGGCCACCAGTAGTGAAGTCCCGCAAAAATAGCTAGTACAACCCCACCAACGATTACGTAGTGGAAGTGAGCTACAATAAAGTAAGAATCGTGTAACTGATAGTCAAGTGGTGCTGCACCCTGCATAACTCCAGTAACCCCACCCATTACGAATGAAGGAATGAAACCCAGAGCATACAACATCGGAGTTGTAACTTTAATGCTACCGCCCCAAATAGTAAGCAACCAGTTAAAGATCTTAACACCAGTTGGTACAGCAATCGCCATAGTTGCTACTGCGAAGATTGCGTTCGCTGTCGGTCCAAGACCAACTGTAAACATATGGTGAGCCCAAACCATGAATCCTAGGAAACCGATTAATACTGTAGCGAATACCATCGCTGTATAACCGAAAAGACGTTTCCGTGAGAATGTAGCAAAAATCTCAGAGAAAATACCGAATGCCGGTAAGATTAAGATATATACCTCAGGGTGTCCGAAAATCCAGAAAATATGCTCCCAAATAATCGTGTTTCCGCCCATCGTATGATCAAAGAAGTTACCACTGAACATACGGTCGAACGTTAAGAAGAACAAACCGATTGTCAATGGTGGGAATGCAAAAAGGATCATTGCGGATGCAACAAACGTAGTCCATGTAAACAATGGCATACGCATATATGTCATACCCGGTGCACGCATGTTGATGATCGTAACAAGGAAGTTAATCCCAGCCATTAACGTACCACCACCAGCGATTTGCAAACCAATTGCATAGAAATCAACACCATGACCTGGCGAGTGAAGAGATAAAGATGCATAAGAAGTCCATCCAGCATCTGGAACCTCACCGAAAAACCATGAGATGTTTAAGAATAATCCACCAAATACGAACATCCAAAATCCTAATGAGTTGATGAACGGGAATGCTACGTCACGTGCTCCAATTTGAAGCGGTACGATAGCGTTCATAAAACCAAATAAAATCGGCATCGCTGCTAAGAATATCATGGTTGTTCCGTGCATCGTGATTAAATCGTTGAAAAGACCTGCTGTTACGAGATCGTTGTTTGGCACGATCAACTGAAGACGAATGATCATCGCTTCAATACCACCAAGGACGAAGAAGAATAGCCCCCCAAGGAGATACAGAATTCCAATCTTCTTATGGTCGACTGTCGTCAGCCAATCCCAGAGTGTTGCGCCAAAGCCACTTTTTTGAGCAACTGAACTCACTGTGTTACCTCCTATTCAATTTCCGTATGAAAATTATTTTGCGACTTTTAAGCCCATTAAGTATTCAGCCAGTGCATCCAAATCTGCATCAGAAATCTGATCTTCACTGAATGAAGGCATCGTGTTGCCAGGTTTATGTTTCTGTGTGTCACGAATCCAATCTTTTAGGTTCTCTTCATCATGCTCAAGGAATCCTGCTACGCGGTTACGATCACCAAATGTAGCTAAGTTCGGTCCTTGTGCACCAGTTTCTCCAACACCTGAAACTGCGTGACAACCGATACAGCTTTGAGCAAATACTTTTTCACCGTCAGCATTTGCAACTACAGGATTGTCTTGTGTTCCTTGCATAGCAACAACCCACTTGTCAAACTGATCTCTTGGTAAAGTTTTCACTTTAAAGTCCATCAATGCGTGAGATGGTCCGCATAGCTCAGCACATTTCCCGTAGAAAACGCCATCTTTCAAGCCTTCAGATTCTTTCTCGAATGACAGATAAAATTTGTTGACGTTTTCCACGTTCGTATCTAGCTTACCACCAACAGCTGGAATCCAGAATGAGTGCTTAACGTCTGCTGCGATCAAGTTGAAATAAACTTTCTCGTCTGTGGGTACCACAAGTTCCTGAGCTGTAACAATTCCTAAATCAGGATACTCGAACTCCCACCAATACAATTTCGCTGTTACATCAACCACAAGGTTTTCAGCGTTCCCCTCATCATCGACTGCTCCCATCGCTTGCACATCACCTAGTTTATAAGTGTAGTGAACGGTAGGAATTGCAAGGATTAGAAGTAATACGATTGGAATAAATGTCCAAACCAATTCCAATACATGACTTCCCTCTACTTGCTCAGGCATATGATCTTCACCCAATTTGGAACGTCTGAAGCGTACTAGCGCCACTGTATAAATTGCTACTACTACAATGATGACTAGTAACATGATTCCTGAAGATAACAGCAGCAAGTTGAACTGATCTTTAGCGACTTGTCCTGCTGGTTGGAATGTCGAAATTTCTTCTTGTCCACAACCCGCTAAGAACACTGCAAAAACCGCTAATAAAGAAAAGAGACGCCACTTTTTGAGTCCTTTAATCATCGCTAACTAATACCTCTCTTTCTAAAAAAATGTTTTTCTACCCTGGAGGACTGTAAGCCTCTTTATGATGAATTCCTGTTTTAAAGAAAGAATTCCGAAACGTTAGATGAATATGGAGAAAATAATCATGGAGACAAACAAAATCGTCATGTAGTTCAATGAATACACAAACATCGAAGTTGCCCATTTCAAATCTTCTTTAGCTTTAAATCCTTTAATCGCTAGATAAAGCCATCCGACATTCAACAAAGTTGCAAACACAACAAACCCTGTACCGAGTTGTTGAAGCAAGAAAGGTAGTGGAAATAATAACAATACCCACATAAGCATAGACTTTTTCGTCCGCTCAAATCCTTTTACTACAGGTAGCATCGGAATGTTTGCTGCCCGATACTCCTCTGTTCTACGCATAGCCAACGCATAAAAATGAGGTGGTTGCCATATGAACATGATTAAAAACAATGCCCACGCTCCCATTGGCAGTGTAGGATCAACCGCTGCCCATCCGATTAGGGGCGGAACAGCTCCCGAGAAACTTCCTACAACTGTATTACTCACATGCTGACGTTTTGACCACATGGAATAAAGAACGACATATGCTAAGACGCCGATAATACCGAGCCAACCTGCAACTGCAGAGGCTGAGAATAAAAGAACTTCCCCAGCTATCAGAAATGTAATAGCTAACGTCAACACAGCAGGCGCTTTAAATCTTCCTGTTACTGTCGGTCTCGACTTCGTTCTCGACATAATGGGATCAATATCGCGATCAATCAAGTTGTTTAACGCACCCGATGCCGCAATGATCAATCCTGTTCCCACGATTGCAAATGCTAATAGATCGAAGTTATGGAGAAAACTTTTGCCAGTGAATTGAAATGCCAAAAAAAGACCGGTGAAAGTAGTGATCAAATTCGAATTGACGATACCTATTTTGATAAGCGCCAAAAAGTCTTTCCATAATGTAATTGTCTCTACTTTTGGATCTGCAACTGTCGAAAGCGTTCGACCGTTTGACATAATAACCCTCCTTTCAAAGTTTTCAACAAAGACTCTAACATCTACTATATCGAAATTCGTCAGTAATTTCTAGACCATTTCTGAATTAATAGCTGTTTCATGCAACCTTTGCGTCTTTGACGTGCATCTTCTATATAGTAATGCATTTCGACTAGACATTTGTGAAGTTATAGAGGCTTTTTTATGAACAATTTGTGAAAAGCCTTATGCCTTGTCGGTTTCTTCCCTCTTGGCATTGTGTTTCTATGTTTTTTTCGCTATCATAAAACGTGAAATGAATGCCTAAAACAAATGGAATATGTACGGTTTCTGAGTAGATCAAATAGCAACTGTCCCACAGATCTTTAGGCAAAATATCATGTAAATCGACCGCCTTTGTCGGTCGATTCATAGAAGAAGGTGTCTCATAGTTGCGATATAATAGGTTTTTAAAATGGTTTGGCGTTGCATCCACTATCGGAATGCTTGCCATTTTGCTCGGAGGAGCACTCGTTACGAAAACAGACAGCGGAATGGGTTGTGGTAGACATTGGCCAGGGTGTAACGGACAATTAATACCTGATGAAATTACCGCTGAAGTACTTATCGAGTTCTCACATCGTCTAGTAACAGGTGGGGTTGGAATTTTCATTGTAGTATTAGCTGTTTGGGCATGGAAATCACTAGGACATGTACGTGAAACTAAGCTTTTAGCCTTTATGGCATTGTTCTTTTTAATCTTACAAGCATTAATTGGAGCAGCGCAGGTTTTATGGGGGCAAGGTGATTTCATACTAGCACTACATTTCGGAATCTCACTCATTTCATTTGCTGCCGTGTTCTTGCTAACCTTATTAGTCTTTGAAGTTGATAAGAAATTCGATACGGACAAACTTAGAATTGGTAAATCACTACGCTTTCATACAATCGGCGTTACTATTTATTCGTATTTAGTAATTTACACAGGCGCACTCGTTCGTCACACTAATTCTGGATTAGTCTGTTCCGATTGGCCACTTTGTAGAAATAGTGAGTTCAGCTTGCCACGTAATATGTATGAATGGATTCAAATGGGACACCGTCTCGCGGCAGCGCTAATCTTAGTATGGATCGCAATCATCGCGATAAAAGCCATTAAAGAATATAAAGACCAGCGTGTCATTTATTGGGGTTGGATTAGTGCATTTCTATTGGTTTTGGCACAAGCGACGACTGGTATGATTGTTGTACTAACAAAGTTAAACCTCTATATTGCGTTGCTACATTCATTGTTTGTCACATTATTATTCGGGTTATTGACTTACTTAGTACTTCTAGTGTCTCGTAGTCGGACAAAATGATTAGTAAAAGCGTACAATCACCAAGAAGAGTGATTGTACGCTTTTTGTTATACATCTACATAAAACAGCTCCTGCCGCAACAATCAGCGACAGGAGCTGTTTTTTAATGTTCTAATTCAACAAGTAAATCACCAGTCGAGATGGAATCTCCAGCACTGACGTAAATTTCTTTCACAACCCCATCAAATGGAGCTTGAATAGTAGTTTCCATTTTCATGGCTTCTGTAATAAGCAAATGCTCTCCACGTTTGACTCTTGCTCCAAGCGATACAGCTACTTGCAATACTGTACCTGGCATCGTAGCCGCTATATGAGATTCATTTGTTGGATCTGCTTTCGGTTTTTTCACGTCTTTTGTTTCAATATGGAGATCTTGAATAACGACTTGACGTGACTGCCCATTCAATTCGAAATAGAGTACACGTGTACCATTCGGATTTGGTTCGCCTATTGATACGAGTTTAACGATTAACGTCTTTCCAACTTCGATCTCAATTTCAATTTCTTCATCTAATCGAAGACCATATAAAAATTGAGGTGTGTCAATGACGGAAACATCACCAAATTGCTTTATTGTTTCGATATACTCTTCAAATACTTTCGGATAGAGAACATGAGCTAACACATCATGCATCGTAGCTGTTTTCTCCATTTTAACCGATAGCTTTTTCAATACATCTTCAAAATTAACTGGTTCTAGGAGTTCTCCTGGACGAACCGTAATAGCTTTACGGCCTTTCAAGATAACTTCTTGAAGCTCTTTCGGGAAGCCACCATACGGTTGTCCAATAGACCCTTCGAAAAATTCAATGACCGATTCTGGGAAATCAATTGTTTCCCCTTTAGAAATGACCGTATGTTCATCTAACTCATTTTGAACCATGAATAATGCCATATCTCCTACCACTTTTGAAGAAGGTGTTACTTTGACGATGTCTCCAAACAAGAAGTTTACGCGGGAATACATCTTTTTAACTTCTTCCCAACGCTCGCCAAGACCTACTGCCTTTGCTTGCTGTTGTAAATTTGAATATTGACCACCTGGCATTTCATGTACATAAATCTCAGAATGTGGACTATTCATTCCACTTTCAAAAGGCTTGTAGTACTTGCGGACATCTTCCCAATAATGAGAAATCTTTTCCAAGGACTCTGTATTCGCACGAACGCTCGTTTTATTGTCCGCCATCGCGTAAGCTAAAGAGTTAGAAGAAGGTTGAGATGTCATCCCCGCCATTGAACCAATCGCTGTATCGACAATATCGACTCCTGCTTCAATCGCTTTTGCATACATATAAATACCATTACCGCTCGTATCATGTGTATGCAAGTGGATTGGCATGTCCGTAGCAGCTTTTAGTTCTGATACTAATCGGTAAGCAGCTTCCGGTTTTAGTAAGCCAGCCATATCTTTAATTGCAAGAATATGTGCCCCTACCGATTCAAGTTCCTTCGCCATCTCTTTATAGTAATTGACCGTATATTTAGCACGGTTGTCATCTAAAATATCACCTGTATAGCAAATCGTTGCTTCAGCAATCTTTCCTACTGAACGCGCTTCGTCAATTGCTACTTCCATCCCCTTGATCCAGTTCAAGCTATCAAAGATTCGGAATACGTCTATTCCAGACGCGGCTGATTCCTTGATAAACTCACGAATAACATTGTCAGGATAGTTTGTATACCCAACAGCATTTGCGCCTCTAAAGAGCATTTGGAACAAGACATTAGGGATTTGCTCACGCAGTTTTTCCAAACGATCCCAAGGGCTTTCCTTCAAGAAACGGTACGCAACATCAAACGTTGCGCCTCCCCACATTTCAAACGAAAATAAATCAGGAAGTAAATGTGCGCTTTCTGTTGCAATTTGCGTCAAGTCTTTCGTTCTCATACGTGTTGCTAGCAGCGATTGGTGTGCATCACGGAACGTCGTATCTGTTAATAGCACATCCTCTTGCTTACGTACCCAATCGACTAAGCCGTCTGCACCTTGCTCGTCCAAAATTTGTTTCGTACCTCTTGAAAGTGGTA
This sequence comes from Sporosarcina sp. P13, assembly GCF_002743055.1. GTDB lineage: Bacteria > Bacillota > Bacilli > Bacillales_A > Planococcaceae > Sporosarcina. Next base: position 71,368 of record NZ_PDYM01000010.1, on the reverse strand, counting down.
CTTTTTTGTCAATCTCAGGAATACGAACAGGATGCAATACAGGACGTGTCGGATCATCAATACCTGGGAATCCGTTAATGGTAACGTTTCCAAGATACGATAAAATCTTTGTTCCTCTATCTTGTTTCTTTGTAAACGTAAAAAGTTCAGGTGTTTCATCGATAAAGCTTGTATTATACTCACCAGACAAAAATTCTTTGTGACAAACTACATTTTCAAGAAATGGAATATTTGTTTTAATTCCACGTATTCTGAATTCCTTCAAATTTCTGTGCATTTTGCTTGCAGCATTGCCAAATGTCGCACCCCATGTAGATACTTTTACAAGCAAAGAATCATAGTAAGGGCTAATAACTGAACCTTGGTATGCGTTCCCAGTATCTAAACGGACGCCAAAGCCTCCACCTGAACGGTAAACCTGAAGTTTTCCAGTATCCGGCATGAAATCATGTAGTGGATCTTCTGTCGTTACACGTGACTGTATAGCGTAACCGAATAGAGGAATCTTTTGTTGTTCAGGAATGTTCACTTTTTCTGAATGTATTGCTTCACCCGCTGCGATTAGCACCTGGGATTGAACAATATCAATTCCAGTAATCATTTCTGTAATCGTGTGTTCCACTTGAATACGCGGATTAACTTCGATGAAATAAAATTCATCGTCAGCTACTAAAAATTCAACAGTTCCAGCATTTCTATACTCTACATTTTTCGCTAACTTAACAGCCGCATTACATATAGCTGTTCGTAATTCTTCCGTTAACGATAGTGAAGGTGCAATTTCTACTACTTTCTGATGACGACGCTGAATCGAACAATCACGCTCGTACAAATGGACTATCTCCCCATATGTATCACCTAGTATTTGCACTTCTATATGTTTTGGTTTATTAATATATTTTTCTACATACACTTCGTCAGAACCAAATGCAGATTTGGCTTCGGATTTCGCACGATTATATGCTTCCTGTACTTCTTCCGCTGATTCAACGATACGCATTCCGCGTCCGCCACCGCCCAATGAAGCTTTAATAATGATTGGGTACTTGTTTTGTTCACCAAACGCTGCTACTTCTTCTACAGACGTTACAGGTCCATCACTTCCCGGTATAACCGGAATATCCGCTGCTATCGCTTGCTCTCTCGCTTTTACTTTATCACCAAACATCTCAAGATGCTTAGATGTTGGCCCGATAAAAATAATTCCTTCCTCTTCAAGTCGCGCCGCAAATTCAGCGTTTTCCGCCAAGAAACCATAGCCCGGATGAATTGCATCAACATTTGCTTTTTTCGCAATTTCAATAATTCCTTCGATATCCAAGTAGGCGTCGATTGGTTTCTTTCCCTCTCCTACTAAAAAAGATTGATCGGATTTATAACGATGCAAAGATCTACGGTCTTCCGTTGAATAAATACCTACTGTAGCTATACCTAATTCTGTACACGCTCGAAATACGCGGATTGCAATCTCACCCCGATTTGCAACCAGAACTTTTTTAATCTCTCTTCTCTCCACCAACAACACAATCCTCTCTACTTCATTTTTTCATACTTAACGAACATTGATACATTCATCAGTATGCCAAGCGCAATTGACAAGAAGACGACAGATGTCCCACCATAGCTAATAAAAGGCAACGTCACACCTGTTAATGGGATCAAACCCGTCAGACCGCCTAAATTTACTAGCGTTTGGATAGCTATCAAACTACCGACACCAGCTGCAAGCATGCGAGCATGCGCATCTTTCGTTCGTAGAGCAACAATAAATGCTCTCGCGACGATGAAAAAAAGCCCTCCTAAAACGAGTGTCGTTCCTAATAAACCCGTTTCTTCGGAAATTACAGCCATAATAACATCTGTGTGTGGCTCCGGCAAATAGCCAAGCTTTTGAATAGAATTTCCAAGCCCCACCCCTTTCAAGCCACCCGCTCCAATCGCGATATAACCATTGACAATTTGCAGTCCTGATCCTTGAATATATTCAAAGGGATCTGCGAATGCAAGAAAACGGCCAACGCGAGATTCAGTCATGACCTCTTCCCACTTTATCCATAAAAGTATACTGAGCGCAACCCCTAATACTGCAAAAAAGCCACTAATTTTCAAATAATTCCTTATGTTCATACCACTTGCTGCAATTACAGACACTGCAACTAGAAATAATATCATAGTTGCTCCAAAATCTGGTTCCAAGATGACTAAGAAAAGAGATACAGTTAATATGGAGAATGTAGGAAAAATAGTTGTTTTAATCTCATCCAAAGTTCCTGCGTAAAACTTATTCGCAAATGCACCGGAGAAATAGACAATAAAAGCAATCTTTGCTACTTCTGTCGGCTGTAGATTTCCTAATCCAAAAGGCAGTGAAAGCCAACTTTTCGCACCAACATTATCTCCAAAACCAATAAATTTTACTAGAATTAACAATGCGAACATAACACCCAATGTAATATATAAAAATTTTTTATTTCGGTAATGTCGATACGGAATAATGGCTGCCACAAGAAAGGCAAGTAATGCAATAGCTAGACTTTTTATCTGTTTAAAATAAAAATAAGCAGGATCATAATTATATCTATTGACTGACCAGACCATACTGGCGCTATAAATCATAATTAAACCAAACAAGCAAAGTAGCAGATAGACTGCAAATAATGGATAATCAAAGTTTCGTAGTATTCGGTTCATATAAGTCTTCATTTATTCGTACCTCGTGGTCCTAAATAAAAAACTCAAACCCCTTAAGTAGTTTGAGTCTTTCATTTATTTATTTGTATACAATTCATGCAAGATATTTAACTCTTTTTCCAGCATCGAGAGGATTTCACGGCCCTTTTCTTGCTCTACTAAACCGAGCTTTACAGCAAAGTCAATTTCACGGGATAAACCGTACATTTGCGTGTCGAGTACTTCCTCATATAGCGGACATTGCGGCATAGTTAAATTATCCATTTGCACTTTTATTAGCTTTGCAATTTTCTCTGCGTCTATGTGCAGTTGTTTCATTGCTTTTTCTCTGTACGTATCTTGAACTTCTATATCCATGGAGACGCCCCCATTATTCATTATTCTCGCAAGTTGTTAATGTCTAAATTGTATCTTTTGCAATTAAAAATTGCAAGTAATACCCGAGATATTCTTATAAAGTCAATTGAAATCCTTTTCACTTCTTCAATGAAACGTTATACTAAAAATAGTACTACTGATATTAAGGGGGAAGTATTTTGGAACTGATAATACCTATTACAGGAAATGTAAAACATGCGATCACATTAGATCCAACCGTTTGGATTTTTGACGATCGTCGTATAGACTTAGATGTTTTTTTCACTGAGGAATTTGTGGAAAAAGACGAAATGGAAGAATACAAAGAAAAAATGGGTAAACACTGGTCTAGAGAAATCATGGAAGGTGCTACATATCCTCCAACTATTCGAAGTGAAAAAAGATATGAAAAAGATAAAATGCTGACAAGTAGCTTTGCAGTCGTTTTACAGCCTTTTTTACGCAATGCCGTACCTTCAGCTAATGCTACAACATTTACACTTATCACAAAAGACAATGAAAAATACACGTATCCACTTGCGGAAGCGGCTAACATTCTCTTTAAATTCAGTCACGAAGGCAAACCTTTGCGAGAAGACGGGCCTGTCCACGTACTATTTAAAGATGGTTCAAATCAAGATTCACCGATCCGTCATGTTCAAGCAATCCAAGTGGACTGAAGGAGCTGAGTGCATGCGCGTTAAATGCGTACTATGCGATGACATTAATCAATTAGAAGATGGAGATCCACTAGCCAAAAAATTACGTAATCGGCCGATACATACGTATATGTGCCCTACTTGCAAAGAGCGAATTGGTCGATTGACCGATGAACGTGTAGCCACAGGAAACTTCATCTTTTACAGAAGTTCGCACCTGACAGAAAAAGATTTTTAATAAAAAACGACTCCGTTGTCATTGGACAACGGAGTCGTTTTTATGTTCATTCATTCGACGAACACGATAAATAATAAGAATAGCTGCTGCTACGATCAAACCTTCGACGATCGGGAGGAAGAAAGCTAAAAACGTCAAAACCAAACATCCTATAAACAAAAATGTATAGATTACGACGTTCCTCCAAAAACTGATTTTTCGCGCAAATCCTAATTTATACACAATAGCAGACATGATGAAAACGAGTGCGAACAGAATATAGCCGGCTGCCGAGAAATCAGGCGCAAGCTCATAGACCATGCGCGCAATTCCTGACATCCGATTGTAGACCATCTCTGAATCTCCTACGCTCATTCCATACATTCCCTTCTATCAATTTTATTCACCAAGTTTTTTCTTTTTATTTACACGTTCACGTTCATTCTTGTCAAGAACTTTCTTACGTAAACGAATCGTTTGTGGTGTAACTTCACAGTACTCGTCATCACCAATATACTGAAGCGCTTCTTCAAGTGACAAAATACGAGGTTTTTTAGACGTAACTGTTTGGTCTTTCGTAGCAGAACGAACGTTAGTCGCATGCTTAACTTTAGTTAAGTTGATTGTTAAATCACTATCACGATTACTTTCACCTACTACCATACCCGCGTAAATTTCTGCTCCTGTTTCAACAAACATTGTTCCACGGTCCTCAAGTTGCATAACAGCGTAACCTGTTACTGTACCGTTCTCCATAGAAACTAGCACGCCGTGTCTTCTACCACCGATTTTACCAGTAGTGATTGGTTTATATGTGTCAAATGTATGGTTTAAAATACCATACCCGCGAGTCAATGTAAGGAACTCAGTCGTATAACCGATTAATCCACGAGCTGGCACTAAGAAAATTAGACGAACTTGTCCATTTCCATTATTAATCATATCCAACATTTCACCTTTACGTTCACCGATTGATTCGATGATTGAACCCGTGTGCTCTTCAGGCACATCAATTTGTACACGCTCGTATGGTTCACAACGTTTGCCATCAATTTCACGAATGATAACTTGCGGCTTAGACACTTGCAATTCATAGCCTTCACGACGCATGTTTTCAATCAAGATAGACAAGTGAAGCTCTCCACGACCTGAAACGATCCACTCATCCGGCGAGTCAGTAGGCTCTACACGAAGGGATACATCTGTCTCTAACTGTTGATCCAAACGTTCTTGGATTTTACGTGCAGTGACCCATTTACCTTCACGTCCAGCAAACGGACTATTGTTTACTAAGAAACGCATTTGTAATGTAGGCTCATCTATATGCAGTTCAGGAAGTGCTTCTTGATGATCTGTAGGACACACTGTCTCACCAACATCAATATTGCCCATTCCGGATACTGCTACAAGGTCGCCGGCGTATGCTTCTTCTACTTCAACTCTCTTAAGTCCTAGGAAGCCATATAATTTTGTTACACGTAAATTCTTTACTGAACCATCACGTTTCAATACGGATACTTGTTCGCCGACTTTCATTGTCCCACGGAAAATACGTCCGATACCGATACGTCCAACATAGTCATTATAGTCTAAAAGTGATACTTGGAATTGTAATGGTTCCTCACGATTATCAACAGGTGCTGGAATATGTTCTAGAATCGCATCATAAAGCACACGTAACGTATCTTCTTGTGTTGCCGGATCTGGAGATAGACTTGCGGTACCGTTAAATCCTGAAGCATAGACAACAGGGAACTCTAATTGCTCATCGTTTGCATCCAACTCAATGAATAATTCTAAGACTTCATCAACAACTTCTTCCGGTCTTGCAAATTCACGGTCGATTTTGTTAACTACAACGATTGGCTTTAAATTTGTTTCCAAGGCTTTCTTCAAAACAAAACGTGTTTGTGGCATACAACCTTCGAATGAGTCTACGACTAAGACAACACCATCTACCATTCGTAAGATTCTTTCCACCTCGCCGCCGAAGTCAGCGTGTCCAGGCGTGTCTAAGATATTGATCTTAGTGTTATTATATTCAATAGCTGTATTTTTAGCTAAAATCGTAATTCCGCGTTCACGTTCTAATTCATTTGAGTCCATTGCACGTTCTTCCACATGCTCGTTTGATCGGAAAATACCCGATTGTTTAAGTAATTGGTCGACTAATGTCGTTTTACCATGGTCTACGTGGGCAATAATCGCAATATTTCTAAGATCTGTACGTTCGTTTGTCATTTTTTCACTCCGTTTGTCTTTATTTCAGATGTTCAACTGTGTTATTATAGCACAAGATAGGTCATTTCAATAATATTTAATTTTAGATGGAGGGATTTTTTTGAAAGACATTAAGTGGATTTTCGTTTTGTATTCACTTGCAGCCGTTCTCTCTATGTCTGCAATCGGCGTTGGAATAGGCATGCGTAGTCTTTTCGTCGTTGTACTTGCCGTTGTCGCTTTGATTCTAATTATGGGTAATGGATTTAAAATTAAAGCACGTATGCGTCGTGAAGGTACGCTGTAAATATAGCGAAGGGACTGTATATTAAACCTATTCGGTTTAACAAACAGCCCCTTTTTTTATTTTAGTCGGATATATTTCGATAATATTTCCTCGTGCAAACCAGGCCTCGTCACGATAAATGTGTCCGTTCCAAGTAAATGAGGTGGTTCTCCCCTCAAATTCGTAGCAACCGCCCCTACTTCTTGAGCGATGACAATCCCACCTGCTATATCCCAAGGTGCCAGTCGCATGGAAATATACGCATCTATCCTGCCTGACGAAACATATGCTAACTCGATTGCCGCTGATCCATAGGAACGTGTTCCTCTGCAACGCGTTACGAGCTGAATTATATTATCATTTTCTACTTTTCCATTAGGTGCAACCCAAGCAGCGTTAATGCCTATGATTGCTTCTTCAAGTGGTGTAATTTCAAGTTGCGGCAAACGCTCATCATTGAAATAAGCACCCTCACCTTTTGCCGCGTGGTATAAATCATCCCGCATAACATCATATATGTAGCCCAGCATCCCCACGCCGTCTACATAAATCCCCAATGAGATTGCGAAGTTTCTTCTTTGATGGATAAAGTTCATCGTTCCATCGATTGGATCTAAATACCAGACAACTCCATCCAACGAAGAGATTTCATCTCCGAATCCCTCTTCCGAAACGATTTTATGCTCCGGAAAATCACTTTTTACTCTTTCAATAAAAAACCTTTCAACTTCTTTATCGATATTTGTTACCAAATCATTAGCATCAGCTTTTGAATCGATGTCTATTGTACTAAAAAAAGACACGCGAATCTTGTGACCTGCTTCTTTGATTAGTGATTTTGCATATCGATCGATCGCATTAAGATTCATCATGCCACCTCTTCCCATTCCGACTAGTGTTAGTATAACATACAGTCTATAGAACAGAAGAGATAACGGTTACAGCTAGTTAAGTAAAAAGGCACCCCGTCACATTTTCTTCAATTCTGAAGTAAATGGGGATGCCTTATTATTGCGCGCAACTTACATCGAGAAAACATTTAGCTTCTCCAGTTCGTTATGAATTTCAGCCAGACGCTGTTTACTTTTTTCAGTTTGTTTTTGATCTTGCTCTTGAATTGCGTCATAGAGAGTAGCTAATTCATAATCAAGTTCCAATTGCAACGTTCTAACATATTCTCTTTCAACATCTTCTTTCCGAATGAAATGAACAACTTGTTTCATAATAAGCACCCCTTTTTATCATTTTTATCTTCTAACCGCCTTATTAATATAAGTATGTCAAAATTGCGACTTTGTCTGGTTGGAAGCCTTGTTATTATAAATTATTCCCCTTTTATTGATAAGATAAACGTAGTAAAGATAAACTGGAGGAGATTTTTCTTGACTCAGACATATTGGACAACGAAAGACTTTGAAGTTTTTACAATAAACGGCCTTGATTCACGCATGACGGCATTACAGGAAATTATTCAACCAAAGTTTCGGGAGTTAGGTACTCATTTTTCGCACCACCTTTCAACACATGGTAAAGGAGAATTTTTCCCACATGTCGCAAAACATGCAAGAAGGACAGTGAATCCACCAAAAGACAGTTGGGTGGCATTTGCTCCTGCCAAGAGAGGTTATAAAGCGTTGCCTCACTTTCAGATTGGCTTATGGAGCACACATTTATTCATCACCCTTGCAATTATTTATGAAAATCCAGATAAAGTTGGAATCGCTGAACGTTTAGAAAGGAATATGAAAGTGCTAACTTCATTACCTGGGGACTTTATCGTTTCTGGGGATCATATGAAGCCCGATGCAGAGCTTATTAGCGAAGTGGGTACGGATGGTTTAGAGAAAGTTTTAGAGCGTCTACAAACTGTGAAGAAGGCGGAATTCCTTGTTGGCAGACATGTATTAAGCGAACAAGCAACAAAAATGGATGAACAAGAGTTTTATAACTTCGTCGAAGACACGTTCACTCATCTTTTATCCGTTTACGATATAGTGATTAATTCATTTGTATAACGTTTGGTAACTATAAAACATAGTAAAATAAACGTTGCTGTGTCAGAGTGTCTATGAAAGGGGCGGAAATCACAATGATTGCCAACCCCTTCACAATTCATATAAGATAGCTTTGCAGTAAAGAGCCAGTACAGCTTGCCCACTTAATTCATATTACACAGTAGCTGACGTTGAATTATCTTTTGTTGATTCTTACTTAGTTTTCATTGGCAGATCAATAGACATGTGGCGTAAATAGAAAGATGAGTAAGCTTGATCAAGGGTAGTGTTCGCGCGGTTGTGTGTCGTTTACGCGCGGTCTCAGGAAGTGTTCGCGCGGTTGTGTGTCGTTTACGCGCGGCCTCGGCGAGAGTTCGCGCGGTTGCGTGTCGTTTACGCGCGGTCTTGGGAAGTGTTCGCGTGGTTGTGTGTCATTTACGCGCGGTCTCGGCGAGCGTTTGCCCGGCTCTAGGCTGAAGAAAGTTGCTAAAGCCCACTTCCGCTCGCAAAGGAAACTAAATTGTAGGATCTCTCAGTATAAAAGAAAAAGACTGAGTACAAACACCAAAATTTTTGGTATTTGTCTGCAGTCTGACACAGAAACAAAAAAGCTCTTGAATTTTTATTGTTTTACCTTCAATTGGTCGCCCGCAGCACTTTCTTTTGCTAGTTTAACAACACGAAACGCGACATATCCGCTACTTTCTTCAAACTCTTTACACAACGTCTTTTCCTCAGCCATGGATGGGACAACTTGTTTAAACGCGCGATAATGCTTCATGAACTCTTCTCGTTCGACAGAAGACTCATATGCTTGCTCTACCTTTGTAAAAAAGTCGACTACCGCGACAACCTCCTCTGTGGACCAATCTGCACGCAAAGGATATTGGTAACCTGACATATTCTTTCCTCCTTATTTCACATTCCATTTCCCTCTTATGGCTTCTGCTTCGTTTTTCATTCTTGCAAATAATTCTGCTACACTCGGAACATCATCTATCATTCCAACTACTTGACCACCCCAACCGTAACCCTCACCCATAGCACCTTCATGGATGAATTTACGATTAGCATCTCCACTGATATACGATTTCAAACCTTCATAACCTACGCCTTCCGCTTCCTTCTCTAAGATCTGAGCTGTCCAATCATTCGTCAGCGCTCGTGCAGGTGCTCCTATAGTTCTTTTAATGACTGTCGTATCTTGCTCACTACTTGCTAGTAATGATTGAATATATGCTGGAGAAGCATCTACACATTCTTTCGTTGCGATAAAACGTGTACCCATCTCTATTCCTTCAGCACCTAGCGCATGTGCAGCCATCCAGCCACGACCATCTCCTATTCCACCAGAACCAATGACTGGAATACTAACAGAGTCTACTATACGCGGGATCAATACCATCGTCCCGATATCATCGCGACCTAAATGTCCTCCACCTTCCTGACCGACAGCAATCACTGCATCAGCACCAATCTCTTCCGCTTTTTGTGCTTGTCTTGTAGCGGCTACAAGTACTAACTTCTTTACGTCCGTCCCTTTTAGCATTTCAAATAACGGTGTTGGATTTCCCCCTGTAACAGAAATAATCTTCACGTCTTCTTCCAAAGCAGCTTCTACCATTGCTTCAAAAGAGCGGCCATGATTGCCTATAGCAAAATTGACACCAAACGGCTTAGATGTTTTCTTTCGCACTTTGTAAATTTCCTGCTTTAACGCATCTGGTGAAGATAAACTCATTGCTGTGATTTGTCCAAGTCCACCCGCTTCTGAAACAGCAGCAGCTAAATCTGCGTACGCCAAATAAGCTAGTCCCCCCTGCACTATTGGATAATCAATTCCAAACAACTCTGTCACTCTCGTATTCCAGTTCATTTTCTCTCCCCTTTTCATAATGTAAAAACAACCCATGAGAAGAGAATTCCCATGGGTTGTATTGTAGCTGTATTATTTCGTCATCATGTGGATTGGCTTACCAAGAGCAACTTCTGCCGCTTCCATGGAAATCTCACCAAGTGTAGGATGCGCATGAATTGTCATTGAAACGTCTTCAAGCGTCATGCCTGCTTCAATAGCTAATCCTAATTCAGCGATCATATCAGAAGCGTTTTCACCAACGATTTGAGCCCCTAGAAGCAAACCATCTTCTTTACGCGCAACAAGCTTCACGAAGCCTTCTGTTGCATCCAATGAAATTGCACGGCCATTTGCAGCAAACGGGAATTTACCAGTCACTACATCATAACCTTCGTCTTTTGCTTGTTGTTCATTCAAGCCGACTGTTGCAAGTTCTGGATCTGTAAAGCAGACTGCTGGAATTGCTAAGTAATCTACTTCAGACTTTTCACCTGAAATAGCTTCAGCTGCAACTTTAGCTTCATATGATGCTTTATGCGCAAGCTGTGGTCCCGCAACGATATCACCGATTGCATAAATATTCGGTAAGTTCGTACGGCATTGCTTGTCTACTTCGATCAAACCTCGATCAGTCATATTCAAGCCAAGACCTTCCAAACCAATTTCATCTGTGTTTGGACGACGACCAACTGTTACCAATACATAATCAGCCTCTACTTTTACTTCTTCACCTTTAGCTTCATATGTAACAACAACGCCATCTTTTGTTTCTTCAACACCTTTTGCAGATGCTTTTACTACGATTTCAACGCCTTTTTTCTTCAGACCTTTTTTCACGATTTGTGTCATTTGTTTTTCGAAACCTGCGAGGATATCATCTGCACCTTCAATAATCGTTACTTCTGATCCTAGGTTTGCATAAGCTGAACCTAATTCCGTTCCGATATATCCACCACCGATAACAACAAGCTTCTTAGGCAATTCTTTCAAGTTCAAAGCACCCGTTGAACTAATCACACGGTCAGTAAATTTGAACGTTGGAATTTCAACTGGACGTGCACCTGTTGCAATGATGACGTTATTGAATTTATACGTTTGTGCTGATTTATCAGTCATTACTCGTACTGTATTTGCATCAACGAAGTATGCTTCACCCATAACAGTTTCTACTTTATTGCCTTTTAACAGACCTTCAACGCCACCTGTTAATTTAGACACTACACCATTTTTAAATTTCTGAGCTTTAGCAAAGTCTAGTTTTACAGATTCAGCTGTAATTCCCATAGAATCAGAATTTTGTGCTGCCACAAAACGGTGACCAACAGAAATCATCGCTTTAGACGGGATACATCCAACGTTTAAACAAACGCCACCGATTGTCTCTTTTTCTACGAGTGTTACTTTTTGTCCAAGCTGCGCTGCGCGAATTGCTGCGACATATCCTCCTGGGCCTGAACCTACTACGAGTGTATCAACTTCAATTGGAAAATCTCCTACTACCATGTGCTTTACGCCTCCATTAATAAAAGTGATGGGTTCCCTAGTAATTCCTTAAGATAGTTTAACGCTAATTGTCCCGTTACGCCATCAATTACTCGGTGATCGAACACTAAAGACAATGCTAACATAGGTGCCACTATAATTTCACCATTTTTTACTACAGGTTTCTCAGAAATTCTACCGACACCTAAAATAGCTACTTCAGGATGGTTAATAATCGGTGTAAACCATTGGCCGCCTGCTGAACCAATATTCGTAATCGTACAAGATCCACCTTTCATTTCAGAAGCTTGCAACTTACCAGAACGTGCTTTTTCCGCAAGTTCATTTACTTCAGTAGAAATGGCGAACATCGATTTACGATCTGCATTTTTAACGACAGGGACCATTAAGCCACGATCAGTATCCGCTGCGATTCCAATATTATAATAATGTTTCTGAATTAATTCTTCAGTTGCATCGTCTAGTGTTGTATTTAGTTGTGGGAACTCACGCAATGTCGCTACTAATGCTTTCACGACATACGGTAAATACGTAAGTTTAATGTCTTTCTTCGCTGCAATCTCTTTGAATTCTTTACGATGAGCAACAAGTGCTGTGACATCCACTTCATCAAGCAACGTAACATGAGCTGCAGTGTGCTTAGAATTCGACATAGCTTTTGAGATTGCCTTACGAATAGGAGACATTTTTTCACGTGTTTCCGGGAATTCACCTTCAAAGACCGGCTGTTGTTTTTCTGCAACCGATACCGACTCGCCTTGTGTATCCTGCGTAGTTTCAACAACTTCAGCACTAGCCTGTTGTTGACCACCCGCTTTAAAGGTATCCACATCTTCTTTTAACACGCGACCATTTTTCCCACTACCCGCAACTTCTGCAATAACCACGTCTTGCTCTCTTGCATATTTACGAACAGATGGCATGGCAATTACACGGCGGTGTTCATCCGTAGATTCAGATGTTTTTGGTTGTTGCGTTTGTTCAGGTTGATTTTCAGCTGATTTCTTCGCTTCTGTTCCACCAAGCGCCTTCTCCACTTGCTCATGCGATTTCTCAGCACTCGCTTTTTCTGATGCCGTATCTTCCTGGTGGTGATCATCATGATGATCAGGTATATCATGATCCGGCGCATCAAAACGTACTAATTTATCCCCTACAACAGCTACTGTACCTTCTGTAACGTAGATTTCTTCTACTGTACCCGAAACTGGTGATGGTATTTCTACTACCGCTTTATCATTTTGTACTTCTAGTAATGTATCATCTTCCTGGATAGTATCGCCTGGTTTCACGAACCACTTAACGATTTCTCCTTCATGTATACCTTCTCCAATGTCTGGCAAACGAAATTCATAGGTCACGTAATTCACCCTTTCTGGATTGTCTAACAGTTAAAATGTTAGTACTTCTTTTGCTTTCGCTACAATATCTTTTGCATTTGGAAGCCACGTGTTTTCACCGGCTGCAAACGGATAGATCGTATCTGGTGCTGTAACACGCATCACTGGTGCTTCTAAACTTAAAATCGCACGTTCTGAAATTTCCGCTACAACATTCGCAGCAATTCCTGCTTGACGTTGCGCTTCTTGAACAACAATTACGCGATTCGTTTTTTCTACCGATTGAATAATCGTTTCAATATCAAGTGGTTGAATCGTGCGCAAGTCTACTACTTCTACAGAATATCCCTCTTTTTCTAGCGTTTCAGCAGCTTTTAGACTTTCCTGAACCATTGCACCGTATGCAATAATCGTCAAGTCTGTACCTTCACGTTTCACATCCGCTTTACCTAATGGAATCGTATATTCTTCTTCAGGTACTTCTTGTCTGAATGAACGATATAATTTCATATGCTCTAAGAAAATCACTGGATTCTCATCTTTAATCGCTGAAATCAATAGACCTTTTGCGTCATAAGGAGTTGATGGTATAACAACTGTTAAACCAGGTTGTGCCGCTACTAGCCCTTCTAAACTATCAGCGTGCATTTCCGGAGTAGCTACACCGCCACCAAACGGCGCACGAATTGTAATCGGTGCATTGAAACGTCCACCTGTTCTAAAGCTCATACGTGCCATTTGGCCACTTACGGAATCCATTACTTCAAATAAAAAGCCGAAGAATTGAATTTCCATAACCGGACGGAAGCCAGTAAGCGCTAGACCAATTGCAAGTCCGCCAATTCCAGACTCCGCAAGAGGTGTATCAAACACACGCTCTTCACCAAACTCTTTATGAAGGCCTTCCGTTGCACGGAAGACACCTCCGTTTGCACCTACGTCTTCTCCAAACAGCAATACGTTTTCATCTGCTTTTAGTTCCGTACGAAGCGCTTCTGTAATCGCTTGAATCATTGTCAATTGTGCCATGGGTCAGTTCGACTCCTTTCCTACATACGCATCTAATTGTTCTTGTAAGTTAAACGGCATATCGCCCTTATACATAATCTTCATAAAGTCCGTGGCTTTTTGTTTAGGTGCAGCGTCCGCTTTTTTGATCGCTACTTTAATTTCTTCTTTTGCACGTTCTACTACTTTTTCTTCCAGCTCTTTAGACCAAATCCCTTTGTTTTCTAGGTATGTTCTGAAGCGAACGATTGGATCGCGCTTCTCCCACTCACCATCGATTTCCGAAGTACGGTAACGAGTCGGGTCGTCCCCCGCCATCGTATGCGGTCCATAACGGTAACACATCGTTTCGATAAGTGTCGGTCCATCACCATTGACTGCACGCTCTCTTGCATCGCGAGTCGCCACGTATACCGCCAATGGATCCATTCCATCTACAAGAACACTTGGCACACCAGCCGCTACACCTTTTTGCGCCAATGTTTTCGCTGCTGACTGGACATCACGATGTGTAGATATCGCATATTGGTTGTTTTGGATAATGAAAATTGCAGGTACTTTAAACGCCCCAGCAAAGTTTAAACCTTCGTAGAAGTCACCTTGCGAAGTACCACCATCGCCTGTATACGTGATGGCTACTGATTTCTGTCCTTTTTTCTTAAAGCCAAGCGCTACGCCAGCTGCTTGGATGTATTGAGCACCAATGATGATTTGTGGCGGGAAGATATTCAGCCCTTCCGGAAGAACACTTCCTTCGTAATGACCTCTCGACCATAGGAATGCCATATGTAACGGCCAGCCATGGAATAGTAATTGCGGTACATCACGATAGCCCGGAAGAATGAAATCATCTTTCTCAAGGACATATTGAGAAGCGAGTTGTGAAGCTTCTTGCCCTGCTGTCGGTGCATAGAAGCCAAGTCTACCTTGTCTATTTAAAGAAATAGAACGTTGATCTAAAATTCGCGTGTAGACCATGCGATTCATTAATTCCACTAACTCTTCATCAGAAAGCTTTGGATCTAGATCTTTATTTACGATCTTTCCTTCTTCGTTTAAGATTTGAACCATTTCAAATTGACTTTCAATAAGTTGAAGCGCTTTCACAGGGTCGTATTGGTTACCTTTTTTAGCTACCATATGTCAATCTCTCCTTCATATCTGTATTATACTTTTTTTCGAACAAAATGAATACAACTGATTATATTTTTTAGTATACTCAAAACTGAGCGGTTGGTCAACCATTGTATTTAAAGAGTTTTTTAACAATATACAGTTTATTACAAATAAACTGTATTAACACAACACCGCTTCTGTGTTGGTACAGATGTGGTGTTTCATTATCAATTTCACTGTTTTTCATTTCCATATTGCGCCCCACAAAATTGCACAGAAGTTTGTCTTCTCAATTCTCTCTTTCCTTATTTCATCTTTTCTAAACTTGCTAACGCGCGTGACTTTAATCGATTGACTTCAGTAGTGGCTTCGTTGAATTCGTGGATGTCTTCTTCAATAGTAGAAGTTAATCGATTTATTTCGTTTACTTGTTCATCTAATACATTCGCACGAACCGAGCGATCTTCCAACTGCGTATACAATTTAGTTTGTTCATAGATTAGTTTTTTATAATTCAATACAAACCGATCATGTGTATCGTATCGATTATATAATGCGCTTAAAAGTTTTTTTATCTTATTAATACCTTCATCGTCAAAACCATTCATTTGCTCATTTAAATAGTCTAGTTCCATTCGCGCATCATGTAGCACCTGTTGTTCTTTCTCAATAATGACCATTCGCTCATTTGCTGATTTTTTTAATGCAGCCACTAACTTTTCAACTTCGGAATATCTTTGCTGTGTCATCTCCATAGTGTCAGTAAATAATTGTTGTTCTTTTCGTTCATGCTCATTCAACTTCCTAACATAACCTGTCCCCCGCTTCTCTTTTTCATTCATAATTATTAATATGTCTGTGAGTTGCCGTTCTAGCGAGGAGTCCTTGGAACAAGCATTTAATAGAAAGGCTATCGTTAATACTAAAAGGATTTTCTTCATCGTGAACCTCCTAATGAATTGCATACATTTCTCTTTCACCATGTTCCCTATTCGTTTATACTATATAGGATAAGTTAAATGTACTAAGTGTATACATGCTGTACTAAACGATAGGCACTTCAACTATGTTTTAATTAGAACGATATAGTAACAATCATATATGAGGGGAAGAGTATAAATGATTTTAATGAATGATATTATTCGCGAGGGTCACCCGACATTGCGCATCAAAGCAAAAGAGGTGAGCTTTCCGCTAAGTACTGAAGATCGCCAATTATGTGATGACCTACTAGAATATATAGTGAACAGTCAGGATGACAAACTTTGCGAGAAATACGGTTTACGCTCTGGCATCGGACTAGCGGCGCCACAAGTTAATGCATCGAAAAGAATATTCGCACTGCATATACCAGACGATGATAAACCTTTAGAAAACTTCATCGCCATCAACCCTAAAATTGTCAGCCATTCTGTTGAAAAGACGTATATTTCAACTGGGGAAGGCTGTTTGTCAGTTGACCGAGAAGTTCCAGGTTATGTACCACGCTACGCGAGAATCACTATCAAAGCGTTCGACAAAGAAGGCAATGCAATGAAAATGCGCTTAAAAGGTTTGGCAGCCATAGCATTTCAACACGAATTGGATCACTTGAACGGTATTATGTTTTTTGATCATATCGATGAAAATTCTCCATATAAAGACATTCCTGGAGCCCTACCATTCGACAGAGAGTAAAGTAATTACACTTGACAGAGGATCAAAAATATGTTATAGTCTTGTCAAGGAGTGATGATGCCATGTATAAACGTCTTAAACGTAAACTACTTAGACGACTCAATGGCTTGCTCGGTAAAAAGACAATTGCCTAGACTTTTACGCCCGCCAAGAAATTGGTGGGCTTTTCTTTATTTTAAAGAAATTGCATGCTATTATGGAGAATATGTTTACTAACGAACGTATCGAACATAAAAAAGGAGAGTTCATAATGATCTATAAAGTTTATTACCATGAAAACGCCCATCAAGTTCCAGTCCGCGAGAACACACTTAGCTTATATGTAGAAGCTGAAACAGAAAAGGCAGTTCGTGATCAGTTGCACGACCGTCAAATCATGATTGAATACATTCAGAAGCTGGAAGGCGAGCATTTAGAGTACGAGCAAGCTTCTCCGCATTTCCAGGTTGAGCAGGTTTAATAAATGAAATCTATTAAGAATAACGAAACTGCCGTTTTTGCCCTAGGCGGACTAGGTGAAATCGGTAAAAATACGTATTGTGTACAGTTCCAAGATGAAATCATCATTATCGATGCTGGGATTAAGTTTCCAGAAGATGATTTATTAGGCATTGATTATGTAATTCCTGATTACACATATCTGGAACGCAATATCGACAAAATCAAAGGACTTTTCATTACACACGGTCACGAAGACCATATTGGTGGGATTCCGTATTTATTGCGTAAAGTAAATATTCCTGTCTACGGTGGTAAATTGGCGATCGGTTTACTACGTAACAAGTTGGAAGAGCACGGCTTATTACGTACAACGAAACTCCATGAAATTGAAGAAGATGATTACATTAAGTTCCGTAAAACAGCGGTATCATTCTTCAGAACAACACACAGTATTCCTGATGCATATGGCGTTGTCGTCAAGACTCCATCAGGTAATATCGTGCATACGGGAGATTTCAAATTTGACTTTACCCCTGTCGGTGAACCAGCTAACTTGCATAAGATGGCGAAAATCGGTAGCGATGGCGTCTTATGTCTGTTATCAGATAGTACGAATGCTGAGGTACCAAACTTTACAATGTCGGAAAGAAAAGTTGGCGAAAGTTTGAATGACATTTTCCGCACGGTAGATGGTCGAATTATTTTCGCTACATTCGCTTCAAATATACACCGTTTACAACAAGTAATTGAAGCAGCACAAAACTTCGACCGAAAAATTGCAATCTTCGGGCGCAGTATGGATAATGCAATTACGATTGGACGAGAACTCGGTTATATCGATGCACCAAAAGAATTATTCGTTGATTCCCAATCATTAAATCGCCTACCCGCAAATAAAGTAATGATTTTATGTACAGGAAGTCAGGGCGAACCAATGGCTGCATTGTCACGTATCGCAAACGGTACGCACAGACAAGTTCAAATTCAACCAGGTGACACAGTCATCTTCTCGTCTTCTCCAATTCCAGGTAATACATTAAGCGTCAATAAAACAATCAACTCGTTGTTCCGTGCAGGTGCTGAAGTTATTCATGGTCCATTGAATAATATCCATACATCCGGTCACGGTTCACAAGAAGAGCAAAAGCTAATGCTTCGCCTAATCAAACCAAAGTACTTTATGCCAATCCACGGTGAATATCGCATGATGGACATGCACTCACAGTTAGCTGTAGACTGCGATGTGGAGCGCGAGAACATCTTTATCATGTCTAACGGTGAAGTACTGGCACTAACTAACGATACAGCTAGATTAGCTGGAAGAGTGCCTTCAGGAGACGTCTATATCGATGGTAGTGGTATTGGTGATATCGGTAACGTAGTTTTACGTGATCGCCGAATTTTATCTGAAGATGGCTTAGTCATCGTTGTTGCGACGATTGATACGAAAAAGAATCGATTAGTTTCAGGTCCAGATTTAATTTCACGAGGATTCGTTTATATGCGTGAATCCGGTGCAATGATCAACGAAGCGCAATATATGCTTTCTAAAACTTTGCAACGTAAATTAGCTGCAAAACCTGATTCTGTAAACAATTTAAAGAGCGACATCATCGATACACTCGTTCCTTACCTATACGAGAAAACAAAGCGTAAGCCAATGATTCTTCCTGTAATCATGGAACTATAAATAATACAAAAAAACTGTAGGATAACTCCAAAGAGTTATCCTACAGTTTTTTTAATGTAATGCCTTCCGTTCAAAACGATGGATATCTAAATCAGAACCGATGACAATCAATATATCATTTACTTCAATCTGCTCGATTGCTTGTGGTGAAACAAGTATGTGTGAACCTCTTTTAATAGCCACGATATTGACGCCAAATTTTGCACGAATATCTAAATCAATCAGCGAAGATCCCGCGATATGATTATTCGCTTGAATTTCCACGATTGAATATTCATCGGAAAGCTCCAAGTAATCCAAAATATTATTAGAAACCAGATTATTCGCAATCCGCTTCCCCATATCCCGTTCCGGATGGACTACTTGGTCGGCTCCTATCTTACGCAATACTTTTTCGTGGTAATCATTTTGAGCTTTAACAGTGATTCGTTCTACCCCAATTTCTTTCAGAATAAGTGTCGTTAGAATACTAGCTTGAATATTTTCACCAATCGCAATCACGACATGTTCAAAGTTCCGGATACCTAAAGAGCGTAGTGCCGCTTCATCTGTCGTATCGACCGCCACGGCTTGTGTTGCAATATTTGCAAACTCCTCTACGCGTTCCTGTGATTTATCAATTGCCATGACATCTGCTTCCAATTCAATTAATTCTTTAACAATACTGCCGCCGAATCGACCTAATCCGATGACCACAAATTCCTTCTTCATCACATTACCCCTCGCCATTACATAGTAGACTTACCTTTCTAACCTACTTCTAATCGTAAACCCATTTTGAATTTCAGGAATAACTTATTATACACCCCAAGTGTTTCTAAACCTAAGTTTTCATAGACATTTACATGCGGGAATAAGGCAGAATCCTGAAAAACGGTATTTACTTGTCTTTCAGTTGTAGAGACAGAGTTAATTTTCTATCCACTAAAGTTGATTAACCCTTCTGTAGCTTCTGTAAAACAAGCAATTAAGCGGAAAATAGTCGTTTTCCTACAACCTAATGGACCGAACTATATATAGAATTTCATGCGTTCCATTTCAAATGAAATATGATCAAGCACGGTTGTTGATTCACTAAATCGTTTAGCAACATTTTCAAAAAAATAATCGGTTGATTTATCAATTTACCTCCTCCTTTTGTAGACGTATAAAAACAAATTTATAGTATCCTTGTAAATCTAATTATTATACATATAACTGTGATGAAAGCAAATGTTCTCAAGCTTCTAAGTAAAAATACAGAAAACAGAAAATCGGTCATGAAAATTGTTTTTTCGCAGATGGCATAGTAAAATGAAACTAGATATTAAGGAGGGATTCAGTTGGAAGACCACTTGTTTTTTTATTTGGACACTGATGCCAAGCGGAATCGAAAAACCAAGCAAGCAACTAAAGAAAATCAACTAGAAGGAATATATCTAGTAAACAATAGAAAAATACGTTCTTGGGAAGAAATGGCCTCTCACTGTGTTGAATGCATGGAGCCACTGCACTATAGTGATGAGTTCGATGCACGCTATTGCAAAGATTGTGATGAGTGGCGCGAAATGATTTGTGATCCAAATTGCCAAACTTGCCAAACTAGACCTGTAAAACCCTCTGAATGTCAACAAGATTTTGAGTAAGGTTCTTACTTACCAAAATCCTTTACATACAGCATAAACGTCTTCTGTTAATAATAATTATTATCTTCGAGTCATTCTAATTGTATTTGTATACAATTTTTGATATTATATAATAGGATTGTGTAACACAGATAAGTAGTTGCACAAAAGATTAATTGGAGGGATTTAAAATGGCTGAACGTATGGTAGGTAAACAAGCTCCAGATTTCACAATGGAGGCAGTACTAGCTGACAAATCTTTTGGGAAAGTTAGTTTACAAGACAACATTAAAAACGACAAATGGACAGTTCTATTCTTCTATCCAATGGACTTCACTTTCGTTTGTCCAACAGAAATCACTGCAATGTCTGATCGCTATGATGAATTCGAAGATCTAGACGCAGAAGTAATCGGTGTTTCCACTGATACTATCCACACACACCTAGCATGGATCAATACAGATCGTAAAGACAATGGTCTTGAGCAACTTAAATACCCACTAGCAGCAGATACGAACCATTCAGTATCACGCGAGTACGGTGTATTGATTGAAGAAGAAGGTATCGCATTGCGCGGTCTTTATATCATCAACCCTGAAGGAGAACTTCAGTATCAAACAGTTTTCCATAACAATATCGGTCGTGACGTGGATGAAACTCTTCGCGTACTTCAAGCACTACAAACAGGCGGCCTTTGCCCTGCAAACTGGCGCCCAGGTCAAAAAACTCTTTAATTTTGTACAAGCATCCCCACGCTTTACGTCAGCTGTGGGGATTTTTCTATAAATAATACGCAGTTTACTAGGAGGAACTCTTGATGAAATTACGTGAACAAATGCCTGAACTTCAAGGTGCAACGACTTGGTTAAACGGTGAAACTTCAAATTCTGAATTGGTCGGTCAAAAACCTACACTAATTCATTTCTGGTCCGTCAGCTGTCACATGTGTAAAGAAGCAATGCCAGATGTAAACAACTTCAGAGATCAGTACAAAGATGAATTGAACGTAGTAGCTGTACATATGCCTCGTTCAGAAGACGATTTAGACCTAGAGCAAATCAAGTCCGTAGCGGCTGAGCATGATATCACACAACCGATCTTCGTAGATAGCGAATTGAAGTTGAATGATGCATTCGAAAACCAATACGTTCCTGCTTATTACGTCTTTGACAAAGACGGAAAACTTCGTCACTTCCAAGCAGGCGGAAGCGGTATGAAAATGCTAGAAAAGCGTGTCAATCGTGTACTTGACGAAATGAAAAAAGAAGACTAATTTACTAACAGCTCCTCATTTGAGGGGTCTTTTTCGTTTTCGGTATTAGATAGAGAATGCGGACTCGATACCGTTACACTGGTGTATTTTCCTGAAGTTTGTAAGTGGAATATTCGACTTTATACTTAGTTTTTTATTTGAATGGTAAAAAGTTAGGAACTAACAGTAAGTCACTTGATAACTACAATATCTCCTCTCGCACTCTAGAAGAGAGCCGCACAACGCCTATAGGACTAGCGTATACTTCTATAGCACAAATCCTAGACCGGTCAAGAAAAGTAGTTTCAAATATGTTCTTCTACCTATTATCTTTGGCTACAATGTAACAGTCTCCTCCCCTCGCCTATTCTTATGTACAAATGCACTCTTCTGTTTTTAAGGTTACTATTCAGAAGCACGGCCCGTGTCATCATGAATTATTTATGATACGATAAAATAAAAATTTTCAAGAAAGCGAGCTATCGAATGGTCAAAACATCTAAAGGTTTCGTCCTCTACATCCTAATGTTCAACATGTTCATTGCGATGGCAGGAGTCGGACTCGTTATCCCTATCATGCCAGAATACTTGGCTACATTTGGAGTAGCAGGACAAACACTCGGGCTTCTAATAGCGATCTTCTCATTCGCCCAATTTATCCTATCTCCTTTATCTGGAAATCTTTCAGATAAGTATGGAAGAAAACATATTATTGTTGTCGGTCTAGTAATTTATGGACTTTCTCAATTAACATTCAGTTTATCAACAGAGCTATGGATGCTTTATATCTCACGCTTCTTTTCAGGGTTCGGTGCAGCCTTTATCGTTCCACCTACCATGGCTTTTGTTGCAGATATTACATCCAAAGAAAACCGTGGAAGAGGCATGGGACTTCTTGGCGCTTCCATGTCATTAGGATTTATGGTAGGGCCAGGAATTGGCGGGTTTTTGTCGAAAATAAGCTTATCCTTCCCTTTCTACGCAGCAACAGGCGCAGCCATTTTAGCAGCCATTGTTTCATTACTATTCCTACCGAATCCCAAGCCGGTCTTACAGGCCGTAGCAAAAAACGAGAATCTCTTCCAACAGATGCGGCGGTCTACACAGACTTCCTATTTCATCATGCTCATCGTTATGTTCGTCTTTTCATTCGGTTTGGCAAACTTCCAATCAACGATTTCACTCTATTTAGATCAAAAATATAACTACACTCCTTCTCAAATCGCTTTAATTATTACCGTTGGCGGATTTGTTGGTGTAATTATTCAAACATTCGTTATCGATCGGCTGTTCAAGCGTTTTGGTGAGATGCGAGTCATCTTAATTAATCTAGTAGTCGCAGCACTTTCCATGTTAGGCATTCTATTCGTTAACACATTTTTCACCATTCTTTTAGTAGCAACGATTTTCTCTACCGCCACAACTCTTTTACGACCTGCCGTCAACACACTAGTCTCTAAACTAGCAGGTAAAGAACAAGGTTATGCAGCTGGTATGATGAATGCCTATATGAGTTTAGGTAATATGATTGGTCCAGCAACTGCCGGAATTATTTTCGATTGGAATATGAAATCGCCATATATTTTAGGTACCATCATATTATTGCTATGTTTCGCATTGGCTTCTTTCTGGTCAAAGCGTCATCAATCACTCATCCAATCTGCCAGAACTTTATAATTCATAGAAAAAGCCTATCCGCGATGGATAGACTTTTTTCTTTTAATAAGTAATGTACTTATTAATGATTCTAGATTTGCGCTTTAGAAGAAGACGCATGCAACATTAACAGTACACTTCTACCATCTCCTTATTGATCCTTCCTCAATAACTCAGCATAATTCTGTACAATCTCGACGAATGCTTTCACTTGCTTCAACTCAAACGTCGAACTATAACCAATCAACCACGTATCGCGCGTCAACTCAAACTCTTCCTCACTATTAAGCAACGGAATACGATTCACCCGCTCGTCACCCGAAAGTGTAATGGAAGGCAAAATCGCATAGCCAATTCCATTTAATGCTAATTGCTTACACGTCTCTATCTGATCAACTGTAATCTGACGACTAGGATTTTGATTGAAATGTTTATTCCACCATCGCTGGATCTCCATATAATAATTGGAATCGCTTTTAAACTGAATAAAATGTCGATCGGTATCTTTTAGTTCATCAATCGTTGAGATCTCCGAATCGACCAAATATAACTGATCTCGGAATAAATACATCCGATGGCTCTTCCAATCCGTTTGTCCCCTCACAATACCAATATGAGCTTCCCCTTCATAAAGAGCCTTTGAAATTTCAGAACTCCAACCAGTCATCAATGAAATTTTAGCATCCGGATACAACGCTACATAATCTTTCAACACTTGCGGTAACCATGTCTGGCCAATGATTGAAGCGCAGGCAATTTTCAATGTACCATGTACCTTATCTTCAAGAGAGGCTATTAATTCCAGTGTCTCATCCCGCTTCTCTAACGCCTCTTTAGCGTATGAGATAACATGCTCACCTGCAGGCGTCGGTTCTAGACCTTTCTGTGACCGGATGAATAATTGCATGCCCCACTCTTTCTCGATCGTCTGTAAACGCTGTGATAAAGCAGGTTGGGATAAATGCAGTCGTTCTGAAGCTTTACGCATATTCCCCTCTTCAGCTAACGCTTTAATAATATCCAACTCAGTTGTTGACATGCTCATACACCTTTCCCCGTGGAATTCGTAAAATCAGCAGCAAACTAATAACTGCAAAAGCAAGAATGGCCATGTATACCCAGTGTAAAGAATGTTCAAGTCCTCCTTGTAAGCTCAGCACCTCTTGATAAGGAATCATCGATCGTCCTTCTTCCGTCAATAAATTATTGACATCATCTATAGAATACGATAAATTCCCCGTTGCAAAATAGGACAGAAGCATACCATTTAAAATCGCACCAAATACGGAAGCGCCAATCGTATTCCCGAAGTTTTTCATGAACATATTTGCTGCAGTAGCCGAGCCCCTCTGTTCTCTCGAAACCGCACCTTGAATCGTGACAATGAATGAAGTACTAGTCAGTCCCATTCCAACACCTATAAAAAAGCTCGAAGCCGCTGCCCATAGCGGCCCTAGACTAACATTCATGAAAACAAACAGCAACGACCCAATCACAAGCGATACCCCTCCAGCAAAGGATACGAGAAATGGTCCGAAACGAATTAGTAAATGCCCAGCTACAGACGATGCTAACGGCCAGCCAATAGACATGGCCGTCAATGCGAAGCCTGCAATGATAGCTTTTTGCTCCATTACACCTGATACATATGTAGGTAAATAAGAAGAAACACCGATTAGTATAATTCCGGTCGTCAATGACACTAAGTTTGCATATAGAATTACAGGATTCTTCCAAATACTAAAAGATATCAGCGGATCTTTCGCTACTTTTTGTTGTCGGAAAAACAAAATGAATAATAGTGTAGCTAGTAAAAGCAACAGAAAACTACTAATCGAAATACGTTCAAATGACTGTCCACCTTCTACTAACCAAAATAAAATTGAAGATAATGCCGTTGCTAGCAAGAAAGCCCCTTTGTAATCAATAGAAGCTTCGCGCGTCTTTTCTGGTTCATGAAGAAAAAAGTAGATCCCAACCATCGATAACAGGCCGAGTGGTACATTGATCCAAAAGACAAATTGCCAACTAACGTATTGGACTAGCAAACCTCCGATGACCGGTCCAGAAACCGCTGAAATCCCCCAGATGCTTGATAAATAACCTTGTATCTTCGCACGCTCTTCAGTCGAGTACATATCCCCAACAATTGTCGTCGCAATCGGCATAACAGCACCTGCCCCGACTCCTTGTATTAAACGATAAGCTATAAGCTGTTCCATAGAATCTGCAAAACCGCAGAGAATGGAGCCGATTAAAAAGATAGTCAAACCTACAAAAAATATTGGCTTACGACCAAATAAATCAGCAAGTTTTCCATAAATCAAAACTGTTACCGTACTCATCAGTAAATACGATGAGAATATCCAACTATAGCGTGAAAATCCACCTAGTTCAGATGCAATGGTTGGCATCGCAGTCGTCACAATCGTCGCCTCAACAGCTCCAACGAACATCGCGAGCATAACCGCTGCAAGCACGAGTGGACGCTTGGTTACTTTTTGCACATACTCAACTCCCTCTATTAGAAAAAGGCTCCAGTAGCGGAGCCTTTTTTGTCATTTTACTATACAGTTACATTATACTATTTAGCGAAAAATCATTAAACGTTGTAAATATACTTTTTGAATTCCTTCATAATCACACGTCTCGTTATGATTCCCGCAAACGTCCCATCTTCTTCTGTTACGCATAAAAAGGGATGATTAATCAATAGATCCAACGCTCGCTGAAAACGATCATTTACCCGAATCGTCGGAAGATTGGTATCCATAATTTCATCTACTTTAATATCTTCTAATCGTTCATATTCAATTCGTTCCATGCCTAAAATCGAATCAGTAATCATACCAATACCCAATAACCCTTTTAAATGATACTCGTGGTCTAATACTGGAATAGCAGAATACCCTGTCTTCGTCAATACGAGAAGCGCGTGTTCTGCATTATTACCAAGTTGTACATGGGCAACCTTTTCCGAAGAAATTATTTGATTAGCGATTGGCGCAGTGAGAAAGTCTTTATTATTGATAGAAACCATAGGTAATCGCTCCTTCTGTTCATCATCAAATCCATTAAATCTGATTACAGTTCTATTCTATCATACCACATGTTTCCTTTCCCTACCTCAAAACAAAGATTATTCTGGTGAACAAAAAACCCCTTTCTTTAATAGAAAGAGGCCCAGTAATAAAATATTACAATAAATATGAAGAAGGAGGCGATGAGTATAATCCACAACAACGGGTTCATCGTAAACGGATGCTCTGCTGCCGTCTCAGGTATTCGATTCGTTTCACTCAATTGCATCGACTGATTGGACTTTCGAATACCTGCAATACAAACCAGTATCATAATACCGGATGTGATTACCATGGGCCATAGCCAAATATCCCACATAAGTACACGCTCCTTTCCATTCAACCTGTAAAGTAAAGGTTGTGCAAAAAGCGAGAATTTATGTACCTCATCCAATATTCATGAGAAGTTCTTAATTAATTTCGTTCAATCACTTCCGCTATTTCCGCTTATCTATAAAGTAACCTTGAGCAATTCAGCGTTTGGAATCCCTTATAATCTTCGCTTGTAAATCCCTTTCAATGCCTTTAGCGATTACCGTCATTCGTTAACTATGCGCTAAATTATTCACGCTTTTTTTTGCAATTTCTTCATTTTTAACGTCTGTCTCAATGTCCTGAATAAATGAACGATCAATTTTAATAAAGTCGATTGGATGCTTCTTCAAATGCCTTAGAGAAGATTAACCAGTACCAAAATCATCAATAGCAATCGGTATGCTAATTTTTTTAGCCGTACCAATTACTTTAACGTTCGGGCCGCAATAGCGCATTTTCCGTTAGTAGTACAGTCAATCTACATATTGTTTAATTAGTACTTGCGTTCCTTTTTCACCATATCCCTTTTCCAATAAATCTGTATACATTGTTTTTGCTAATTTTAAACCTGGTAATTCCAATTGTAATCTTTCTGTTTCTTTTAATGCGATATTCAAATCTTTTACAAAATGTTTGACATAAAATCCTGGTTCATAATCTTCTTTAATCATTCTCGGTCCTAGTGCCGATAAACTCCAAGAGCTCGCTGCCCCTGAAGCGACTGATTGAAGCATCGTATCTGGATCTAATCCTGATTTCATTGCATAAGCGACCGCTTCACATGCACCGATCATATTGCCCGCTACTGTGATTTGATTGCACATTTTCGCATGCTGGCCTGCTCCCGCTTCTCCTTGATAGACGATTTGCTTACCGAATACAGATAAAATCGGTAGTAATCGGTCAAACAATTCTTTTCTACCCCCACACATAATCGAAAGCGTACCATTTTGCGCTCCCACATCTCCGCCGGAAACCGGTGCATCTAAAGACTCCATATGTAGAGTTTCTGCCTTCTGAGCAATTTCAATCGCTAACTCAGGACTAGACGTCGTCATATCGACAACGATTTGAGAAGCACGACCATTCGCAAAGATCCCATCTTCAGAAAGATAAACTTCCTCTACATCTGACGGCATACCAATCATCGTGAAAATGAGGTCAGCCCCACGTACAGCTTCCGCGACGGTATCTGCCCATCGCGCACCTAATTCAATTAACGAATTGGCTTTAGACTTCGTTCTTGTGTAGACAGTCACGTCATAAGACGCACCTAATAAATGCTTCACAATGCTAGCTCCCATTACACCTGTCCCAATAAACGCAATCTTTTCATTTTGCATACTAACACTCCTCATATAGTATCCATATATTCTATCGTATCGAAGTTGAAATATTTTTACAATAACGCGAGCAAAAAAAAAAGAGGACCAATCTTATAATTAAGATTGGTCCACAAAAGGGGGAAATGATAATGTTGCTGTGTTCATAATAAGTATGCCCCTTTTTACTCTTTATAAACATTACTTCCGTATTTTGATGAATCTTTATCTATACTTGACTTTACAAACTTATTAATCAACAAGTCTAATTTGCGACTAAGAATAATTGTGCGCTTAGCATGCATGCCTTCTTCTTGAGCAACTTTTATTAACTGATTCCTAAGATGTTCAATTTCTAATTCACAGTTACACTTCAAAACAAACACCTTCCATCGTATTTGGTTTCATCCTATAGTATACTCAAATCATAAAAATTTGTCTTAGAAAGTTCTCGACAATTCTCGACAGTGGCTATATTTTCAGATGTATTTTTTAAAGATAATACTTTACCTTTTACACATTTTAAGGCAAACTATTAAGTGATTCTCATATTAATTTATTCATTCTACTATAAAGTAGTATTCATGAATAAAGAAAGGATGTAACCAGATGACGATTGCAGAAATCGGAGATATTATTGAATTTAAAGAAGGCTTACAAGGTATTGTAGAAAAAGTAAACGAGAACTCCGTTATTGTTGATTTGACGTATATGGAAGACTTTGATGAATCATCCATGGAAGAAAAAACCGTAATCAACCATAAACGCTATACAATTATTCACAGCGCAAACAAATGAAACTTTATTCTTAACTGTCCGTCCAATTACTAGATACTTAAATAAGGGAGTGTTTCAATATGAATAATAAATGGCGTATCGTTTTCGCTTCATTCGCTGTATCTGTAATGCTTGCAGCTTGCGGGACCTCAGACACAGATGTAACAGAACCAGATGTTACGACTGGAACTATTGCAGAAGAACCTGTAACGAGTCCAGAAACAGATGGCGAAGACGACGTCCCAGTAGCTGTCGAAGAACCGGAAACAGACGTAATGAAAGATGCAGTTGAAACACAAAGCGATGAACAAGACTATTCCATAATGGTCCTTCCTAACTATTTATTAACAAGTGAAGAACCTGGTCGAGACAGTTTATATCTTGAAGAGGATAGCAGCCTATTCATGCGTATTGAAACGATGCCAAAAGGCGAAGAATCTTATACTTTTGATGAACTTTATGAAAATATGCAAGAGTTATTAGTAGCTTCAAGTGATGGTGAAACCCCAAAAGAAGTAACAGATAAAGCTGAACTTCCTAAAGACGAAGGAATCATCAACGTTAAAGGTGCGGTGGTGGATTCTGCTGAAGGTTACTTCAAAGGATTTGTGATCGAACGTGAAGATAAGCTTGTACGGGTGACTATTTATGCTGCAGAAGATAACGATCATATCAAAGAGTTCAAACAAATGGCATCTACAATCAAGTGATAATCTACCGACTAAAAAGGCTGAACCGCTTATGCAGTTCAGCCTTTTTAGTTCTTATCATGAACACTCTACTTTTGAAACGCCTACGTTTATTCGGGGGAAGCTCAGCTTGAATACAGAGCCTTTTCCAACTTCACTCGTTACCGAAATCGTCCCCCCGTATTCATGCATCGTTTTTTTAACAAATGGGAGCCCTAGACCTGTACCTCCTTCTTTTTCAGAAACAAACGGTAAAAAGATCTTTTCCATCATTTTTTCACTCATGCCCTTACCTGTATCAGAAATGTAGACCTCCACTGCGTTCTCTGTAAGTTCACAAATCTTAACATTTAATGTTCCTTTAGGTTCCATTGCTTCCATCGCGTTTTTCAGCAGATTCACTAGTACCTGCTTAATACGATTAGGATTCGCTTTGATTAAGACAGATTCCACTACACATACTTCATTTACTATATTGATTTGATCTAGCAAGGCTTTTGGTCTAAGTAATACCAATACTTCTTCCATTAAAACAGAAAGCGAAAAGATGGTGACTTCATCGACCATTGGTTTTGAAAGCGAAAGCATCTCGTTTAAAATCTCGTTCATACGCTTTACTTCTTCTTGTATGACCGTGACATATTTATGCGCATTGCCTGTCACTTCATGCTCGAGTAGCTGTAGAAAGCCTTGTAGCGTTGTCATAGGATTCCGAACTTCGTGCGCAATACTCGCCGCAATTTCTCCTGTCGTGCTTAATTGATCAGAGTGGGCTAATAAGTCAAAGAGGTGCTCATGTTCAGTTATATCTATTATTTTTAAGATGAACATCTCTGTTTTCGGATCCATCTTCACGATTATATTGAAATATTTAGTTTCTCCATACAGTTGGTACGAGACTTTTATTTGTGAAAATGCTTCATTCTTTGCGCGAAGCAAAAATTCCGTATGATTAAAACTTTCAGCTTGCTGGAAATTCCCTAAAAATGTTTTCAAATGAATATTATTATTGCTGGTTGGAAAGTGGAAAATTTTATTAAACTCATTATTCACTGATACAAAAAAGCCTTTTTCATTCATAATTGCTAATGGATTTGATGATGATAGGAAAGCATTTTCGTATAATTGACTCAATGACTTTTGTTGTTCATATAAATTTACCGTAATAATTGCCCTTTCAATGTCCATCTGATATATAATATGACAAGATACATAATGTCCATTGGAAATTAGTAAGTTCCCCGCTAATGAATCCTGGATGATTGTTTGAATTTGTGGATTACTTGCAAGAATAACTTGTATTTTTTCAAATAACAGTTCATCAAATATTTCTGAAATATGGCTCGGCATCCCTTTTTCATTCACCATATTTTTCAGCGTTCTTGTCATTCCTAGTATATCGCCATTTTTATTGATGATCAGTTTATTAAGAGAACTTTCAAGATACTTATCGATGTCCACCATCTTCATTACCAAACCATGACCCCCTCATTCAAAATCCGAGTAACAATATTAAAATTCACTATTTTTGGAAATCACCCTATTTGGTACTCAATTATGTCATAATTACAAATTCTTTAGAATAGGTATAAAGTTTTATTTAAATTATAGTTATCTTACATCATCTTTTAAGGAGATTACAAATGAAAATCGTTCTATCTACTTTAAATGCAAAATACATACACACCAATATCGCAATACGCTATCTAAAGGCCTATGCCGAACCAGAATTCCATTGTGAACTTGCAGAATTCACAATTCACGATCCTACCCTGTCGATTGTTTCAGAACTTTATCAACACACTCCACAAGTTGTCGGTTTCAGTGCATACATCTGGAATATTGAAGAAACAATTCAAGTGATTCGGTTACTAAAATTAACTAGTCCTGAAACTATTATCGTCTGCGGTGGACCTGAAGTGACTTACGATTATGACCAATGGTTAGCACGAGTACCCGAAATTGATTATATCGTTATTGGTGAAGGCGAGCGAACATTCAAAGATCTTCTTTACGCAATCGACGGACAAATGGAAATTTCAGACGTTCAGGGAATTGCCTACAGACAAGATGAGCAATTGAAGATTACTGCACCAGGACCTAAATTGGATTTGCGTACATTACCCTCCCCTTTTCGTTTTGCTGAAGACTTATCGCATCTCCCGAATCGCGTGATTTACATCGAAACAAGTCGAGGCTGTCCATTCTCTTGTCAATTCTGTCTTTCCTCTATCGAAGTAGGTGTCAGATACTTCAATCGTGAAGCCATTAAAGAGGATATTCGTTATTTGATGGAGCATGGTGCCAAGACGATAAAGTTTGTCGATCGCACATTCAATATTAGCCGCAGTTACGCGATGGAAATGTTCCAGTTTCTCATTGATGAGCACAAGCCAGGAACTGTTTTCCAATTTGAGATTACCGGGGATATTATGCGACCGGAAGTTATTCAATTTTTAAATGAAGAAGCTCCAGCGGGATTGTTCAGATTTGAAATCGGTGTGCAGTCAACGAATGATTTGACAAATGAACTCGTCAAAAGACGACAGAACTTCACAAAGCTTTCTCGCACCGTGACGTTGGTCAAAGAAGGCGGAAAAATTGCACAGCACCTCGATTTAATCGCTGGATTACCCGAAGAAGATTACGCATCTTTCCGTGATACATTCAATGAAGTATTTGAATTGCGACCTGAGGAACTTCAGCTTGGATTCTTAAAATTATTACGTGGTACAGGGCTACGTATTCAAGCGGAACAATACGGTTATCGTTTTATCGACACAGCTCCTTACGAAATCGTATCGAATAATGTACTGTCATTTGATGATATGCTGAAGATTAAACAAACAGAAGACATTCTCGAAAAATATTGGAATTCAGGACGATTTATACACTCTATGGAATATATCGTTACAGAGTTAGTCGATACCCCATTCGACTTCTTCCAACTGTTTGGCGCCTTCTGGGAAAAACAAGGCTGGTCCCGAATTGGCCATCAATTTGAAGACTTATTCACTCGCCTGGAACGATTTTTAAAAGAAGTATTGGATGTTGATACAGCCGTAGCACAAAGTTTGATGAAAATCGATTACTTGATGCATCAAAAGTTTTTACCAAGAAAAATTTGGTGGGCTCCTTCTTCTACTTTGCAGGAAGAACGTTTAAAAGAGATCAATCAATTACTCGTTAGCTCACCATATCTTTTAGGCGATGCTTTTGAATCACTCGGCCATACAGAACGGACAATTAGAAAGCAAGTATTCATCACCGATACTACTGCAAAGCTTGAAGAAAATCTAACTGTCACAATGGATCCTGGCTATATTATCATCCAATATAGTCCAGGCAAAAAAGTTCAGTACTATCACCTTTCAGAAACAGCTATAGTATCCACAAAAAAATATCAATAAAAAAGCAGTATGAGATTTTTTCTCATACTGCTTTTACTTTATTAACCGATAATTACACGCTCTTTCGGATAGTGATACGGTGTTTTATTCGTTCTTCCACCCAATGTGTAAATAAACGATATCAATCCTACCCGACCAATAAACATCAATGCCATGATAATTAATTTACCGACTACAGATAATTCTGATGTGATACCAAGTGACATCCCACAAGTACCAAAAGCTGAGGTAATTTCAAATAGTAAAGGTACGACTGGAATACCTGGTTCTGTAAGCAACAACAGAAGCAATGCGGTCATTACCATTACACAAGCTACAAGAATTACTGCGTACGAACGGAACACATCGATTAATTTTATTTGGCGTTTAAAAATATGGATCACATCATTCCCCTTCGCAAAATTAATAAGGAATAATAGCGCAATCGCAAATGTCGTTGTACGAATTCCACCTCCGACCGAACTCGGAGATGCACCAATAAACATCAGTGAACTAACTAGTATGTCGGTCGCATCACTGAAGTTCGTCACGTCATACGTCACAAGCCCAGCGGAGCGTGCAGACACAGATTGGAATAACGCGGTGAAAAACTGTTGGTGCCAACTCATCCCTTTAAACGAATGAAAAGACTCTAGTAACCAGATCATCGCAGTACCTAATACCATTAACATACCGAAAGTAGCTGTCGTGATTTTTGTAAAAAGAGAGAATCGAAAATTCGGAACCTTTTTAGAGAAGTAAGCCTTTATCTCAATCAATACTGGGAAACCGATGGCCCCTAGAATAATTAACGTCATTAAGATGATTTGAACAAAGTAATCATTGTGATAAGGCATCATCGATGAACCAGTAATATCAAAACCGGCATTGGTCGTAGCAGAAACAGACATAAACATTCCATTAAGTAGTGCTTCACTAAACGAATTATAAAAACGATAAATATAAAGCGTAAGAATCGTACCACCGATCAACTCAATTGCAACAATGATTTTTATAATTTGCCGAATGAGTTTAACAACACCTTGCAATGTATATTGATTCGTGTCGACCATTATGAGTTGCCGTTCTCTCATTCCAATCTTTTTTTTGACCAGTAACCAAAAAAACGTACCTAGTGACATGATTCCAATTCCACCTAGTTGCAGAACGAGCATAATCATACATAGACCGAACACCGAGTACGTTTCACCTATACTGATTGGAGATAATCCCGTGACACTTACGGCGCTTACCGCAGTGAATAAGCTATCAATAAAAGCGACACTCACACCCGGTTTATAGACACCAGGCAAGTTTAGTAAGAGGTATGAGAAAGCGATAGCCAGAAAATAATAAAATACAATAATTTGCGCTGGTGTAAATTTATGAAAAACTTCCCTGGAAAGCCTCATTATTTTCAATTTCCTTTCATAACAAAACTTCATTTTCCTACTTTATCAAAAGCATCAATGAAAAGAAAGCTTTACAAGGTACTTTACATACTTTTATCCATTTTAAACCTTCCGTCGATCATAATCTACACAAACAGCTAATAAACTAGACAGTTAAAAAGGCTACGGTCACCATCTTAAACGAGTGCCGTTACGGTGAACGGCTTTTGCGAACATAAGCCTAGGTTGGAAGCACATCCTTACCGAAAATCCCGGAACAATTATCAAGTTTTCATATTAAAAATCCTCTTCCACGAAAGGTAGAAGAAGATTTTTTGATATTATTTTTTCAATCGTTGCTTCACAACAGCAAGTGCATAGCCGCCTAACGCTAAGACTAGGAGAACGATCCAGAATATTGTTTTCCATAATGTAGAATGTGGGAATGTCTCAGGTATGATTTGCAATGATGGATGTGCCAAAGTTAAGACAACCAACTTCACACCTACCCAACCTACAATTAAGAAAGCTGCTGTTTCTAGTGTTGGATACTTTTCAAGCAAGACAACGAATTTTCTTGCAGCAAAACGTATCATAATCAAACCAATCATACCGCCAAGTAACATGACAACAAATTGTCCACCGTTGATACCACCTACATGGAAATTACCTAATTCAGGCAATGTCACCGCAAGAGCGACTGCTGCCAACATGGAGTCTAAAGCAAATGCAATATCAGCAAGTTCTACTTTGAAAACGGTCATCCAAAAACCAGATTGTTTTCTAGGCTTCTTATTAGGATGATCTTTTTGCGAATGCGTTATTTTATCATATATGTTTTTGGCAGAGATAATTAATAAGTATGCTGCACCTAACGCTTGAATCTGCCAGATATTCACCAAAAATGTAATCATAAACAATGCACCGAATCGGAAGACGAATGCTCCAACTAAACCATAAAATAATGCTTTTTTCTGTTGCGGTTTCGGTAAATGCTTGACCATTACGGCCATAACGACTGCGTTGTCTGTTGCTAAAAGACCTTCAAGTACAATTAGGACAACAAGCACCCAGGCGTATTCTAATAAAATCGGATCCAACAAAATTCCTCCTTATTTTTCACAATATAAAAAGACCCTCACCTAATAATAGGCAAAGGTCTCGCTAAGTCGGAATTTCACGTTCAAAATCCAGCTATCATAACCGATGGCGATAAAAGTCCATGTATTGACGACTATGAAATAGGTTTCCCTATAGCTACTCCCCTTTGACATTGCGTCAAAAGTTATTAAGTTATTAGATGCTTTTTAAGTATTATAACATAATAACTTCTCATTGCAAATGATTTAGGCGGTGTCAGTGGAACTATTCAATTTCAGTACACTTGAAAAAATCTACTCATACTACCATTATATTTCAAATACACATAAATTATACGTATCTAGTTACACATTAAAAAGACCGGCAATTTTACTCTCTGCCGGTCTTTCGTTTAAATTATTATGCTTTCACTTTCGCTTTACGGCGCGTTTCACGATCGAATAGACTGTAGATGATTGGTACGATATACAACGTTAGAAATGTTGAACTAATTAATCCGCCAATGACTGCAATTCCCATCGGCTGATTCAATTCAGATCCTTCACCTAGTCCTAGCGCTAATGGAAGTAATCCCAAGATAGTCGTGAGGGCTGTCATAAGGATAGGTCGTACGCGGTCACGCACAGATGAGATAATCGCGTCATACGAACTGAGTCCCGCTTCTTTTCTTTGGTTGATATAGTCGACTAAGACAATCCCGTTGTTCACAACAATACCTACAAGTATGAGAAGCCCAATGACCGCCGTCACACTGACTGGTGTATCCGTTATGAAAAGCCCGAAAGATACACCAATAATCATAAGTGGTACAGAGAACATAATAACGAATGGATATTTAAATGATTCGAACTGCGCCGCCATAACCATGTACACCAATACTACAGCGAGTATAATTGCCAGTAACATATCATTAATCGCACTTTCAAATAACTCACGGTCTCCACCGTATGAAAGTTCAACTTCTGTCGGCAAGTCTAAATCATCAACTATTTCATTGACACGCTTTGTCATATCTCCAAGTGACTCACTAGAGAGATACTTCAATGTAAACGTAATAGAATGCGCTTGGTCTACACGCTGGATAGCAACTGGTCCTTCCGCTATTTTAACATCCGCCACATCTTTTAATGTAACAAAGGTATTTTGCGGTGTTTTCAATTCTAATTCTTTTAATTTATCTACACTGTTTCGGAATTTCTCATCATAACTGACGTTTACACCCACGACATCGCCTGTTTTTCCAAAGACTATTTGTGTAGCAAATACACCCCGCGTGACATCGCTGACTGTTTGTGCAATTTGATAAGGAGCTAAGCCTACATCTGAAGCTTTTTGTCGATCCACTTCGATTTTCACTTCTTCAACTGTATCAATTAAATCATTTTTTACTTCTGTAACGGTCTTCACTTCACGTAATTTCTTATCGAGTTTCGTAACTGCTTCTTCTAAACGTTGTTCATTTGTATCATTCAATGAAAACGTTAACGTATTCGGGCTCGAACCAGCAGCTGTCTGCATATTGAAACTAACATCTGCATCTTCACCTACTTCATCTAACACGGCTGGTTGTACTTCATCGACGAATTCAAATACAGAGCGATCACGATCATCTAAAGGAACTAGTTTGACATACATTTCAGCCATATTTCCCTCAGACCCACCTTGTGCCATACTCTGCTGCGTTCCGCCGACTAAGCTTACATATACTTCTACATCTTGTTCCTTTTTAATTTTCTCTTCGATTCGTTTAACAACTTCATTTGTTGAATCTAAGGATGAGCCATTCGGAAGCTTTATACTAATACTAAAGAATCCTTCATCCGTAGACGGCAAAAATTCTGTCCCGACTTTTAATAGACCAAATCCACTGGCCCCTAGTAAAATCGTAGTCATCACAAGCACGAGTATTCGATGCCCTAGTGCCCATACGACAGTTTTCTCAAATGTCTTCCACCCTTTTGAACGTCGCTTTTTCGCCTTAGTCAATTCATCAGGAGTTTTAAGCAGCCGACTCGCAAGCATCGGTACAACAGTCAATGCGACGACTAACGATGCAAATAAACTAAACGAAATAGTCAAAGCGAATTCTGTAAAAATTTGTCCGATTAACCCACTGATGAAGATGACCGGAACAAATACTGCGAGTGTAGTTAGCGTAGATGCTGTAATTGCACCGCCTACTTCTTTCGATCCGTCTTTTGCAGCTTCTTCCGGATGTTTACCCATCGCTAAGTGACGTTCAATGTTTTCAATCACTACAATCGCATTATCGACGAGCATTCCTATTCCTAATGCTAATGCACCAAGTGTCATAATATTAAGTGAGAAATCTGCAAAATACATAAGGACAAATGTAACGATTACGGAATAAGGGATTGCCACGCCAATAATAACTGGACTCTTAATACCACGTAAGAAGATAAATAATACTAGCATTGCGAACAATCCACCAAGGATTAGCGACTGTCCAATATTACCGATAGCCAGTTTTACATAGTCCCCTTGGTCAAACAGAACATCGGATTCAATGCCTTTATAAGCGTCTTTTTTAAGCAATTCATCTAATGAAGATTTGAATTCCTTCGACACAGTTGCTGTATTAGCTCCTGATTCCTGAAGAACGGACAACAACACAGCTTGTTCATCGTTCGCTCGTGTCTTTGTCTGTGCCTTCGGTTCAAGTAGTGCAACATCTGCTACATCAGAAACGTTAATTTTTTCACCTGTTAACGGATTCGCACCTAACTGAATATCGCGAACATCCGAAATACTTTGGATGGAACTGATGATTCTTGTCGTTAATCGTCTACCATCATTCGTATCAATCGAATCACCTGGCATTGAGACATTACTTGCCTGAATCATTTGCACAACGTCTGATTGAGCGAGTCCAAACTCTTTTAACTTTTCAGGGTCTAAAATTACTTGTACGTCTTTAATAATTTTACCAGATACGTTAACACTTGCTACACCATTAATTCGACGTAACTCTTTTTCTAAATCCTCCGCGATACTTCTAATATCTGCTTCTTTATCTACAGTATGAAGAGAAAGCTGGATGACTGGGAATTGAGATGGATCGAATTTCATGAACCGAGGCTTATTCGCACCTTCTGGCATCGGCACTTGATCAATTCTTTGTAATATATCCATTTGGACATCATCAATTACAGAAGACCAATCAAACATTAAGAAGAGTAAATTAGCACCTTCTTGTGAAGAAGATTGCATCGATTTTAATCCTGGTGCTGTCGATAAACTTTCTTCTAATGGCTTCGTAATTTTCTCACTGACTTCTGTAGGCGAAGCACCTGGATAATTCGTAACAACTACTGCTATAGGTGGATTTAAATCTGGTATTAATGTGATCGGGATTTTTAAAAACGAAACGGTTCCCAAAATAATAATTAAAAACATAGTGACTAATGTAAAAACAGGCCGTTTAACTGAAAAACTACTAATTTTCATTACACTATTCCTTTCTTTACCAATTGTATGCACTACTATTTGGTGGAGGGCTCGCGCTTTTCCACTCAACTGTAGAATTTCCTTACCTACCTAACGTAAGTTCATTTGTTCCCAGTCTTAGTAAATAACCCGGTCAGATTACAATTGCTCCGACCGGGTTTGTAAGTGATTAAATTTTAAAGAAGATTATACAAACGAATGTCTGGGAATTTATCATGGAACCAACGCATAGCAAATTCATTTTCGAATAAGAATACTTTTCGATCATGACGATCTTTTACAAGCAATGCTCGTTGTCCCGCCATAGATTCTTTTACATCTTCTTCATTCTCGATCCAACGTGCGACTTTAGAGCCCATTATTTCCATTTGCACATCCACATGATACTCCGCTTTCATGCGATGTTCAAACACCTCAAACTGTAGCTGACCTACTGCCCCTAAAATGACTTCTTCAGTATGCAATGTCTTATAGTATTGAATCGCACCTTCTTGCACTAACTGTAAAATCCCTTTATGGAACTGTTTCGATTTCATAACGTTTTTGGCGGCTACTCTGACAAATAATTCAGGTGTGAATTGAGGTAAGGCATCAAACTCAAAACTGCCTTTTCCACCAACGACTGTATCGCCAATTTGATAATTCCCCGTATCGTAGAGTCCAATAATATCACCAGCCACTGCTTCATCTACCGTTTCGCGATCATCTGCCAAAAACTGTGTAGTTTGCGTCAGTTTAAAAGTCTTGGATAGGCGAGGCACATTCACCGACATTCCCCGTTCAAATTCACCCGATACGATCCGGACAAATGCAATACGATCTCGGTGAGCCGGATTCATATTCGCTTGGATTTTAAAGATGAATCCCGAAAACAGTTCTGACTCTGGATCTATATCTTCACCATCTCTAGTCTTTCGTGGTTGCGGTGGTGGAGCGAATTGTAAGAATGTTTCCAGGAACGTCTGTACACCAAAGTTCGTCAAAGCACTTCCGAAGAATACAGGTGTAAGTTCACCATGAGCAATACGCTCTTCATCGAAGTCGTTACCCGCTTCATTCAATAACATGACATCTTCTAGCGCTTGCTTATAATAAGAAGTCTCCGTCATGGAATGTTCAACAGCAAGTTCTCCTTCTCCATCGATTGGAAGAAAACGTTCATTTCCTTCTGGTCTTGCTAATTCCACACGCTTATTAAAGCGATCGTAAATACCGAGGAATTCTTTCCCCATACCAATCGGCCAATTCATCGCATACGATTGAATTTCAAGTACTTCTTCTAGTTCTTCCATTAGCTCTAATGGTTCTTTACCTTGTCTATCCATCTTGTTGATAAATGTAAAAATCGGAATACCACGCATTTTACATACTTTAAAAAGCTTGATCGTCTGGGGCTCGATCCCTTTAGCTGAATCCACCATCATAACC
Source organism: Sporosarcina sp. P13 (assembly GCF_002743055.1). GTDB lineage: Bacteria > Bacillota > Bacilli > Bacillales_A > Planococcaceae > Sporosarcina. The sequence goes on along the minus strand of NZ_PDYM01000010.1, from coordinate 30,839 downwards.
GCAGCATCTACCGCCATTAACGTACGGTATGTATCTTCACTGAAGTCTTCGTGTCCAGGTGTATCTAAAATATTGACGCGTTTTCCATCATAGTCAAATTGGAGAACGGAAGACGTAACAGAAATACCACGCTGTTTTTCGATTTCCATCCAGTCGGAAGTCGCAAATTTCCCGCTCTTTTTCCCTTTAACTGTTCCCGCGTCTCGAATTGCGCCACCAAAATATAGAAGTTTTTCAGTTATAGTAGTTTTACCGGCATCCGGGTGCGAGATAATCGCAAACGTTCTCCGTGATGTTATTTCATCATGTATATTCTTTTGCATCAGGGTACTCTCCTTTTGTTTACGTTTTCTATCATAGAGAGTATGGCAAAGCATTTCAATGCTTTTTCAATGATTTACCAAAATAATTCTACGCTCTCAAAGCTAGACATTCATTTACCTATTATTTTATAGAAGTATTTCCGAATTTCTTAGCCGCTTCATCTAGCGCAATCGCTGCGTCCGAATGAGGATATTTCGTCTTACCGATGATTTGGAAATCTTCATGCCCTTTTCCAGCAAATATAATAATATCTCCTTCATTGGCCATTTCAATTGTATGACGCACAGCTTCTTCACGATCCCCAATACATGCAAACTGATTATGGGGCATGCTTGCGCTTAGCTCCGACACAATCGACTCATAGGGCTCGTCTCTCGGATCATCTGTCGTAAACACGACATAATCCGCAGCCGCTGCTTTTTCTCCCATAATTGGGCGCTTTAAGCGATCACGGTTGCCACCTGTTCCGATCAAGAACAGTAAGCGATTCCCCTCTTTTTTCAAAGGTTGAACAGTTGCGATTGCTTTTTCAATCGCATCTGGAGAATGTGCATAGTCAACAAATATAGTTAATGGTAATGTTGTTTCTACTTTTTCCAAGCGACCTTTCACAGTAGAAACTGCGGCAAGCAACGGTAGAATCTCCTCTATCGCCATTCCTTTCGCGTACAAAGCGGCTACAGCTGCCAAGGCATTGTAGACGTTGAACTCACCGATTAAAGGCATCGTGACCGAATAGGTACCATCAGGTGCCAGCAATTGAAATTCTGTTTTATTGGAAAACATTTGAATGTTTATAGCCTGAAAAGAAGATTTGAGGTGAATACCATAAGTAAATGTCGGAAATGATGTCATCTCCGACATTTTACTGCTCCACGGATCATCTGCATTGACGATAGCGAATTTCTGCTGATCCAGTTGCTGCCCCAGCTGCGCAAACAACAAACCTTTTGCCGCACTATAACTTTCCATTGTTTTATGATAATCCAAATGATCATGCGTCAAATTGGTAAAGATCGCAATATCGAATTCTGTCCCCGCCAATCGCCCTTCCACTAAACCATGGGAGGACACTTCCATTATCATTGACTGGCAACCTTCACTCGCTGCTTGGGCAATCATTTGCTGTGTCGTCAGTACATCTGTCGTCGTGTTTTCTGTTTCATATACTATATCGTTTAGCTTAAAGCCGATCGTACCAGACACAGCAGTTTTCTCATCGGCTTGCCGCAACATATCATGAATAATATTGCCAACGCTAGTTTTGCCATTTGTCCCTGTCACACCAATCATCGTCATACGTTTGGATGGATAGTTATAAAATTTGGCCGCGAGTAATTGAATAGCTTTCGTAGTATCTTCGACGTATACAACTGCGATACGTTCTTCATCTACTATAATAGGCTCAGACGCGATAATAAGGCGTGCTCCACTCAGAATTGCTTGTTTTACAAACTGATGACCATTCACTGTATAACCTTTCAGACAAACAAACGCCCCCCCGTCTTGGATAACCCTAGAGTCTACCGCTAAATCCGTAACACGTTCGGGCATAGTCCCTTTTATAGTTTTCACAGGCAGTACAGATAAAAGTTCTTTCGTATTCATAAGGTTTCCTCCAATAAATAAGTAGATTAATCAAATAAATGTCATAATCTTTGTTCAAACTATGTTTTATTGCATAAAAAATAAGGGTAACATATAGATAGCCGGTTACTACCATCATACGCGTATTTTCTACTTACATCCACCTTAGATAGTTGCTAGGCAAGTAACCAGTTAGGAAGTGATCATAATATCTACACAACTAAATAATACACCTGAATTCTATAACTATTTGGAACAACTTTTCAAACAATCACAAGACGCTATTTCTGTTTTTAACATAGACGATACGATGATCTGTTGTAATCCTGCATTCGAAAAATTATACGGTTGGACGCTGGATGAGTGCAAAGGCAAAGTCATTGATTTTTATCCCGAAACAGAAATGAAAAAAGTTAGAGCCAGGCGTGATCAATTGAAGGAAGGTAAAAGTCTTAGAAATGAACGTGTTATTGAAAAACGTAAAGACGGTTCAACGTTTCATGCTGAAATAAATATGTCACCTATTTTTAATGATTACAATGAAGTGATTGCCATTTCATATATTACACATGATATCACGTTACATCTTCGGCTAGAACAGAAAAGGTCAGAGCTCGTTAAACTTAAAAACCTAAGTACGGTTGCCTCTTTTTTAGCACACGAAGTACGAAATCCAATGACCGCAATTACAGGGTTCATTCAGATGATGAATGATGATCCACAAAACCCTTATAGTACTTTTACAAAAATTATGGAAAATGAAGTCGACAAAGTGAATCATCTCATAACTGATTTCTTGGAATTAGCTACTCCCTCACTTCATAACCAAACCATTTTTTCAACTATCGAATTGATTCAAGAAGTGGTGAGTGATTATGATGCAACGTTCACTAATCATGCAATCACTTGCCATCTTCATACACCTACATCTGACACATTGATACTTGGAAATGTATATTCGTTAAAACAAGTATTCTGCAATATTATTTCAAATAGCTGCGATGCCATTCGAAATAATGGACAAATAGACATCACCGTAAAAATTCTGGATCACTCGATTTGTATTACTTTTGTGGATAACGGTCCCGGTATGTGTCCTTCTACTTTAGATTCGATTAATCAGCCATTCTTCACTACTAAAGAAGATGGTAGAGGACTCGGCATTCTCATTTCGAAAAAGATTATTTTTGATCACCACGGCACTCTAGACATTGAAAGTATAGAGCACGCGGGAACAAAAGTTACTATTTGTCTACCTTTAGCGAATGAATCTCTTCACTAAAGGAAGCTTTCCTTTATAAGGTGGGTAACCTACTGATAACGTTACAGCTGTACTCTTTTTCATAATTGACTTTGCATGGGAAAACGTTTCAAAGCTAGCTTTCCCATGAGACTGATTCATACCAGCCGGTCCAACACCTCCAAATGGAAGATGGATATTACCAGCGTGTGAGATAGTGTCGTTGATACAACCACCGCCAAATGGTAAGGCTTCGATAAAATGATCTGCCGCTTTGTCATTTTCCGTGAAGAAATAAGCTGCCAGCGATTTAGGTAGCTTGCTAATTTGCTGAATAGCCAAACCTAAACTCTCATATGGAATTACGGGAAGTATCGGTCCAAAGATCTCCTCTTGCATACTTGCTTTATCCCAATCTGGTAGAGCGAGAAGTGTCGGTTCGATATAAAGATCTTCAGCGTCCATACGGCCACCTTCTACGATATACGTTTGATCTTGCTCCAAAATGACTGCAAGTCTCTGATACTGACGGTCATTAATGATTCGCCCATAGTCCGCACTTTTCTGAGCATCTTTACCGTAAAATCGTTGAATCGCTTTTTTCATTTCCTCAAGCAACTGATTATAGATCGATACATCTGCCAATACATAATCTGGTGCAATACAAGTTTGCCCTGTATTCAAGAACTTACCCCAGACAAGTTTTTCAGCAGCTTTGCGTATATCCGCAGTGCTATCAACAATCGCCGGACTTTTTCCACCTAATTCTAACGTCAGTGGTGTCAATCGCTCCGCACAAGCGTGCATGACAATCTTTCCAACGTTTGCGCTACCTGTGAAGAAAACATAGTCAAAAGGTGCTTTTAATAGAAGCTGAGTCTCTTCCTTTCCACCTTGTACAACAGTGACATAGTCTGATGGATACGTACTAGCAATCAATTTCTCTACAACATTCGCTATATGCGGCGCATCTTCAGATGGCTTTAATACGGCACAATTCCCGGCAGCAATTGCCCCTATTAACGGGTCAAGCAGAAGTTGTAACGGATAGTTAAACGGCCCAATCACTAACGCAATACCATATGGTTCTTTGACGATAAAGCTTGTAGCTGGTTGCAAATGGATCGGTGTTTTCACCTTTTCTGGTGTCATCCATTCGTCTATATATTTCAATGTATGTGTAATACTAGATAAGACAAAACCTATTTCCGTCACATAGGCTTCAAGTGGTGGTTTACGTAAATCTTTATGGAGTGCTTCTGTAATTTCTTTTTCATGGCGTTCTACCGCCTCATATAATTTTTGTAACATCATTTTACGAAATGCAATACTTCTTGTCACACCCGAAACATAATATGTTTTCTGTTTGTTCATGATGATTTCTAACTCATTACTTGTCATCCCCACATCATTCACACTCCTCATTATCGTACTCCTATCCATTCTATCATTCCAGCAGACATAAAAAACACCAGGCGATTTTTATTCGTCTGGTGTTTTTCATTATTCCCTGCTTCTCATTAACCGTAAAGAGTTCAACACAACGATCACAGTCGCACCCATATCTGCCATAACCGCCATCCATAATGTCAACCAGCCCGGAATAATGAGTAACAACGCAATAACTTTTAAGCCAAGTGCAATGGAGATGTTTTGCAGAATCACTCGTTTGGTACGCTTACTTAATCTGATCGTATAAGGCAGTTTTTCCAAGTCATCTGCCATAAGCGCAATATCAGCCGTTTCTAGCGCTGTATCTGTACCAGCACCACCCATCGCGATCCCAACATTCGCTGTAGCTAATGCCGGTGCATCGTTGACACCATCTCCGACCATCGCAACTTTACCGTATTGTCCTAGCGATTTAATCATTTCCACTTTTTCATGCGGTAATAATTCCGCATTCACTTCCGACAAGCCTAGTTGCTGTCCGATCGCTGTAGCAGTAGACTCATTATCCCCCGTTAACATTACTGTTTTTTCAATACCGATTTGATGTAACTTTTGAATAATCGATAAGCTACTTTTACGAACTTGATCTGCCACAGCAATCATGCCGTTTAGACCTGTTTCAGACCATACTAGCATCACTGTTTTCCCTTGCTGTTGAAGTTCCAGAATTTGCTGTTCAAATGAAGCCACAAGCGGACGCATCTCTCTAAACAAATTCGGACTGCCGACATGTACTAGCTGACCATCTATTACTGCTTTCGCGCCTTTCCCCGTTATGGACTGGAAGTTCTCCACCTCAATCAAGTCATCAGTTAATTTTTCCGCCGCTCTCATAATAGATGAAGCAAGGGGATGCTGAGAGTATTTCTCTATGGATGCCGATTGAATAAGTACTTCATCCTCTGTCAAAGAAGAAACAGAAATAATGTCTGTCACTTCAGGACGCCCTTCAGTCAACGTACCTGTCTTATCAAAGGCAATGACTTTTATTTGCCCAGTCTCTTCTAAGTGAATGCCCCCCTTGATGAGTACACCATTTCGCGCGGCATTACCAATCGCTGTGACAATCGCGATTGGTGTCGAGATAACTAATGCACACGGACAGCCTACAACGAGTACGACAAGCCCTTTATAGAACCATTCACCCCATAATCCACCCATGACTAGTGGCGGTATCACCATGATCAATAAAGAAATGACAAGAATTGCTGGTGTATAGTATTTTGCAAAACGATCGACGAATTGCTGCGTCGGTGCTTTTTCTGCTTGCGCCTCTTCAACTAAATGAATAATTTTCGCAATCGTCGTATCTTCTGCAAGTTTCGTTACACGTACTTGCATAGAACCTTCTTCGTTCAAAGTCCCCGCGAACACTTCATCACCAAGCATTTTATGAACAGGTACCGACTCACCTGTAATAGCTGCCTGATTAACAGAAGAATCTCCTTGGATCACTTCTCCGTCCATCGCGATCTTTTGCCCCGGTTTAATCAGGATGACATCATTAATTTGTAAGTTTTCAACTTCTACTTCAAACTCCTTACCACCACGTAACACAATCGCTGTTGAAGGTGCTATGTCAATTAAAGAGCTGATCGAGTTTCTAGCTTTATCAATCGAATAACTTTCTAATGCTTCACTGATTGAAAATAAGAACACAACAACAGCACCCTCTGCCCAATCCCCAATTAACACTGCCCCAATGACAGCGATCGTCATAAGCGTGGACATATCAAAGTCTAGTTTAGAAAGGTTGCGTAACCCTTCTTTCATGAGGCTGTAGCCGCCGATTAAAATAGCTGCAAGGAAGAACGCGATAGATAACCAGTTATTGTCCCCATTGGCCGTAGACACACCGTACCCAGCGAGCAATAGGATTAGCGATGCAATTGTCGTCTGATTCTCACGTTTTTTCCAAAACGGTATATGTTGCTTAATGATTCGCTGTTTTTCTGGGAATACTTTTATACCGTCAAATGCACCGGCCTCTTCCAATTGTAAGATCGAAGCAACACCAGCCACTGTTAACTTAGATGCCCCAAAGTTTAACTGCACATCTTCCACCGTATCAATTTGACGAACATTTTTTTCGAATTTCGCAGCGCAATTTGTGCAGGACAATCCTTGTAAACGATAAACATTTTTTTCAGTAGCCATATTACCAGTCCTTTCAACGAATCCGATAGTGTTTAACACATCATTCAACCGTCCATTTGATTGATTACTTTCAGTATATGCAAGTCAGATATATTTGTCAATTGACACATTCAAACTCAAATTTGAATGTTTAGATAAAAAAAGCAGCCTCTAGACATACAGTCTAATCGGCTGATTTTTAGAATAGCTCCTACTATTACTTTGATCGTGTCATAAACATTGGCGGTACTTCCGCTACAAATCGGACCAAGTCGCCAGTTCGTGGATGCAAGAACGATATGGCTGTCGCATGAAGCCCTAATCTGCGCAGTGGATTACTAGTTGCACCGTATTTTTTATCTCCAACGACAGGATACCCTAACTCTTCCATATGTGCACGAATTTGATTTTTTCTACCCGTTTCCAGCAGAACTTCTAACAGCGAATAATTTTTGTTTGACTGAATTCTTTTATAATGTGTAATTGCGTGTTGACCACCGTTATCAAATGGGCTTGAGTATACTTTAAACGCACTGTTTTCAGTTAACCAAGAAGTAATAGTACCTGACTCACTCACTACTTTTCCTTCAACTAGCGCAGTATACATGCGTTCCTTAACTGATTCATTCCAGGTAGTTTGCAACGTTTGTTGTGTTTTTTCATTTTTAGCAAACATCATGACACCTGATGTGTCTTTATCCAGTCGGTGCACGACGTAAACTCTATTTTCAGGATAACTGCTTCGAACATAGTTCGTCACTTGTCGATAGGCAGTCATCTCATTTTCTGTTTTTGAAGCAACAGAAAGGAGCCCTGCTTCTTTATTGATCACAATAAGATCTTCATCTTCATGTAAGATGGTTATACCAACTAATTTTGAATTATTCAGCGACGCTTGGTTACTTTGAATTACAACCTTTTGACCTGGTTGTAGCGAATGGTTATGTTGTTTCATCAGTTGTCCATCTACCGTAACTTGTCCACGTGTAAGTATAGACTTGACTGAATTTCGACTACTCTTTGACATAACTTGCAATAAAAACGGTAGTAACTCGATTGATTCTTGAACTATATATTCCGTTGCGCGATTTGATTGTTGCTTTTTTTTCATAAAAACTTCCCCCTGCTCACCTAAATAGGCATAGTAGTTAAATTATACACCACACCCTCTGTACTTGTACGCTTGAATTACTTCTTACCCGCAGAAATATGATATAACCAAAAAACCCCTCAGCAACGAAGAAGCAAGGGATTTGTCGTATATTTCGTGAATTGTACAGCTGTTTGCATACCGACGGAGGGGTTATCTAGGTCCTCAATCAGTTTTTTGATTCACCGCCCAAACAGCGAATGGAGTTTTCCAATAATAAATTTACGTTATGCTAAGGCTCCGTTCGCCTCTGGGATATTCTCAATGTCAATAGCATTCATTTTACAGAAGTATTCCAGAAATTCTTTAGCTAATTTACTTTGCTCTTCATCAGATTTTAATGCAATGATATCTTTTACGATTTGAGCGGTCCAAACATTATCAAAATAACGAAATTTCCCCGAATTCCATGAAGTTCGATCAGGATAATTCTTATTGCTGTAATATTTCCAGAAAGGCATTTGCTCCGCTTCTTGTACCGTAAGCTCAATTCTAAATTCTGGATGGGAAGGGACCATACCATCAGGGCCAAGATTGCCGGTAAATGTTTCATTTATCATGAAGAGTCCAAGAATTTGCCTTTCCGTTTCGGGTTGATCCGTCCCTCTTGCAGTAAGAAGGCCAGCGCTATTCGGTCGCAGACGAGCGACCCTGTTTGGCTGCCCTTTATTTTTTCCACTTTGAACGTTACCAGTAGATACCTGCCAGTCATCAAATACTTCTTTTTGCATTGATTCGTCCAGCCAGAAAGCGATTTGTGAGCTTTCATGAATACTATGGTTCTTCAACATGTCCCTACGTTGCTGTTCAAGCATCTGGCTCTCTTTTTCTTCTTCACGTTTTCTTACTAGTATCTCTTCTTCCGCTTCTCTTTTCAAAATAATTTCCTTCATAGTTTTTGCAGTACTTCGATCATTTAATGTAATAAACTTTTTAAACGCATCAGGATAAACAAACTTTTTACTATGTTTATCGAAATCAACAGTAATGATCGATTCCTCATGTTCCACAATATTCCCTTCACCAAACACTGTATGTGTTATTTCTTCATTGATTAAATTCACCGATCCACACTCCTCATATAATAATTTCAATATTTTTTCCTACTCAGCCTACTTATTCAAAAACCAGTTAAGCGAATAGAACAAACAAGTGTTAAATCAAAAAAAACGTACTCAAATTCTTGTCGGAAGAAGTTGCGTACGATGATCGAATGCCGTCTCAATTACTGATATAACTACATTGTACCACATATTTTGAAATTCCTCAAATTTCTTATTGACAATCGTTATTTGTATATCGTACAATCTATTGTTTGTATATTTATTTGTGCACAAAAACAATATACAAATCATTAATCAAGTGTAATTTTACATACAGTATTTAAGTAAAAAGGCCTTTCCATATCAGCTAAAATATGCTGGATGGTAAGACCTTTTAACATGAATGTATTTTCTTCTAGAATGTATATTTTTTCATTTACGAACCAAAATAAAAAAGAAAAAACAGCCCCTAGACATTCGGTCTAATAGGACTGCTTATTGTTATAAACCGTGTTCCGACGGTAAATAACTTAGGTTTGGCACCTATGCCCCGTACTGGGTTCGAACCAGTGACCTCTTGCTTGTCGAGCAAGCGCTCTCCCAACTGAGCTAACGGGACGTACAAAATTATAATCGTTATGCTTAAATCAAGTGAACAAGTTAGCTTACTTAAGCACAAATACTATAATAGCATCAATTTCAAACATTGTAAATAGGTAATTTAAAAATCAGTAATTTTTCTAATCTAGCAGAAAAATTACTGACCTTTCCGAATACCTATTACAAGAATCAGTTGAAAATCCTCCTTTCTTATTGCATATGATTTACATGTTCTTCGACTGGTTCATTTTCAAAATACAAAAACTCTTCTTGATCAAGTTCATTCATACGCTCTTTATTGAAACCGTGTACCAAATGTCCTTCAAATACATTTTCCCACCATATTCCCTGCGTTTGCATAGTGTTCTCTCCTTTTTATTAGTATTGGTTTGTGAATCAATATGTGTACGCCGTTAATTGTTATTGGATTGCTTATATGTAGTATATACAGAATGAGCCTATGCAAAACTGCGTAAATAGTCCAAAATCGCTTCTATCTTTTAAGTCCCTTTGGAGTCTTGACTTTTCAATTTGGTTATGTTTCTTTTATTCACAACTAGCTAATACCTTACGATTACTAGTCTAGTGAAGACTACTATCTTTTTAAATTCTTTAGGACTATACACCTTCACTTCATAGTTTCCAGGCTATATGTTCTGTTATAATAATAAAAAAGCTTGCCTGCTCATGTGATTGAGCAAACAAGCTTGATTTGATTAGTTAGATACAAGTTGTGGTGGATCATTTTTCTTCTTAGATAGAAGCTGTAGTACCAACAAAATTACGAATAAGACTAGACCTATTACATCGGTAAGTTTTTCTGGATAGATCAACAGCATCCCAGTTGCAATTGTCACCAGACGCATTATCCAGTTCAGTTGAGAGTACCAATACCCAATCAACCCCGCACCAATTGCGACCATACCGACAATGGCGGTAAACGTTACCCAGACAATCTCGGTTATACTTGAGTCAAGCATCAGCATCGCCGGATTGAAGACGAACATATACGGAATGATAAACGCCGCAATAGCGAGCTTTGCTGAAGTGACACCGGTCTTAATCGGATCTCCACCTGAAATACCTGACGCTGCAAATGCTGCAAGCGCAACTGGCGGTGTGATATCAGCGATGATTCCGAAGTAGAACACGAATAAGTGAGCTGAAACTGCCACTACAATTGGCACAGCGGCTCCTGTAGGTTCACCAAGCATTAATAAGGTAATTATGGCAGGCGCTGCGATTGTCGACGTAATAACATAGTTTGCTGTCGTAGGAGAACCCATGCCAAGAACAATCGCCGCAAACATCGTAAAGATTAATGTCAATAAGATATTTCCGCCAGCTGCCGAGATAAGGCCTGTCGCTAAGCTTAGTCCTAGACCTGTCTTCACGACAACTCCTACGATAATACCCGCACAAGCAGTAGCTGCTGCAACTGCGAGTGCCGTCCGTGCACCATCTACTAGCGCTTGAATCATATCGCGGATACCAATTCTTGTATCTTTACTGAACGAACTAACTACAATCGTCAGTACGATACCTAATAACGCTGCTTTCATCGTTGGGATACCAGCTAATAAGAAGACGATAATCCCGACTATTGGAAGCAATAAATAAATTTTCTTCAATGTTTCTTTTCGATTAGGTATTTGAGAAACATCCATTCCTTGCAAGCCTACGCGCTTCGCTTCAAAATGTGTCATAATCCAAATACCTGTAAAGTAGAGCAACGCTGGAATAGCTGCAGCTTTAGCAATTTCCCAATACGTTACACCACCGATGAATTCAACCATTAGGAAAGCGGCAGCACCCATAATAGGCGGCATGATTTGTCCACCTGTAGAAGCCGCCGCCTCTACTCCTCCGGCGAATTCTTTTCGATAACCGAGTTTTTTCATCATCGGAATCGTATAAGAACCTGATCCTACAACATTCGCTACTGAACTACCAGAAATGGTTCCCTGTAGTGCACTTGAGAAAATAGCTACTTTTGCCGGGCCTCCTGTTAAGCGCCCCGCTAATACAACCGCTAAATCATTAAAGTAATTACCTACACCCGTTTTTACTAAGAATGCTCCGAATAATAGGAAGACGAATATAAAGGTGGCTGATACACTAATCGGAGTACCAAGAATCCCATCTGTCGTAAAAAACATGAGTTGGACCAAGTTATCTATACTCTGTCCACGGTGAGCCAAAAACCCCGGAAAATACGGTCCGAAAAACGCATAGACTAAAAAAACAATCGAAATAATCGTGATTGGTAAACCAACCGCTCGTCTTGCTGCTTCTAGTGTTAACAGCACAGCTAACGTACCGATGATTAAATCAATATCAGAGACCCTACCTATACGGAATACTAATTCATCCATGTATAGGGGCCAATATAAACCAACCGCAACGGCTAATAAGGATAGGATTATATCATAAAACGGTACTTTATTACGTCGCACCCCAATCTTCTTTCGAGCAGGGAATAATAAGAAAATAAGTGATAAGGCAAAGCCTAAATGAATCGAACGCTGAATTTGTGCAGTGAACGGTTTACCAATCGCTGTATACAGCTGAAAAATAGAAAATGCCAATAGACCGAAAAATACGATCTTACCTAACAAACCTTTTAAATCCCGCGTATTAGATTCAGGATCGTACTTTTGCAAAATTTCGAGTTGCGCTTGTTCAGAGAGTGTACTCATTTCATCATCAGATATACGTGGAACTACTTTTTCTTTGTTATTTCCCATCTAATCTAACTCCTTTCCACAATGTAACATTCGACACCTTTGCTACATGAAAATCATAGGATTGACCTTTATCAAGGTACTCCTTAAGGTGATACTCTTGTTGCTCATATTGCAAAGATAGATCTGTATTTACCCTACCCACATACAGAACAAACGAATCTATCACACGATTTTCGAATATAAGCGTATAAACTCCATCCTTGAACTCCAATATTTCGCCTTCTTCAGCGTAACCAGGCAATCCAATCGCTACATCTTCATACTGCATATATTCGAAACGGAGCTTATCGTGATCGGTAATGGTATATTGTTCCTTCACATTAGATAAGTGAATAGAATGGATATAATTGATTTCAAACTGTTGTTCAGTATGTAACGGAAGATAATACGCTATCGGTTGCTCACTTCGAACCCTTTCAAGTACAATCATTCGATTATATGGATAAAACAACCATAGCAGAACGAAGCCACTCGTGATACAGATCAGCAGAAGAATCTTTACTGTACTTTTCATCCGCTATTTCCTTCCTACATAAAAAGTAAGAATGGGACGGAAAAGCTTTACGCTTCACCGTCCCGCTCTGTTTTTCAATTCATTCAGTTGATCAGTTCACTTCGTCAAAGTACTTTTGTGCACCTGGGTGTATCGGAATACCGATACCGTCCAAACCGCTTTCAGCTTTGATCAAAGCACCTTTAGCATGTTGGATTTTAGAAGCATTTTCATAAATTGCTTTTGTAATTTTGTAGCCCAGCTCTTCAGAAATATCGTTTTGCATAACAAGCATAGCACCTACAGAAACTGCTGGTGTTTCCGCTTCAGAACCATACGTTCCAGCAGGGATTACTTCTTTTGCATAGTATGGATATTTCTCGATTAGCTCATCAGCTTTCGCATCTTCAACTGGAACAATGAATACTTCTGCTACTGCGTTTAGGCCTTCAACAGCACCTGTTGGCGTACCAGCAGTAATGAATGCTGCATCGATTTGTCCAGCTTGTAGACTTTCTTGCGACTCACCAAAGTCAAGGTTTTGTGGTTTGATGTCTTTCATTGTCAAGCCGTGAATTTCAAGTAATTGCTCAGCGTTCGCATACGTACCTGAACCTGGTGCTCCTACTGAAACACTTTTACCTTTTAGATCTTCAAATGTTGTGATATTATTTTTCTTCAATGTAACGAGTTGAACCGTTTCAGGATATAGTGAACCGACTGCAGATACTTCATTGATCACCTCTCCGTCAAACATCATTTCACCCTTTGATGCATAATATGCGATGTCCGTTTGAACGAAAGCAATTTGTGCATCTCCGTCTTTAAGTGCTGTCATATTCGCAGCGGATGCTTGAGATACTTCAGCAGTAGTTTTAATACCAGTTTCTTCGCTAATGAATTCAGCAAAAGAACCACCTAGTGGATAATAAGTTCCTTGTGTTCCACCTGTCAATAAACTCAAGAATTTGTATTCCTGCTCAGTCTTACCTTCGTCTTTGCTTCCATCTACATCCTTGTCTCCTTCTGCCTTGTCATTTCCACAAGCAGCTAAAACAAGAAGAGCGAACATGGAAACTAACGCTAGCAGGCGAAGTGAGTTTTTCTTCATTCGGCAATCTCCCCTTTTCTATTTTATTCATAGACACTGTCATTCTACCATGAAAGCGCTTTAGATTGTCAATGTTTTAATATACTTGTCTAAGTTTATAGTCTATTGGTAAAGAGTGTAACTACCGTTCTTCAATTACTCTACTAAATTACAAAAGAATTTATACAGTGAGAGGTCCAAAATTAAAAAGCACAAACACCAGATATCCCGTGTCTGTGCTTTATTTACTGTATTAGTTATTGCCGTTTTGTACATCCTTAAACGTTAAGCCCGCTTCTTGTAAATCACGTGTCCTATGTGCGATTCTTGACGATGCACAAGCAGCCACACTCGCAACAAGATCATCTAAGAACGTATGGATACCGATACCTTTTTTCGTATCTAAGTCATTGATAATTCCAATCTTATTCTTATCTAAATGTCCGAACGTTGTTACCGCAATCGACCCGTACGTATAAACGGCACCCAATGCGATTGTCTCGTCAACACCGAATAACCCTTCATCCGACTCAACAATTTGCTGAAGTGGCGCAGATAGCTGACCTCTTTCTGCAATTTCATCTAATTCTACACCTACTAGAATTGCATGCTGCAACTCACGTTTACGCAATACCGCTTCAACAGAATCGATACATTGATCAAGAGATAACCCTTTATTGTAAGGAACCTGCATTTCATAAACGATTTTTGCAATATCTTCAATTTTAACCCCTCGACGGATCAACGCGTCTTTTGTTGCTGCCGTCACTACATCTGAATGAACAATATTTTTACCTGCTACCATATTACTTCCCCTCTCTTTCCACATACGATTGTATTTCACTAGCTTTACACTAGTACTTATCGGTATGATATTCACTAAGTGTACATTATTTTTGGAGGTCCTACAAAATGAATCCAGGTAAGATTGAAGAAATCCGCTTTTACAGCAATGAACTACAAGAAGAAATGGAGCTATTGCTTTATTTGCCTTCTCGCTACTCACCACTTTATAAACACAACATCATCCTAGCGTCAGATGGAAAAGATTACTTCCAGCTTGGTCGAATCGGTCGAATAGCAGACGAATTAATGGAAGAAGAGATGATTGAACCTGTCATCATCGTAGGTATTCCTTATAAAACAGTGGAAGAACGCAGACGAATGTATCATCCCGAAGGAGACCGCCACGAAGCCTATATTCGTTTTCTAGCACACGAGTTAATCCAGTATATTGATGAAACGTACCCAACATACCAAATGGGTTCAAGTCGTATGCTAATCGGAGACTCATTGGCGGCATCCATCTCATTGTTGACAGCATCGAAATACCCGAATTGTTTCGGAAAAGTCGTTTTGCATTCGCCGTTCGTTAACAAGTATGTGCTGGATGCCATCCAATCCATTAAAGATCCATCCGCTTTATCGATCTATCACGTCATCGGCAAGCAAGAAACCTATGTCCCTACTACCGCTGACGGGAGATTAGACTTCTTGACTCCCAATCGCGAGCTTCATGAATTGATAAAAGAAAGAAGATTTCCATACTTTTATGAAGAACTAGAAGGTGACCATACGTGGAAATCTTGGCAGCCTGATATTCGACGTGCACTGCTTGAAATTAATAGTCTTTAGTATTAGAATAAGACTAATCCGACTATTTTCTGATATACTTAAACAGATGAACTCAAAATGAATCCATTCACAAGGAGGCAGTCTTAAATGAAATACGGTATTGTTGCATTCCCTTCAAAAAAACTTCAAGACACGGCAAACGGTTATCGTAAAAGATATGATCCGCATTATGCACTGATTACACCCCACATGACGCTAAAGGATCCATTCGAGGCAAATGATAAGGAAATTGAAGAAGTAGCAAAAGCGTTGAAAGATATCACGATCAAGAACAGCCCATTTGAGTTGAATGTCACAAAAGTAAGCTCATTCGCTCCGACTACGAATACGATTTACTTTAAGGTTACGCCTAATGATGAGTTACTCGCTTTGCATAAAGACCTGAATTTAAACTTTTATGAGAATGCTTCCAATTATGCATTTGTACCACACATCACAATTGCTCAAGATCTAACTTCTGGTGAACATGATGATGTAATTAATCAATTAAAAATGGTAGGTGTCGATCATTCAGAAGTCATTGACCGTATCCACTTATTATATCAACTAGAAGACGGTTCTTGGACAGTGTACGAAACATTCCGTCTAGATCGGGTATCTTGACTTGTTGATGACGGTAAAGATTGTTTCAGATGCGGAAGGCAGAGAGGATGCATTTACTGTTCGTAAAAAAGTGTTTGTAGAAGAACAAGGTGTACCCCTACATTTGGAAATAGATGAATATGATCAAGACGCTACACATTTCGTTGTTTATGACGAAAAGAATCATCCAATTGGTGCAGGCCGAATGAGAGGCCTTGTAAATGCACATGGGAAAATAGAAAGAATTTGTATTTTAGAAGAACATCGCGGTAAACATATCGGGAAGTTGATTATGAACACACTAGAAGAACACGCTAGAAAAAATTCCATGAAAAAACTTCTACTGAACGCACAATCATACGCTGTACCTTTCTATGAAAAACTAGGATACGTCGTGACTTCACCTGAATTTATGGATGCAGACATCCCCCATCGAGCAATGGAAAAAAACTTGCTCGATAAATAGTTTTTTCGCTACACAACGATAAAACCTTGTCAGCCTTAGGGCTGACAAGGTTTTATCGTTCTTTTATACATATGCATTAACGGATAAACCTTTACCTACTACTTCTGCAATTGTAGGAGACAATTTGGCTGGATTCGGAGCAATGAATCCGTTTTTTGCCAGGGATTGAGGTGCACGTTTCATGTTTCTCTCTTCCTTTTGCTCCTTACGGCGTCGATCTTCTTCCCCTATAACATCTTCCCAATAGTTGGACTCCTCATTTCTCATTCGTACTGGACTTACACGACCAATAGAAGCGAAATTATGGGGTTGTTTGTTCAACCTTTCCGCATATTGTTGAGATTGAAAGTTCTGGATCGGTAAAATATAGCCCATGATGTGCACCACCTTCGTTTACTTCCTTTGTTAGTACTATATCCAAAAACGACCACATCTAAACCTCGTTTCGGAAATATCTTTACTTTCCGCCTAACATATGGTTAATATCGTTTAAATTCAGCCCTTTACCACTTTGAATGATTGAATTCACGAGTTCATCTTCCATATGCTGCGGTACATTCTTATTAGCTAGCTGACTTACTTTTTGTATAATTTTTCTCACTTGACGTTCATCTTTAAAGTCAGCAAATTGGATAGCATTAGCTAATGCAAATACTTCTTCCATCGGCACACCTGTCTTAGATTCTATTTTTCGAAAGAATGAATCGTTCATCTATCAATCTCCTCCTTAGAAGTAGCTTCTGCCTACAATAATCAGCAAAATAAATAGGACGACGATTAAAACGAACGAAGAACCACCATACCTTTCTCCACACCCTCCGCCATGTCCATAACCACCGTGACCCTGAGATGGGAAACATCCATACATAAAAACCCCTCCTTCCTTCTTCTCTACCATATGCAGAGAAGGGGGAATTGGAGAGGGCATTTTTAAACATTTCCTTTTGAAGTAAATAATAAAGCACCTATTAATCCGAAAATAATAGCAGCACTGATACCTGAACTTGTTACTTCGAACATACCAGTTACCACACCTATCAAGCCATGTTTTTCCGCCTCTGCTAGCGCTCCATGGGTCAAAGCATTTCCAAACGACGTAATCGGAATGGTAGCGCCCGCACCCGCAAAGTCGATCAAAGGCTCATACAAACCGAAACCGTCTAAAATAGAGCCTGCGACTACTAAAGAACATAGTGTGTGTGCGGGGGTCAATTTCGCCACATCCATCAACAATTGCCCAATGACACAGATCAACCCACCTACGATGAATGAAGTAATATAAATAGATATCAATTGACACTCACCCCATCCATTGTGACTTCAATTGCATGCGCGATGCATGGAATACTGTCTCCCTGTTGATAGGTCAATGGAGATAAAAGGGCACCTGTGGCGATGAGCAACACCCGTTTATACTCTCTCTTTTGTAATTTCTTATAAACATCTGACAAAAACACAGCTGCTGAACAACCCGATCCACTTGCTCCCGCATTAAAAGAAGGATCATTTCCGTAAAACTCTTCACCAGCATCTCGAAAGTTTTTCGTATGCGACAAGCCACTTTCATTCGCTAGGGCTTTAAAGATTTTAAAGCCATTACTGCCTAAATCACCTGTAATAATCGTATCGTAGTCATCAATTGTTTTTTTGTGTCCTTTCAAATGACAAGACAATGTTTCCATTGCAGCAGGTGCCATCGCGGCCCCCATATTCAAAGGATCTGTCATTCCCATATCTACCACTTTACCAACAGTCGCACAGCAAATCGATGGGTTTCCTTCCTTATGCTGACCTATTAAAACAGCTCCCGCCGCAGTGACAGTCCATTGGCAAGTGGCCCCTTTTTGTGAACCGTATTCTAGCGGATAGCGGAATTGCCTTTCGATTGCATTATGTTGACTCGATGAACCAGCGATCAGCCATCTTGCCTGCTCTGCATCTGCAAGTAACGCAGCCGTTATCATAGAAGAAACTGATGTCGCACAAGCCGCAAACATGCCTATGTACGGTATACCTAGTTCATGCGCTGTGAAGCTCGAAGGCGTCATTTGATTTACTAAATCGCCTGTTAAAAAGAAATCGATTTTATCGATGGTCTTTTTTTCTTTACTAAGAGCGATCATTACTGCATCATACATTAGCTGTTTATGTCCATGTTCATTTGTTGGCAAATCACAACGTTCATCTTCATACACTTTATCAAATTGCTCAGCGAAGACGCTTTTCTTCTTCTCTAAAGGTCCAGCCGTCACACCTGTTGAATATAGACTCGGCATAGAAGAAAAAGTAAGAACTCCATTTTTCACCATGAGACGACACCAAATTTCACTAGTATTGTTTTTATAAGTGCAACAATGAAAGCTGAAAACACACCAAATAAAATGACTGATCCAGCTAACTTGAACATATTACCTCCTACGCCTAGTACATAACCCTCCGATTTATGCTCAATTGCAGATGATACTACCGCATTTCCAAACCCTGTTATAGGAACGGAAGCCCCTGCTCCTCCAAACTGGGATATTTTTTTATACAATCCAAAACCAGTTAATAACATAGAGATAAAAATCATGGTAGCAACTGTCGGATTGCTCGCTGTACGTTCTGTAAAATCAAAGTACGTTATATAAAAAAGTGCGATAAACTGCCCAATTAAACAGATCAAACCGCCTACCAAAAAGGCTTTGATGACATTCTTTAGAATCGGGGTTTTTGGGGATAGTTCTTTCTCTAAATGCGCATACTTCTCTTGTTCCATTAGGTTTGCTCCTTTGCGATGGATTTGATGTCATCTATTTTCTTTTGATAATTTTTTGAATCACCTTTTTTTATCAACTTATCCGTCTCCAACAACACCTTACTATCCGCTGATACCGTAACTTCTAAATCCGGATATTCTTTTTTCAATTCCTTATTAATCTTTTTCGCAATCTTTTTCTTTTGGAATCTTGAAAATGTGTTTACACGGATTCCTACTATTAAATCCTCTTCATGTAACAAAGCAACTGCCAATTTGACATGCTCATTACTATCAAGCGTTTTTTCTAAGGGAACCGTATCATGAGTCGTGGTGTTTTCAATATGCGTTCCTTTTTCATTACAACCCGTTAGTAACAAACTGACTAGCAACAGATATATTAGTTTTTTCAAGACTGTCGCCTCCCTTTAGAACAGTATGGAATATTCGTTTACGATTTATGCATATCTGTGCAAACGCCCTGCCATCTTTCGTACTCGCGCATAAGGTATAGAGAACGATAAACAGGAGGTGGACAGTAGTGGGATGTGAAAGAAAAGATAGTAATCATGGTGGTTGTCAGAAGTCCAATTGCATTTGCGAGGTCTTACGTTTTATTAAACGTGTCCAGAGCACGAGTCCAGAAGTGGATTGTGTAGAGTGCGATACAGATTGTTTCATGGCACCATTAGGCAGTTTGGTCAGCCCAGTACGAGGTCGTGTAAACACTCGTGTATTTAGCCTACTGACAGATGATGGGGATTATTTCAAGGCCGTATTCAGAGGTGGTAAAAAAGCAACTCCGTACCCTCGGAATTCTAACGATAACGAAATGAGCAGCAGAAAGCCACCACACCCAACATCAACAAGCTGTGTCTCTGTATTCTTCAGAGTACAGAAAGTATTCGACTCGTGTTGCGCAACAATTCAAGTCTTGCAACCGTTATATAACGACAATCCGATTAACATCTTTGATAACGGCGAAATTTGCTTGGAAAAAGTTTGTAAAGTGAATGGTTTCGGACCAACTAACACTTGTTTAACAATCGACACAAGTTGCTTCTGCGGCATCCAATGTATCGACGACGTCTTTATTAATTTCTGCGACGAAATGTAAGTAGATTCCGAAACAATACTTGCAATGCGAAAAAGCGAACTCTATTAATAGAGTTCGCTTTTTATATTATATAGTGAATGATTGCTGTTTCCATTTGATATCCCGAATATCACCAATGACCACCGAAATAAGCTCTTCATCTTTCTTCATCCATAACAAGTTATGATCCACTTCATGAATTTTCCCTTTTATCACTTGCTCGTCAGTTACGACTTCGATCGGTTGATATAACTCTTTGCGAAACGGATGGTCTAAATAATTCAAGTTTTGCTGAATACGCGGAACTACCAACAGCTTCTCTTTTACAGGATCGTCCAGTACAGGTGGCTCTATTCTTCGCTCCACGTCTCTTGCGTGCTCCAATTCAAAAACAGAAGTACTCTCCTCTTCGGGAATAGGTGTATCTTCTTGTATAGGTGTATACACATACTTCCTGATCACCGGACTGTTAACAAACAATAACGGCTTCTCATGACCCATCTTTATCACATCCTTTTCGTCTAGCATATGTAATCAAAATGCCCAACGTTCCAATGAGCAAATAAAAAAGCACTCAACGTTCACAAGGAACTGATGAATGCTGTTGCTAGACCTAGATAGATAATAATACTTATGACGTCATTAAGCGTTGTGATAAAAGGACCTGAAGCGACTGCTGGATCCACTTTGATCTTGTGCATGAATAACGGAATGAATGATCCTGAAATAGTTGCGACGAATATGGACACAAGCGTAGCTGTACCGACCAATAACGCGATAATTAGTTCATGTTTCCAAACAAATATTAATAACACGACAAATATGGCACAGACCAAACCAGTAATTAACCCGGTACCTGCTTCACGAATCAATAATTTTAATTTACTCTCATCCTCAATATCCCTTGTGGCAATACCACGGACTGCAACGGCTAATGATTGCGTTCCACTGTTTCCTGCCGTTCCGGCAATTAACGGAATGAAGACTGCTAATAAAGCGACTTGAGAAATTGTTTCAGTAAATAAATCAATTAAATTGGCTGTTAACATTCCTAGTACAATCAATGTAATCAACCAAGGAATTCGTTTTTTAGCCGCTGAAAAAGAGTTCTTGTCAAATGTATCCATTGTAGAGACACCGGCAAGTTTGGAGTAGTCATCCGATGCTTCTTCATCGATAACGTCGATAATATCATCGACTGTTATAATACCTAATATGTGTTGTTGGAAATCAACAACAGGAACAGCTAAGAAATTATAATCCTGAATCGTTCGAGCAACGTCTTCCTGGTCATCAGAAACAGAAACACTAACTACTCGGTCGCTCATAATATCCCTTATTAACGTATCTTCATCCGCAATGATTAAGTCACGGAGTGAGACGACTCCTGTTAAACGCTGACTATCATCTACTACGAAAATATAGTAAACCGTTTCCGCGCTTGGAGCTTCGCTACGCAAAATCGTCATAGCGGAACGAACGGTTGAATTCTCGGATACCGTTACAAATTCCGTCGTCATGATTGATCCGGCTGTATATTCTTCATAGTGAAGCAAGGCTTTAATCTGAATTGCTGCTTCTTTATTCATTAACGTTAAATAACTAACAACTTGCTTTTTATCAAGTTCTTTCAGGACATCTACTGCATTATCCACAAACATGTATGAAATCATCTCTGCAGCGTAAGTTGCGTCCATCTCTTCAAGGAACTCTTTATATTCATCCTCTTCAATTTCACTTGTCTCAAAAATCTCCGCAAGTTCTTTTGGTGATAAATAAAAATACATTAACTCCCGAAGTTCTGCTCCAACTTCTTCATAAAAAATGGCACGATCATAAGGATGAAGTGACAAGTATTCTTGTCTAAACATATGGATATCCTCGTCGACAAGTAACGATTTCAACTTCGCTTCATCCAAGACCTTTTCATTTCTCAATTCATCTAGTGGGGTAACCATGTTTTCACACCGTCCCTTCTACGCTTATAGGACGCCCTCTACTCGATAGCGCACTATAATTATTATCTTAAAAAAACTATTGTACTAGATTTCTACAAGCTTCGTCAGAGTAATCTAGATCATTTTTAATCATACGCTATATACAGTACTTTGTTGTAATAACGCATGCATGTCTTTAGGTAAAGGACTTTCGAATGTCATGCGTTTCATAGTAAGCGGATGAAGGAAACTAATGGAAGAACAATGCAATGCCTGCCGTGCAAAATGACAACCTTTCGCATCATATAAATCATCGCCGACTAACGGATGACCCAGCCATTGCAAATGAACACGAATTTGATGTGTTCTTCCTGTATGCAATGTTAATTCCACAACAGAAAATTCACATGAATCATGTACATACGTCCCTTTCACTAACACATCGGTCTTTGCATACTGCCCATCTTCCCGCACAGTACGCTCAATGATACTCCCTTCCTTCCTGCCGATTGGTTGCTCAATCGACAAAAAAGAAGGCGCAATACTTCCTTCTGCGAACGCAATATAGCGTCGCTGAAAAAGTTTTTGATTCATCTGCTTGCTTAAGAGATGATGGATATGTCGATTCTTCGCTACACAAATAACACCGGAAGTATCTGTGTCAAGTCTTGTCACCATATGCGCAGTGGAAGGAACCCCTTCTGCTTCAAACTTTCCACAGACAAAATTCGCAACTGTGCCGGCAGGATGATTACGTGAAGGAATCGTACTTTGACCAGCGGGTTTATCGAGTAATAAGATTGTTTCGTCTTCATACAAAATAGTTAAGTTTCCAACCTCCGGCGTCAATCCTTCGCTTGGCTGCTCAGGTGGGAATACAATCGTCACTGTATCGCCCGCTTGCACAATATGCCGAACATTTTGATGCTGTCCATTGACCAAAATTGAACCACCTGTATATTTAATAGCCGTCAATGTAGTTTTGGAGATATCTTTTTCTGTCAAAAATTTACGGAGTATCATGGTCTCTGCCACTTCAAAGTCCAATTGAAATAATGTCTCAGTTTTTAGTTTCATCGTCTTCACGTTCAAAGATCAAATCACTTGCCACGAATGATTCATTTACTCTCTTCCAGAAAGGAAACGGTCTAAAACGCGCGAAGCCCATTTTTTCATTGGCTACTTTGTACTCAATCGACTTTACATCTTTATGAAGCAATTGCAAGTGATCCACAGTGACCATGAAGTCCGGACCTTTTACCGGCGTCAACGTGCACACATGATGATCTGGCAAAATAAGTGGTGAACCTACTGTACGGAAAACACGGTTGTTGATAGAAGCCATTTCTGTTAGTTGCATGGACGGTAAGGAAGGATGAATTATCGCTCCACCAAGTGATTTACTATATGCAGTAGATCCTGAAGGGGTTGACATACAGAGTCCATCTCCCCTAAAGCGTTCGAAATGCTCACCATTCAATTCTACGTCCATTACCAATGTTACATCGGGTGATTTCACGGTAGACTCGTTTAGCGCCAAATAGGATGCACTTTTTTCAGAATGTCGATAATTGATTGTTACTTCGATCAGTGGATATTCAACCACTTCAAATTCCTGTCGAGCAATCAAAATAACTAGCTTCTCTATTTCAGAAGGTTTCCAATCGGCATAAAAACCTAAATGCCCAGTATGAATCCCAACAAAAGATGTCGTATCTAGTCGATGTATGTATTTATGGAAAGCATGCAGTAATGTACCATCCCCACCAATCGACAACACAATATCCGGCTCTTCCTCATCATACTTTAAGCCAAAATCCCGTAAATAAATTCTCGCTTCTTTCATTAGCTTATTCGAAATTTCATCGTTTCGCGACTGAATAGTGAACTTCATTAAGTCACTTCCCTTCCTTTTCTGAAATTCAATTGCCATACTTAATCTACCTGCTCTAATACAGGTTGAAATGCTTCTTCAACAGCCGCACTGAATTCTTCACCATAATTATGATTACCCTCAATATTGAATATCAACGCCTGTAGTTCTTCTTTTAACCCTTCCATAGGGAACTTCTCATCTTTATACACTAAAATAGGTTGCGCATCTTTTAAAAGCACGTCTACTAGACCATTCCAGCTATCTGGCGAAAAGTAAGCATAGCGATAACCCGACTCATGATCAAATACATAAACGAATGATTGTCGGTCTGTGTCTGTCAGCATTTTTCCGGTTGGCACACCTAATGGCCACTCCGCTTCAGGATTTAAAACAAAGTGTATTTCATTGCCCTGCTGGTCTATATTTATTATTTTATTTTGCCTATCCAAGTTGGCCACTTCCTTAAATAAAGTCTTTACGTTCAGTCTACCATATGACACACATTGTTGCATTTTGTAATTGCCCATCCTGCTACGAAAGTTGGTATAATGATGCTAAATTATAATCTAACAATACGAACTAAAATATAGGAGGAATGAGCATGAATCTAAACCCACTAAATATGCGGATCTTACTTGAACTCAATACGTTGCAGACTCTTGGAGCGGTACAGTCCTTTACTTCTAGTTCATCAGGGGACTCTAACGAATTCCAGTCATTACTTACACAGTTAATGAAAGAAAACACAACGGGTCTCGGCCATACACCTTCACTAGCAAAAGACAGCCTACTTTACCAAGGAGAAGCTTATACACCATCAATATTACCTGCACTCTCGCTACCGATCCCCTTACCTGAAGCTAGCACACCAAGCAAAGGAAAGTACGAAGATATTATTAAAGAAGCTGCGGATACATACCAGCTACCTGAAAAATTGATTTCCGCGGTTATCAAGCAAGAATCTAATTTTAAGGCCAATGCGATTAGTCACGCAGGTGCTGGTGGGCTAATGCAACTGATGCCTGGCACAGCAAAGTTCCTTGGTGTCACTGATCGCTTTGATCCAAAGCAAAACATTATGGGTGGTGCCAAATATTTACGTAGCATGCTCAATCAATTCGGCTCGATCGAAACGGCACTGGCTGCCTACAATGCTGGACCAGGAAACGTTAAAAAGTATGGAGGTATTCCACCATTCAAAGAAACACAAAACTATGTAAAAAAAGTTATGAACTACTACGGACAAATGGTTTGATTGTAGTAATATCGCTAATTCCTTTTGTAATTGACCTAGCACACCTTCTAAATAATAGTCAACTGATATATAACATTTTTAAAAAATAAGCTCTTTTATTTGTATAGAAAATCGTTCGTTGATATTATAAAGACACAGATGAACGAAGGGATGTGAATGTGATGACCCGAAAACCAGTCATCCCTTTCGAGGAGATCGGCGAGAAAAGGTTACACGAACTAATAGAACGATTCTACGCAAAAGTAGCGGTGCATCCGGACCTATACCCGATATTCCCTGATGATTTAGCCGAAACGATTCGGAAACAAAAACAATTTCAGACACAATATTTGGGAGGCCCTAATCTATTTACGGAAGAGCATGGCCATCCCATGATGAAAGCACGGCATATGCCGTTCCCTATAACACCTACTCGCGCGAAAGCATGGTTAGCATGCATGGCAGAAGCAATGGATGAGGTAGGACTGGAGGGACCACTGCGGGATATCTATTATCAGCGCCTTGTCTTAACAGCCAACCATATGGTAAATAGGAACGAGGAGGAAGACGAGTGAACTATCTAACTGCTATCGATGATACGTTACACTATTCTGCTTCAGCAAAGCCCATTGAACTTTATGTATTTTTAGATCCATACTGCAAGGATTGTTGGTCACTGCAACCACTCTTACGAAAACTACAAGTCGAATACGATCATTGCTTTACGTTGAGAATTGCATTGCGAACACCACTACCTAAACTTAATATTCCATACGTATGTGATTCACAAGATTCTAACCCTACTAAAAGGTCAAATCCTTGTTTTCCAAATATTGCTGTCAAAGCTGCTGAATTCCAAGGAAAACGAGCAGGTTTTCGATATTTGTCTTGTCTGTTAGAGTATTCATTCTTGAAGAAACGAGACGTAACTTCTTTTTCAGTACTTGTGGAAATTGCTGCACGTATTAATCTGGATGTGGATGAATTCATTGCGGACTTTACCTCCGAGGAAACGTCGCGTGCATTACAAGTCGATATGTTTCTAGGTAATGAAATGGAAGTAGACGAAGCTCCTACATTTGTCTTTTTTAATAGTAATATTGAAGATGAAGGTTTGAAAGTGAGTGGTCGCTATGATTATGCGATTTACGAACAAATTTTAGAGGAATTGATTGGGGAACAAATCCTACCCGATATGCCACCATCTATCAGCTCTTTATTTGACCGCTTTGACCTACTAACGACTAAGGAAGTTGCTGAGATCTATCGCATTACAGAAAAAGAAGCAGAACGCGAATTAAAGAAGCGTCTGCTTAAGCAACAAATCGAATGTATTCCATTTCAAGATCGTACATTATGGCGTAAAAAACAGCATAACTGCTCTTTAATCAAATAGCACTTTCAACCAATCCAAAGTCTTCCATGTGAGGGCTTTGGATTTTTCGGTTTCATTTGAACTAAAATAGAGGCGAACAAATACTTAGTCACATGACAGTTTCAATGGAATCTAAAAGTACTTGATGTTTACAAAAGGATTGTAGTGTAAGAGGTTCAGGTTAGGCCACGCCCATAGGACAAGCATACCCTCTGAAGCGTAAATACCGGACCACTTACTTTACCTTTTGAAATTTGAAACTAAAGATTATTATGTATTTCGACTCCTTAAAATAAAAAAGAAAAGAGCATTCTCTCCTGGGGGGGAGTGAATACTCTTTTTCAAAGGGAATGGGAGAAATGTTCACGTTCAAACAAAAGGGGTGTATGTTTGGTATGTGATTTATTCCACAACACAACCATATCATAAATGACTTATGACTTCAACAATTTACATCGATTTTCAACCATTTTATACAGATTTCGATAAGAATTGTCGAAATATACAGTCTCCTATTTCCCTCTCTTTACCAATAACTGTTCTAGTTCCTCTAATCTCTCTTCAAAGACGCGACAAGCCTCTTCAATCGGCTGTTCAGAAGTCATATCAACTCCGGCTTTTTTCAGTACTTCAATTGGATAATCAGAAGATCCCGCTTTCAAGAAGTTAGAGATATAACGTTCAACTGCTGGCTCTCCTTCTTCAAGGATTTGCTTGCTAAGTGCTACTGCCGCACTATATCCCGTTGCATACTGGTAGACATAATAATTATAATAGAAATGTGGAATACGAGCCCATTCTAGACCAATTTCTTCATCATTAACAATAGCATCACCATAATATTTCTTATTCAGCGCATGGTATTCTTCCGTTAATTTTTCTGCTGTCAAAGGCGTGCCTTCTTGATCAAGCACATGAATCAAGTGCTCAAATTCAGCAAACATTGTTTGACGGAATACAGTCGCACGGAAGCCATCTAACCAATGATTGAGTAAATAAATTCGTTTGTCCTCATCCGTAGTCACTTTCAATAAATGATCATTCAATAAAGCTTCATTCACAGTAGATGCCACTTCCGCTACGAAAATCGAATAACCACTGTAAATAAATGGCTGACATTGACGTGAATAATAACTATGCACACTATGACCAAATTCATGCGCTAGTGTAAACAGGTTATTTACATTATCTTGCCAGTTCATCAAGATATATGGATTCGTTCCATATGAACCAGATGAATATGCTCCAGAACGTTTTCCTTTGTTTTCACGAACGTCCACCCAACGATTATCAAGACCTTCCTTGACGATTGAAGTATAGTCTTCTCCTAGCGGGTGGAAACTTTCTAACATTGTATTTTTCGCTTCTTCATAAGTGTATTTAATTTCTGTATCTTCAACAAGTGGCGTGTAAACGTCCCACATATGCATTTCATCCAACTGCAATACTTTCTTACGTAACGCTACGTAGCGGTGTAGTAAGTTTAAGTTTTTATGGATTGTGGAAACTAAGTTCTCATAAACTTGTTCAGGAATATGATTGCCTGATAACGCCGCGTCTCTCGCAGAAGTGTAATTTCTAATTCTCGCTTTGACATTATGTGCTTTGACATTACCGCTTAGTGTGGATGCAAATGTATTTTTGAATTCACCATACTTCGCATACATTTCTTTAAATGCCGCTTCTCTCACTTTAGCATCTTTGCTTTCTAAGAAACGTGAATAGCGTCCATGTGTTAGTTGAATTTCATTGCCTTCTTCATCTTTTATCAAGCCGAATGTCAAATCTGCATTGTTTAGCATGCTGAATGTTTCGGCGGAGTTGCCAGTCACTTCTGACAGTTGCGCAAGTAATTCTTCCTGTTCAGCAGAAAGAACATGCGCACGCTCTGCATTTAACTCTTCAAATTCTTGTTTATATAAACGTAAACCTTCATGAGATTCAATCGTTGCATTCAATTGGGCTTCGTCTATCGCAAGCAATTCAGGTGTGAAGTAAGACAATGCCGTAGACACTTTTACGATTAGTGACTTAATACGACCATCCATCGTCTGATAGAAACCATTCGTCGTGTCTTGGTCTGTCTTTAAATGAGCATACGTGTATAATCTACGTAAACGTTCAGCCAACTTATCACGATAGGTCAATGCCTCAAATAGTGGTCTTGCCCCATTACCAAGCGTACCTTTATACTGTTCAGCTTCATTCACCATTTCATCGATTTTACGGTATTCTTTATCCCACGCTTCATCCGAAGGGAAGATATCCTCCAAGCGCCAAGTTTCCTCTTCAGATACTTCGTCACGCGTCAATACTTTATGTTCATTCGTCAATCAAATTCCTCCTTCAGCCTATTACCCATAATTGATTCCACTATATTTTCTCAATTTTTCGCATGCATTGCAAGAAAACGTCTTAAAAGGATTTCTTTAACGTAATTACCACTAGCGTATTTATCCAGTCGATAAATATCTATGCGTTCTTGACGTAAAAAATCCGCATAGTTTACGCAAGCTTCAATTTGTTTTTCTTGATCCCCTTCAAATTTTTTAATGAAGGAATGATAAAACGAGCGATCCAACTGAAATGGGGTCCTTCGTGTTTCGCGCATAGCCGTAATTAGCAACACTTGCCATTCACAATCCGATTGTTTAAAGGCTTCCTGCCCTTTCGTTGGCACACCGATCCATGTGGGTAGATGAATAGGTTGCACACGCATTTCATAACACGCACGCAAAAATTGATTATGAACTCCCCTATGATTATACCCAATAACCGAACGAAGATACTTGCGGCGGGCTTCTTGGTAGTGACGAGTAAGTTCTTGGACGTCTTTTTCAGCAGGTGCTGCTGGCAGTGCAAACGGAAGGGATTGATGACGTAGACGCATGATTGAATGAAGCAGAGCATACGTAGATCCTTGGAGATGGATCATATGGCTGAGGTAATGGAATTGTTCGTTGGACGGATTGTATGTCAGGAGCAACGGCACACTACTACCTGTCCGGGCATGTATGGAACGAATGAAAAATTGCTGAAATTGGGATAGACGAATAGAAAGTATTAGGGCGGAAGACGAACGAATAGCAGATGGAGTGATGATAATCCAGATGGGTTGCATATCAAGCATGTGATAGCCCGCGTTACGTTGTTCGACATGTTCGAGAGGGATAACACTACATTGAAATTCGATTGGCACGTGCGTTTCTTGCCAAGTAACAAGTAAATCGGGTCTTTGACGAATGTCGGGTAGAAAAGGTTCTAGCTTCACTTCGGTTTCGTGACGCAAGAAGAGTTCATGGAGTTGAGCTTTGCCAAGTAGATGGGTTGGGGATTCCCCTTCTGAGAAACTTTCGCGGCAGTTGGTTTGTTGATAGTGTGCGAAGTGAGGAATGACGATATCGCCGACCTTTAGGTGTACTTTTTCTTTGCATTGGGAACAATAAAATGTTTCGTTTTTACGCCTCTCACGCAGTTCAGGAAGAGACATGTTTCTAGTCAATATGACGGTTTGTCCTTTGGTTGTGTGGGCTGTTAACAAATGTTTCACGCTCCTTTCACCTATATCTTACGAATTATCAGATTACTTGGCAAGTTTTAGTTTTTGGGGTTGGGGCGTTGCACGACTCATTTTCGATACTAAAGTTTGTGCAGGTCGGCTTTCTATCATCGCTTCGGCACGTGGGGGATTGCCTCCCGCCATGAGCCAACAAGCGAAGGTCGCGCTAGTTGTCTCATGGCTTCGGCTGACCCCGCAGTTGTGCCTACGCTAGTGCATACAGTGTAGTTTTAGTAGACATTGTATATGGAAAAACCATTTAGTTTTGGATCGTTACTCGACTTTTTTACGGTACTGAAGTTAGTGAAGGTCAGTTTTCTATTACCGCTTCGGCACGTGGGGGATTGCCTCCCGCCAGGAGCCAACCAGCGAAAGGCGCGCTAGTTGTCTCCTGGCTTCGGCTGACCCCGCAGTTGTGCCTACGCTTTTTTGAGTACAAGGTAGCTTTAGTAGGCTTTGGTACATAGAAAACTCACTTTT
>NZ_PDYM01000085.1 GCF_002743055.1 Sporosarcina sp. P13 | reverse complement strand
GGTTCAACGTCAAATGTTGGGGTGACCGATAATCCACGTCACCCTAAATGAACCCCAATTTCTTTATACTTAATAGTTAATAAGATCTTCGCTCTAAAGTGATCGAAGCGTCGATAGCCATAGGCATTGCGTTTCATCACTTTTGTTTTGTTGTTGATCCCCTCTAAAAAACCATTCGAATAAGGGAAGATAAAGCTGTTTAAGATCTCCACTTGCCAGTTCTTAAAGGTCTTGATGGCCTTTAGAAAGGCAGGAAGTTGCGCATTTTCTACCGTTTGATAAAACTCTTCCAGCTGCTCCTTCACATCCCCTACATCTTCAGCTGTCTTCGCCCAATCGAACCACGCGCAATAAGCTTCTTTTAATTCATACGCTTGGCGAAGTTCTTCTGACATCCCTAAATAACGATCTAGATACCAGCGTTCTCTTTCCGTCAATTTGGCTTTTCGCTTATACAATACATGCCGCATGCGTTTACACTTTTTTCGGTCATAGGCATGCCATTCTTTCTGTACTTTTCGGCGAACCTCGTCCAATGCCCAATAGATATAACGACAATAATGGAAGCGGTCTGCGACAATGACAGGACGTCCCAACGCCTTCTTCACCGCGGCTTTAAAGCTAGGATTCATGTCCATAACGACCAATTCTACATCTTCCCCATACTGCCGTAGATAATTCTGGATCGTTTCTTTCCGGCGGTTTGGAAGGATTTCCAATGGTTCACGCGTTTCGGCATTTGCGATAATGAGTTGGAATTTCCCTGCGTCCGTATCCCCCTTATATTCATCAATCGCAATGGCTTTGGGTAGACGAACTCCTTCAACCATTTCGTTTTTCGCAATCCGTTGAAAGCGCCGAATGATGGTAGAACTAGAACTTCCTAACACTTCACCAGCTTCTTTAAATGTTTTCGCTTTAACTGATCGTACTTGCGCGACTTGATTCCATTCTTTCGAGAAGCGTTGGTATTTATCGACGAAAGGCGCATGTTCAGAAAAACGTTTCCCACACGCACAGACATACCGACGTCGTTTGTAAAACAGCGTGGTTAGTCGTTCAAACCATTTGAGATGCTTAATTTTCTGCATGCGATAGTCATGAACTTTGGATGTAAGTGCACCGCAGCTAGGGCAATGATGGGCTTTTTTAGGCAAAGACACATACAGCACGGTGCGATCCCCAATTTCTTCTATCTTTTCAATGAGTACCTCTTTAAATCCTGGAATATTCATGTTAAAATTCATATGCACGTATCACCTTTCACTTTTACTTGTTTCTAGACAATTCAAGTATAAAAGAAATCGGTGATCACGTGTATTTTTTTATGCAAATTGTACGCATACCCCAACAAATATTATAGAACC
>NZ_PDYM01000084.1 GCF_002743055.1 Sporosarcina sp. P13 | reverse complement strand
TGAAGTGACCCCTTAAAGTTAGACACGATTATTTCATCAGGCAACTTGCTCAAAATGAGTTCGGTATTGGACCGGACTCATTTTTAATTTTGCCTTTATCCGTTTCGTATTATAGTAATGGATATATTTTTCTAATTCTAATTTAAACTGTTCCACACTTTCAAATTCCTTTAAGTAGAGAAATTCCGACTTCATAATCCCGAAGAAATTTTCCATCACCGAATTATCGTAACAGTTCCCCTTACGAGACATACTTTGGACAATTCCCCTTGATTCCAGAGCGTGACGATACTGTTTCATTTGGTAATGCCAGCCTTGATCCGAATGCATCAGTAATTGGTGTTCATCAGGGAGAACTTCTAGGGCGTGCTCCAGCATCTCTGAGACAAGTGAATAGGTTGGTCTGGAGCCAATTTTATAGGTAATGATTTCACCATTAAACAAGTCTAATACAGGCGATAAATATAGCTTCTCACCGAATAATTTAAACTCTGTCACATCGGTTACCCATTTTTTATTTGGTGCGTCTGCCACAAATTTACGGTCTAAAATATTTGGCGCAGTTTTACCTACGTTACCTCTATACGATTTGTATTTTTTCATGCGTATTAAGCATTTTAACCCAAGTTCTTTCATGATACGCTGCACTTTTTTATGATTTACCTTGAGCCCGCGATTTGCCAATTCATCACGGATACGTCGGTAGCCATAACGCCCTTCATGCTCCTTATAAATCGATTTAATTTCAGCTTTCAAATCTGCGTCCCGATCCGGCTGATTCATACGTGCCAATACATTATAATAAGTGCTACGTGGAATGCCTGCGAGCTTCACGAGTGATTTCACGGGATATTTATGCCTTAGTTCAAAGACTACTTGTGCTTTGTCTTCTTTGCTGACTTTTCCTTGTTTTGAACTAAGGCATTCAACTTTTTTAAATACTCATTTTCCATTCTTAAGAAATCAATTTCTTTTTGTAATTCTTTTTCAGAAACAGATGGATTCTTCTTATTTTCTGGTTTTTGTTTCATGGATGGACGCCTCTTTTCTTTTGGTGACAAGGCGTCCGTCCCTTCTTCTCTATACGCATTTACCCATCTTCTAAGCGTGGAATGGTGCGGTAAGTTGAAGCGGGCAGCGGTATCTCTGAGGGACGTATGCTCATCAGCCATATAATGAATTACGTCCAGTTTAAATTGTACAGAATGACTTGTACAGGGTTTCTTAAAACCCTTTTCTCCGTGGTATTGATATCGCTGTACCCAATAGCGAATTTCACTCTTGTCAATTCCGATAGATTGAGCGATCTCACCAAGACTTTCTTTACCTTCAACATATCGTTTAATAGCTTGAATCTTTTCTTCCACATCTATTTTCCCCACTTAAACCACATCCTTTTCATTTT
>NZ_PDYM01000083.1 GCF_002743055.1 Sporosarcina sp. P13 | reverse complement strand
TTGGAGCTAGTATAGATGTATGGACACAAGTTAGTTAAGTCTCTATCCTATAAATAGAGAGGTTGTGTCCGGAATGAAACAAAAACGTTATAACCAGGAATTTAAACAAACAATTGTCGAACTTTACAGATCTGGTACATCTGTGAGTGATCTCAGCAGCGAGTATGGTGTATCTGAAGTAACAATCTATAATTGGATTAAAGCACTTTCCCCTATTGAAAGCAGTGGTGGTTTGACACCGACTGAAATCGCAGAAATTCAAAAGGAAAATCTTCGCCTTCAACAAGAGGTGGAAATCCTAAAAAAGGCTATGACCATATTCGCGAGAAAGTAACCGACCAAGAGATCATTGACCACATCGAACAGGAGAAAGAAAACTTTCCTATTCAAGTAATGTGCGAAGTGCTTAAAGTGCCAAGAAGTACGTATTACCAGTCATTCCGTAAAGTAAAACCTTCGTATACCATCGAAAACGAAGCGATTTTAGCACGCATAAAAATCATTCATGCGGAAAGTAAAGGTCGCTACGGCGCACCAAAAATCCATTATCTCTTAACGCAAGAAGGTTTTACTGCCAGCTTAAATCGTGTTCAGCGAATCATGAAAGAGGCGGAAATTCGTTCAACGATTGTGAAAAAGTACCGCCCTACTTCCACCACTGGACAAGTTGAAGAACGTGAGAATCTGTTAGAACAGGATTTCGAAACGATGACAATCAATGAAAAATGGGTTGCAGATATTACGTATATTAACACGCTAAGAGACGGCTGGTGTTACCTAGCTTCCGTTCTTGATTTACACACGAAGAAAATTATAGGCTATTCATTTTCCACATCAATGACGACAGAACTCGTTCTACAAGCTTTATCGAACGCGATCGCTGTTCAACAACCAGATGAAGGGTTGATTTTGCATACCGATTTAGGCAGCCAATACACAAGTGAAGATTTTGAAAAAGCATTGGCAGACGCAAAAATCAAACAGTCTTTCAGCCGTAAAGGATGCCCGTATGACAATGCCTGTATCGAGTCTTTTCACGCAACTTTAAAGAAAGAAGAAGTGTATCAAACTACTTATATTGACTTTGAAACTGCGCGAATGGCCCTCTTTAGCTATATTGAATCGTGGTACAACCGAAGACGGATTCACGGGGCTATTGACTATTTAACGCCCCAACAACTAGAAGATTCGTGCCGTAAAGAAGTAGCTTGAATGGAAGAGTAAATTTGGCTTCCCTATTTACCCTACCTACACATTTTTTAGGACGACATCCATGGGTTGTATTTCCTGTATCCAGCGAAAGCTGTCAAGTGCGGTCTTTCACTTGACTGGTTTCGCTGGATACAGGACGCTCCATGAATGGATGCCGTTCTGAAACGGACTTAACTTTTTTGTGTCCAGGATATTGACGTAGATCCAT
>NZ_PDYM01000082.1 GCF_002743055.1 Sporosarcina sp. P13 | reverse complement strand
ATAAACTGTACCCTTTGTAAAGGACAATTAAAAAAAGCCTATGCTAGTTGTTGAAGTTGCTGCCTGTATTTTGCAGGCGGCAACTTTTTTAAATTCCATTGCCCACGATAATGATTGTAGTACGTCATATACCTTTTAATTTCCCGTTTTACTTCCTCTAATGTTGCACACTCTTTAACGTTCGTCTCATCTTTAAAATGGCCGAAAAATGACTCCTGTGGGGCGTTATCCCAACAGTTTCCTCGGCGAGACATCGATTGACCTAATCCCATTCGTTTAACTGCCGCCTGGAATTCAGGGTTTGTGTAATGGAAACCTTGATCTGAATGAATAAATGCACCTTCTGAGAGATGGCCGTGTCTTCTCAGTTTTTGAAGGGTATTCAGCACGATTTCTAAATGTAGTGAAGAAGATACCTCATATGCCAAAATTTCATTTGTTTCTGCGTCCTTAATCGTTGATAAATACGCACGTTTTCCGTCCTTGTATGTTAAATAGGTGATGTCGGTTAATAAGATTTTTCCCGCTATACCTTGTTTGAAGTTACGTTGTAATAGGTTTGGACATGTGCGATGTTCTTTTGTTGCTTTAGCCATACGTCGATAAGGATTCGCTTTACGAATTGGGCATATGATAGCGTATTTCTTCATAATACGGCGAATGCGCTTTAGGTTATAGGTAATTTTATATTGATTTTGGAGCGTCATTTTAATTTGACGCGCCCCTTTTTTGCGACCTTTGAAGCGATAGGCCTTTAAAATGAGATCCCTTACGACTTCATCTGCTTGTTCTTGTACTACACGTTTTTGGACCGACTCTTCCGTGAAATAATTATAGTAACTTGAACGAGAGACGCCCATTATTTTGCATAAGTAGCTTACCATCCGCTTCAAGTTATACTTTTCAATTGTGTAATAGATTAATTCAAATTTCACGCTGGTTGCGATTTTTATTTCCTCTTCAACGCCTGCCTTTCGAGTAGATCCAGCTTTTTTAGTAATTCATTCTCTGCACTTAATAATCGGTTTTTTGCTTCTAAACGAGCAATCTTCTCTTCAAGCGTTAATTCGCGTTCTGACGGACGACCAGAATTGTCTTTACGCGTGTCTTGTAAACCTTTCACACCATCTTTATAGTACGCAGCACGCCAACGCTTACTAGCGGAATGCACACGCTCTTTGCCGATTAGTTCAACATCAAGACCGGCCTCCTCAAATATCTCCCCTGGTAATTTACCTTTTTCATATTCTGCAATAAAATGACGTTTAAATTCATCTGAATAGGTAATACCTTTTTCACTGACTGCCTTCACATTGGGATTACATTTTAGTTGATCTTGTTCTTTTTTAGTGAATAATAGTTTAGTCATTTGATCCGACCCCCGACATCATTTTTATGTATAAACAAAAATACCCTATAAGACGGACTTTTTCAAAGTGTCCATCTTATAGGGTACAGTTTA
>NZ_PDYM01000081.1 GCF_002743055.1 Sporosarcina sp. P13 | reverse complement strand
AACCGTATGAAACGGTAGGGGAAATCTTGTCGTTACCGCCATTCCTTGAAGGGGAAAGGAAACAAATTGAAGCATCAGTAAGACCAATCGACACAGTACGTAGCACACTTAAAATTGAAAAAGAGTATTTGTAATTTTAATGAAAAACTTTGAGTACTAAAGGGGCTGAATCTATTGATTTCGATTGATCCGACAAAAAATAGTGAACGAGATAATTACAAACTTCTTAT
Source organism: Sporosarcina sp. P13 (assembly GCF_002743055.1). Lineage (GTDB taxonomy): Bacteria > Bacillota > Bacilli > Bacillales_A > Planococcaceae > Sporosarcina. The sequence goes on along the minus strand of NZ_PDYM01000081.1, from coordinate 1,233 downwards.
TGGTTCTATCATTCCAAGACCTATTGCCTTTGTCACAACCCAATCCGAGGACGGCATCGTCAATGGTGCGCCATTTAGCTATTTCAATATTGTTTCATCCAACCCACCAATGGTTTCACTAGCTATTCAGAGACCTACTGAACACCTAAAAGATACTGCTCGAAACATTTATAATACTAAGCAATTTGTGGTGCATATTGTGGATGATGAGAATGTGGCGAAAATTAATGAAACAGCTGCTTCATTACCAGCAACAGAAAGTGAAATTGAATTGGCGAATTTAACACTTGTACCGAGTGAAGATGTATCTGTTCCCGGAGTGAATGAAGCGAAAGTTCGCATGGAATGCAGACTTGTCCAAGCGATACCTTTAGGTGGGGATGGTCCCGGTAGTGATTTGTTCATTGGAGAAATTGTTCGCTTTCACATGGATGAAAAGATTTATGAGGATGGGCGGATCGATCCAAGAGGTCTAAATGCTATCAGTCGTTTAGCGGGCTCTAGCTATGCAAAAGTTGGCGAAATTTTTTCTATCGAAAGACCAAAGTAATGAATTGCAAAGAGTTGAGTAAACTAAAAGGAATATATGAATGCACTTGATAAGTAAATAAATTCAATTCCATATGTAATTAAATCATATATATTGAATTCGAGATAGTTGTAGTGTATGATATATTTAATACTTAATAAAGAGGAGAGTTTTAACATGACAAAATGGAACGTAGATGCAGCGCACACAAATGTAGGTTTTTCAGTTAGACATATGATGGTTTCAAATGTAAAAGGTAGTTTCACTGGGATTGAAGGTTCTGTTACTGGAGATCTAGAAAATTTAACGGAAGCTAAAATTGATTTCAAAATTGATGTCAACACAATTAATACAAATAATGTAGACCGTGATAACCACCTTCGTTCGGATGACTTTTTCGCGGTAGAATCGTATCCGACTATTACATTTGATTCAACTGAAATTGTTAAAACAGGAAAAGACACGTACGATGTAACAGGGGATCTTACGGTTAAAGACGTTACGAAGAAAACAACATTTAAAGTAACTCGCACTGGATCTGGAAAAAATCCTTGGGGTGTAGACGTAGTTGGTTTTGAAACGGAAACAAAGATTTCTAGAAAAGAATTTGGTCTAACTTGGAACCAAGCGTTAGAAACAGGCGGCGTACTAGTAGGCGATGATATTAAAATAATGGTAGAACTTCAAGTCAATCCAGCATAATG
>NZ_PDYM01000009.1 GCF_002743055.1 Sporosarcina sp. P13 | reverse complement strand
AAAATGAGTCCGGTCCAATACCGAACTCATTTTGAGCAAGTTGCCTGATGAAATAATCGTGTCTAACTTTAAGGGGTCACTTCATTTCTGGAGGGCCCGCGGTGAGCCAACCGGTCGCTTTGCTCCCCTGGTCGTCTCACCTGTCGGGCTGATCCTCCCAGAGTCGCCACCCTGCACTACAATCCTACTTAGGATGCGGTAGTTATAATCTGTAGTTCAATGAACCCAATAAGTTTAGTTAGTGTTACAATCTTTTATACTTTACAAACTTAGTTCTAATCATAGTTAATAAGCCGAAATCGATGTCCTGTATTCTTAAAGTAGGATTGGAGCGGAAGACGGGCGACTCCTGTGGGATTAAGCGGGATAGGCGAGACCCCGCAGTGTCGCATAGCGACCGAGGAGGCTCCCTCCCGCCCCACGGAAAGCGCCCGTCTGAAGCGCAAATCCCGACCCACTCTCCCAATTCACTCACTACAGTTTCCCGCCAATTCATGCTATCGTGTAAGTAGACTAGGCAAATACGAAAGGGGTTTTGGTTATGCAGGAGATTCGTTATGTGCAGCGGGGTTCGGTGGCGGAATGGAGTTGGCACTCGCTTGTGATTTCCGAATAGCAGTAGATTCTGCAGTCATGGGACTTACGGAGACAGGACTTGCGATTATTCCAGGGGCAGGCGGCACACAGCGATTGCCTCGAATCATTGGAGAAGCAAAAGCGATGGAACTCATTTTAACCGCAAGACGTTTATCTGCTGAAGAAGCACTACATTATGGTCTACTGACAAAAATAGCTCCTGCTGATCAATTGCATAGAACCGTAGATGCGTTTGTAGGTTCATTGCTCGCAAACGGACCTGTTGCGGTTGAACAAGCAAAATTCGCGATTAAACAAGGCATGAACACGGATTTGCAGACAGGACTCGCCATTGAACGTAAGGCATATGAAATGACGTTGCCAACAGAAGATCGCATCGAAGCCCTCAATGCCTTTGCAGAAAAACGTAAGCCGGTGTTTAAGGGACGATAAAGTAAAACCCTTCCGAAAATTTTCATTCGGAAGGGTTTTTCATTTGATCGCATCGTGGGTTCTCCGCCACGATTCTTGCTGCCCAAGCAACTTTCGTTAAAATCGTGGTGGCTCCTTGGCGGTCGGCTTCGTGCATCGCCCGGACATACGCACTATTCGATTCTTTAACAATATACTTCGGTTGTAAATTGTTCAATGTCATCGCGAGCACGTCATTCATACAATGCCCGCATGTGCATGGCATATGCAGTTGGTCTTTATACCTTTTCAGAACGTCCGAGACAACGATTTCCATCATATTATGCACTTTCATAAAGAACTACCCCTGACTACTTCAACTAAAATTACTTCGATAAAGTAATTTTCTTCTTCAGCAACTCTTTACCTGAAATTCCTGGCTTCGTCATTTCGAATGGGTGCAAGATTTGATCTAACTCTTCTTTTGTCAAGATCTTTTTCTCAATCAACAACTCGCGAATAGACTTGTTTGTCAACAATGCCTCTTTAGCAATTTGCGATGCCACTTCATAGCCTACGTGTGGGTTGATCGCTGTGATCACACCGATACTCTTCTCTACGTTCTCTTCCAAGTGCTCAACATTTGCTGTGATGCCATCTAAGCAATAATCACGGAATACGCCAAAAACATTTGTCATAATCTTCAATGATTGTAGTAAATTGAAGACCAAAACGGGCTCCATTACGTTCAATTCGAACTGACCTGCTTCAGAAGCTAATGCAATTGTCGTATCATTACCGACTACTTGGAACGCTACTTGGTTCATCACTTCTGCCATAACAGGATTGACTTTACCTGGCATGATAGAAGAACCAGGCTGTCTTGCGGGCAATGTAATTTCATTCAAGCCTGTACGTGGACCCGATGCCATAAGTCGTAAGTCATTACACACCTTAGACATGTTCAACATCGTCCCACGAAGGGCTGATGACACTTGTACATAAGAATCTGTATTTTGAGTTGCATCTACTAAATGTGTAGAAGATTTTAGTTGGAACCCACTATTATCTGATAAGTACTCTGCTACTTTTTCTATATATAACGGATCTGCGTTTAAGCCCGTACCGACAGCTGTTGCACCCATATTAATCTCATATAAGTAGACACGAGATACACGCACACGCTCGATATCACGACGCAATACCATCGCATACGCTTCAAATTCTTGACCTAAACGGATCGGAACAGCATCCTGCAAGTGTGTACGACCCATTTTCAAAACTGATTGGAACTCGATAGACTTTTTCAAGAATGTTTTATGAAGCGATTCCATGACACCTAGTAATTTATCTACTTTCATCAGTGTCGCAATATGAATGGCTGTTGGGAACGCATCATTTGTAGATTGTGCCATATTCACGTGGGAGTTCGGACTGATAATGTCGTATTCTCCTTTTTTATAACCGAGGATTTCGAGTGCCCGATTGGCAATGACTTCATTGGCATTCATGTTGACTGAAGTTCCTGCTCCACCTTGGATCGGATCGACTAAAAACTGATCACGTAACGCGCCGTTTATTACTTCGTCAGACGCTTGAATAATCGCTTCTGCTAAGTTTTCATCTAATTGACCAATGTCACGGTTTGCTTGTGCTGCAGACTTTTTAACTATCGCAATCGCACGGATCAAGTCCCGGTTTACACGATAACCTGTAATCGGGAAATTCTCAGCAGCCCGTAGTGTTTGAATACCGTAATAAGCATTTTGCGGAACCTTCTTCTCACCAATAAAGTCCTTCTCAATTCTATATAGCGTCTCTTCAACCATCATGCAGAACCTCTTCTCAAATTTTTTTCATTTACTACTTGCTTTCATATACAAATTGCCAGGTGTGGACAGATTATGTACGTCCCTATCTTACCTTAAAGATAGCGTTCAAACCACCCGATAATCTCATTAATTCTGGCTACGCGTAAATTGGGTAATCCTGTTCTAGATAAATCATGATCAGATTCCGGAAAACGAACGAATTCGGTGACTTTTCCTAGATCCTTTAATGTGATAAATAACTGCTCCGCTTGTTCGATTGGACAGCGGAAATCACATTCTGAATGAAGAATGAGTAACGGTGTTTCGATTTTATTGGCATACTTGAGTGGCGAATGTTGCCATAACCTATCCACATCTTGCATACCTGTACGTAGTTGCCAATCAGCTAAATAATAACCGACATCTGAGACACCAAAAAAGCTGATCCAGTTGCTAATGGATCGTTGCGTAACTGCCGCTTTGAAACGGTTCGTATGGCCGACGATCCAATTTGTCATGAACCCACCGTAACTGCCTCCTGTCACACCAAGTCGATCTGCGTCAATCCAAGCTTCTTGTGCCAGCACTTCATCGACACCCGCCATTATATCGGCGTAATCTCCGCCACCATAATATCCACGCACACTGTCTACATGTTCTTGACTATAACCGTGGCTGCCACGAGGATTCACGTACAATACACCATAGCCATTCGCTGCCAGCAACTGCATCTCGTGGAAATAGGTGTTGCCGTACATCGCATGGGGTCCACCGTGAATTTGAACAATTAACGGATACGTCTGACCTTCTTTGTAATCCGCTGGTTTCAACAGCCACCCTTGCACATCAATGTGGTCATTCGTATAGTAAACAGCTTGCGGCTGAACGAGCTGTACTTTTTTCAGCCAGTCTTCATTGAACGAAGTCAGCGCTATACGTTCGCCCGTTGCAATCGTTTGATAATATAGTTCCCCAGGATGCGTCGCTTTACTCACTGTTAGAAGTGCAAATTCTCCATTGGTCGCTACATCATAGCCATAAATATGTTCGTCTTCACCCGTTGCAGGATAGATCGAACCATCAAGCATCGCTGCATATAAACGTACATCGCCCATGACAGATAACTGGAAATAAAGTTGTTCGTCCTCCGTCCAGACCACTCCAGGTGCATAGGCTTGTTGTAAGTGATCGGAAATACTTTCATCTCCAACAGGCGCATCGAGTCCAGCAGTCATGTTCATCGTCAGACCGTCCGTTTGATCATAGACAAAAACATCTGCTTGCGTTGCGTTTTTGAACGTCAAATCAAAGCCAACATACGCAATATAACGGTCGTCTTTTGAAAAATGCACGTTGCCGAAATAGCCTTGTGCATCAAGTAACACCGTTTCTTCTTTCGTTTCAATATCAACTAAAACGAGTGGTGAGCTAAAATCATGATCGTCTTCTTGCAAACGCTTGACGCCCATCACTAGTTGCTTACCATCAGAGGATACGGCTTGCAGTGAATGATGGAACGGCTCAGAAGTGAAATCTGAAATTGTTTCTGTTGCGATATCGATACAGCCAATTTGTGTATATTCGTCTTGCGGGACTATACCGATCCGATCCGCTTTGTATTTCATTTTCGTCACGCGGATCGGTTGCGGAAACTCTTCTTCTGTTTTCTCTGTTGAAGAGAATGTTTCACCTATTTTCACCGTGCCACTACACCAGATTTTCTGTCCACACGGTGACCATTCAAATGAATCGATGCCATTTTTACAATTCGTTAGTTGACGCGCTTCTCCACCACCGACTGGCAGTACGTATAGTTGATTCGTTTCTGTTCGATTGGATAAGTAAGCTAGCATCTTGCCGTCAGCTGACCATTTCGGTGCGCTAACTTTTTGTTTGCCGAATGTCCATTGCGTCACGTCTTTTGTTTCTAGGTCGACGTGATGGATTGCGGAATAATAGGCATTGTCTTCTTTGTTCATTGACGTTACGACTATGACTGCTGTTTTGTCATCTGGCGCAAGCACAGGATTTGTTACTGATTTTGTTTCAAATAGATCATGTATCGTTACTGATCGTTTCCCCATCCAATCTCCCCGCTTTCATAGTGCGTATCTATACGCAACTAGGTATCTACCTCAACCATACCAAGGATGCGCAGAGTTTGGCAATTATTCATGCACTAGATTGTTTGATTGGAAATTTAAGCTAAGGGGTAGTAAATCGTTACACTGCGCTCCAGGCGGACGCTTTCTGGAGGGAGCGCGGTGAGCCAACCTTCGCTACGCTCATTGGTTGTCTCACCTGTCACTCTGATCCTCCCAGAGTCGCCGCCTTGCGCTTCGTTTCACTAGTGTCGTTCTCATCAATAAGCGAATGGAGACTTCCGCTAATTACTACTGACTGCTTTTAGTTCATCTTACAAATAAATAAAAGAGTGACTCTATGTCCGTATTGGACTAGAAATCACTCTTTCACTTAGTTGCTTATGAAATTTGATCAGCTTCTAATCTGATTTTTTAATGAACGTCTTAATATTTTACCAGTTGCATTCTTTGGTAACTCTTTAAGGAATTCAATATGCTTCGGCACTTTATATTTCGCTAGACGTTTAGCACAGAAATCATGTACTGTTTGTTCCGTTGCTTTTGAACCTTCTTTTAGTACTACATAGGCATGTACTTCTTCGCCGAAGTTGGTGTCTGGGATACCTACTACTGCAGCTTCTACTATATCCCGGTGACTGAATAATACTTCTTCCACTTCACGTGGATAGACGTTGAAACCACCGACGATGATCATATCTTTCTTGCGGTCTACGATATAAAAGTAACCGTTTTCATCGCGACGCGCGAGGTCCCCGGTATAGAGCCAACCGTCACGAATGGCAGCGGCGGTTTCTTCCGGTTGCTTATAATAGCCTATCATCACATTCGGTCCACGGACGATTAATTCACCGACTTCGTTAACAGGCACTTCTTCGCCCATTTCATTCACGATTTTATTTTCAACGTTCATGATATTCGTACCAATCGATCCAGGCACACGTTCGCGGTCTAGTGGATTGAAGCAAGTAACTGGCGACGCTTCCGATAATCCATAACCTTCCGATACCCGGACTTGGAACTTCTCTTCAAAGTCATGTAATAACGACACGGGCAGTGACGAGCCTCCTGAAATAGACAAGCGAATCGTTTCGAAGTCTTCCGTTTTTCCTTCCGGATACTGATAAAGGAAATTGTACATCGTTGGAACACCTGCAAAGACCGTTGCCTTTTGCTCGCGAATCAACGTAAAGATATCCCCTGGACTAAAGCGTGGCTCCAGTAAGATGGTCGCACCTTTCAGTAAGGGCGCATTCGCTACAACTGTCAACGCAAAAACATGGAAAAGTGGAAGGGTCGCCACTATGCGATCGTTTTCAGAGAAGCCTAAGTAATCACCGACGTCTCGTGCATTGGAGTAAATATTTTTATGGGACAACATCGCACCTTTTGGATAGCCTGTTGTGCCAGATGTATACAAGATGACAGCGCTCTCATTTTCGTCCACTGTAACTATTTCGGATAACGGCTTCGCTTGTTTCATAAGAGTAGTGAACGCATGGACTTTCGTCTTGATGTGATCCGCTAACGTAGCCAACTTCTCACCTGCATCTGGACCCATTTCACAGACGATAAAGTTTTCAATCATCGGGAACGTTTGACTTGCGACTTCGACAAGTGGCAATAACTGATCAATCGCAATGACAACTTTTGCGTCACTATTTTCCAAGATAAACGAAATTTCATCTGGTGTATATAACGGATTGATTGGCACAGCCGTCGCTCCGATACGCATCGTGGCATACAGTGAAATCAAGTAATGTGGTGTGTTACCGAGTAAAAAAGCAACCTTATCTCCTTCATTGACTCCTAAATCTTTTAAAGCTGAGGCAAACAACGACACTGACAGGTCGAACGCTGCATACGTTGTGTCTTTTCCCATAAAACGATAAGCGATCTTTTGCGGCTTCGTCTGAGCGGTTTCGTGAACGCTAGAAACTAAATTCATACTTTCATCTCCTATTCCAATGAATGAGTAGCCATTCAGTATTTCGTTCATTATACTGACAAAGTATTTATTTGGCAATAGTTTTCCGAAAGTTTTGTGAACTGATTGGATAAAGAACAACAATAGCAAGCTGAAGGTAATACCTGATGAGTGGTCCAGGATTGGAGCTACAGAGGTGGACGCTTTCCGGGGGGCACGGCCTTAAGCCTCCTCGTTCGCTTCGCTCCCTGCGGGGTCTCAAGGCGCGTGCTAATCCCCCAGGAGTCGCCACCTCTTCCGCCCCAATCCCACACTTAGACTACAAGTAATTTTAGACTGCCTTGTAGTGTTTGTGTGACTTAATATCTATTCTTCACCTTTTTAAATTCAAGTGAAAACACTAAGTACAAAGCTGAACCTTCCACTTGTTCACTTAAGGAAAAGACACCAGTGAAGCGAAGTGTAAGGCGGCGACTCCCGGAGGATCAGCCCGACAGGTGAGACGACCAGGGGAGCTTGCGACCGGTTGGCTCACCGCGGGCCCTCGGGAACGCGTCCGCCTGGAACGCAGCGTAACGGTATACCTTCCACCTCCCCAAGGATACAAAAAATTCACAAACTAAAAACACCCACTTCTTCAAGAAGTAGGTGCCTTAATATGTGAGATGTAGCGCCAGCGGATTAGGTAGAAGTAGAAGATCTGCATGACTGTGAAGCCCAGCAGAACTAGCGTTAGCTCCTTCACAATCGAGATCTCAGCCAATGCGTCCCAGATCACCTGCAGCGACAAAAACGCAAAAACACTGTGGATGAATGACACACCCCACGGGAAGAAAAACTGCGGGATGAGCTGGCGATTGACGATTTTCTTAAACTCCCGATCCGTCATCCCGATCCGTTGTAACACCGCATACTGCTTGCGATCATGGCTAAGTGACGTGTACAGCCTAAAGTAGATAAAACTACCTGACGCAAGGAAAAATACGCCCGCTAGCAACAGACCTATAAACAGTAGCAACGAAAACGTCATGCGAATATGTGAATAATTCAGACCCGGATTCTCAAACTCGAAACGAACAGGCGATTTGTTCTCTAATACAATACTTGCGAGCACTTGTGAATTGATTGATAAACCAATATCCTTCGTCTCTTGCCATTTTTCAATATTGAATGCATAGTAAGTAAACGCTAACGAACGCTGAGCGGATTGTTCTACTACTCGATCAAAATCTAAATGATTCACTACAATTGTATTAAGTCCGAGCGCATTTGGTGGAAATAGCCGATAGGGATAAATCCCTTTGATTTCCAGTGACATGTTACTTTCCGCTAGCTCCGTATGCACAAACCTTTTTGCTAATTTACTTGCATCCGAAGCACTAGCCGGCAAGAACAATGCATGTCCTTGTTCTAGCTGAAGCGGCTTTTCGCCAAATGACATAGCAAGTTCATTTAAATCTGCCAATTTCACAATATTGACTCTGTTTTTTGTATAGGACGATTGTTGTTGTAGCACGCGAAATCGTACAGCCCAATAGTCGATATCTTGCTGTTCTAATTCTGTCGTCAGTTGTGCAATGTGACGATACTCGTACTCATTATGCGGAAAACTTTTATACACTAGCCCCAGTGGATTCACTTCACGGTATTGGGAAGCAAATGATGTCAAAGATGCAAGAATACCAACTGACATAAACGCGATCGTCGAAACGATTGTTACGATGAAGAACATCCGTGCATTTTCTTTCAGTCGTACAATGCTTTCGGAAATCGAAATCATCCAGTAATCACGCCAAAAAAACTGCTTTTGTCTGCGTAACGCATGTAAAATAAGTGGTAATGTATCCGTAAAGAAATAATACGTACCAAATGTTATAAGGGGCGGTAGTAAAAAGAACAGACTAATAATACTAGAGCGCGAAACGAATGTGGCCATAATATATGCGAGAAGCAATAAACTGACGCCAAATATACCGCGACTTTTTGAATACGTATAGACCGATTCTACGGCCATATCACCATGCAGTAAGTCTGAAATTTTCCCTTGTTGGATAAAGACAGGTGCTATATAAGAAATGATTGCAAATAAACTTAGGAAAGCACCAATCGTCAAGGCGAACGGTTTCCATGACAAATAAAGCGGCAACACCGGGATTTGCACAATCGCTTTGACAATCATAAAGAAAAACTTCGAGAACATAAAGCCGATGAAGATTCCTGTTATGATTGAAGCAAAACCAAGTAACATCGTCTCGATGAAAATAAGTCGATGCAATTGCCGTCTTGCCATACCGAGTAACAACAACACACCAAATTCTCTAGAACGCGCTTGCAAGAAAGATCGCATCGAATAGAATAGGAAAAATAACGTGAAGATAAAAAGTATAACTTCCGCTATCCCCATTCCAAGTGATGAAATTTCTTGTAAGAACGTATTTTCAATCGACGGATGAAACAGTAACATCGAGTACAAAAAGAACACCATGACCGAAAACACACTCGCCATGAAAAATGCTGCGTATACCCTTCGATTTCGTAAAACATTACGGTAAGCGAACTGTCGAAAAGTCATTCACATTCCCTCCAAGTAATGACAGCACATTCAAAATACGCTGGAAGAAAGTTTGCCTACGTTCATCTTTATAAATTTCATTGAAAAACTCACCGTCTTTAATGAACAACACGCGATCACAATAACTTGCAGCAATCGGATCATGCGTGACCATAATAATTGTCGTCCGTTCATGTAAGTTGATATGTTCAAGTAATTCCAACACATCTTTTGCAGATTTCGAATCCAAATTTCCTGTTGGTTCATCCGCTAGAACAATTGTCGGCTGATGAATCAACGCACGTCCGATCGCTGTACGCTGCGCTTGTCCACCTGATAATTCATCCGGTCGGCGTTCTAAAATTTCTTCCAGATGCAATTTCTTCGCCATATCTTGTACTCTGTCCTTCATTTCTTCAATAGGAAGTCCATCAAGAGTGAGTGGCAACACCAAATTTTCTTCCACCGTTAGCATTTGCAGAAGATTAATTTCTTGAAAGACGAAGCCGATCTGACGTCTGCGAAACAAAGCAATTTCGTTTTGACTAAGCGTTTCCGGCTCGACCCCACCAATGACGATCTTGCCGTATGTTGGTATATCCGTCGCCATCAATAAATTCAGCAACGTCGTCTTGCCGCTCCCCGAAGGTCCCATGATGGCTACGAACTCCCCTTCTTGGACGTCAAAATCCAACTGAGTCAATGCGCGATGCATCACTTTGCCTTCGTAAATTTTCGTAACATCTTCCATTTTAACGATTGGTTTCTTCATTTGGCTGTTCACCTGCCTCTCCATCTGTAAATAATAGCTTGATTGTTGTACCTTCGCCTAGTTTTGACGAAATCGTTAGCTTATGGCCAAGACGCTGACAGACTTCGGACGCGATATATAAGCCCATCCCAGTAGATTCACCGGTTAATCTGCCGTTTTCTCCTGTGAAGAACGCTTTCGTCACACGATGCAAGTCAGATGCGGGTATACCGATTCCTTCATCCGTTATTTCAAGCAGTAGTCCTTCTGGCTTTTGTTCTGCGGTTACATATATTTTCTTACCTTTTTCAAACGTATATTTTACCGCATTCGTGATAAATTGATTGAGCATAAACTTAATCCATTTACGGTCTGTTGCAACGGTCAACTGTTCATCGACAGTTAACACAGGAAAAAGGCCTTTCGCGATAATGAGACGCTTATTTTCATTAAACACTTCTTGTAGAATCATTTTTAGCGGCAGTCGCTCAATCTGCATATCATCTTCAAACGTTTCGAGCCGTGCATTGACTAGGACGATTTCAAGACCTGTCTGGATGCGCTCTACTTCTTGGCTAATACTCTTCTTATCCACTTCGTCTTCCTGCAACAATAAATTGATAACAGAAATCGGTGTTTTCATTTGATGGACCCACTGATTCATAAATTGTAGATGGCGATGTTGCACATTATATAGCGTCTGAACTTCATGCTGATACAAACGGTACAACTCACGAGTGAATTCTGTCGTTTTCCGATGTTCTGGTGTCAATACATGACGAATGAGTGCTTCTTCCATCTTCTTTGGTTTTTCAATAATTTTTGCATAAAATGACCGTCGCATAATGAACTTGCTAGTCAAATAGCCCGCTGTCAGCAACACGCTCATCGCGACAGAATAAATAGCTGTGTTTGGATTGCGGAAACCGTCAAGCCAATATAGTAGCAAGATGAATAGGACAAGTCCGAGTTGAAACAGCATAAATGACACATGTTCTCTTAAAAACAGCATGAACGCCTTCATTATCCCTCCGACTCCGGCACGAATCTATAGCCAGCACCGCGCACAGTTTCAATCCACGAATTGACATCATAATCCGTTAACTTTTTACGTACACGCGCCATGTTTACATTGAGGGTATTTTCATCTACAAACGATTGATCATCCCATAATTCTTCTAGAAGGCGTTCTCTTGAAACAACTTTCGGTGACTCCCCCATTAGCAATTCTAAAATGACACATTCCTTTTTCTGAAGGGGAATCTCTTCCTCCCCTTTTTGCAAGGTCATTCGTTCTATATAAAGCGTCAAATCACCAGACACAATCACTCGTTCTGATTGATTGGGCGAATATTCTCCCACGGATCGACGCAAGTGACTTTTAATTTTTGCTAGTACAATTTCATAATGAAAAGGTTTTGTGATAAAATCATCGCCACCATTTTCAAGTGCAAATACTTGATCCATATCTCCCGAACGTGCGGAGATGAAAATAATTGGACACATTGTATGTTGCCGCAATTGTCTACACCAATAATAGCCATCATAAATCGGCAAGTTAATATCGAGCAATACTAAATGTGGGTTATAAGCTACACATTCTTCCACTACCCGATCAAAGTCTTCGATCACTGCCACTTCATACTGATACTTCTCCAGCGTGCCCGCCAGCAATTGCGCAATCTTCTGATCATCTTCCACAATGAAAATTCGACGTTTCACTACAATCCCTCACTTCCTATTGTATGTAGTATAAGCGTATTTGAAAAAAAGCGCATGCCTCGCAAGACACGCGCTTCACACTTAGTAGATTAATCCAACAAATTCATCCAGTTGAATGCCACCTAAAATCTTCTCTACATCCATTGATTCGAGTGCATCTGTAATCGCTTGGCGTTCATATTTTACGCCAATCAATCGTTTTTCTATTTCCGCTACTTCCCCAACACCAAAGAAATCCCCATAAATATGAATAGCCTCGATACTACCTTTTTCAACATGCAAACGAACATCTATGCCACCCACCGGAAAACGCTTGGATTGTTGTACGTTGAATTTCGGTGAGCGTCCATAATTCCAGTCCCAATTGCCATAACGTGCAGCGGATAGCTCGTGGATGTTCTTCCAATCTTCTTCTGTTAATTCCTTGTATTGAATATTCTCTTCACCATCGAATATCGAATTCAAGATTTCTTGTCTGAACTGTTCAATCGAGATGGGTTGTTCTAGAAACTCTGATATATTCGCTACTCTGCTACGAATGGATTTAATCCCTTTAGACTCAATCTTGTCTTTCTTTACTTTCAGCGAGTTCACGACACCTTCCATATCTGTATCAAACAATAATGTACCGTGACTAAACATGCGGTCGCCCGTCGCGAATTGTGCATTACCCGAAACTTTACGTCCATCGATTAAAATATCATTGCGTCCTAGTAGTTCAGCTTTGACACCCATCTTCGCCAAAGCATCTGTGACAGGCTCTGTGAACTTCTTGAAGTTGCGGAATGAATCGCCATCATCTTTTGTAATAAAGCTGAAATTCAAGTTTCCTTGATCGTGATAGACCGCCCCACCACCAGATAAGCGACGAACTACATGAATACCTTCGCGATCCACGAACTCTGTATTTATTTCTTCAATCGTGTTTTGGTTTTTACCGATGATGATAGATGGTTCATTGATATAGAACAGCAAATAAGAATCCTTATCGATATCCATTGTTTTTAACGCATACTCCTCAATCGCTAAGTTAATTCGTGGATCTGTAATCCCTTTATTGTCGATAAACTGCATATTTTTCTCTCTCCTCACAATTTTGTCACATTATTTTTAGTTAATTCTCTCAATTTAGAACGTTCAAAACCCATGTAAAGCGCGTCATGAAAGGCTTAAAGCCATTTTAACAGAAATACAGATGGAGTGTTGACTTTTACGCACTGTTATAATACACTATAAATAGATCAAGGAGTTATACAACAACAAACAAAAGGGGATTGATTATTATGGTAGAGAGCATCGTAGAATTCTTCAAGAACTTGCCGGCAAAGGTTTGTGTGTCATGCGGAAACGAAATCGAAGAGCAGCATGAGTGCTACTCAAATCAATGTGATCACTGTAACGTAAAATAAATTAACCTTTCATTCGGCGGATATGCATATATTCGCTTTTTTTTATGTTTAAAAATAGATAGTCGCTAGACAAAAACAGTTCAAGTAGCCGATTAGAATGGCTACTTGAACTGTTTTGCTTGTAGGAAATAGATAGTACGTAGAAATGAATACATGGTGCGTGGTCCGGGATTGAAGCTACAGAGGCGGACGCTTTCCGGAGGGCGTGGCTTGAGCCGCTTCCATCGCTGCGCTCAGTCCAGGGTCTCAAGGCGCACGCTGATCCTCTCGGTGTCGCCGCCTCTTACGCTTCAATCCCATAAATATATTACAGGTACATTTAGATTTCATTGTAGTTTTTAAGTGACTTAGTGTTGCATCTTTACCTTTTTAAGTCCAAATGAAAAGACAAAGTCGAAAGCTGAATATCCACTTGCTATCTTCAGGGAAATATCTAGTGAAGCGGAGTGTAAGGCGGCGACTCTGGGAGGATCAGCGGGACAGGTGAAACACCCAGAGCGTAGCGAAAGCCGTAACGAAGAACGGCTTTTGCGAGTAAAAGCGAAGCGTTAGGAGCATCGGATTTAAGGTGTGGTTCACCGCGCTCCCTTAAGACACGCGTCCGCCTGAAACGCAGCGAAACGGCATTCCCTCACCTTCTAACTTACTTTAGTCTACAATTTAAAAAGCTCAAGCAACCATATACACTGGCTGCTTGAACCTTTTTTATTTGAATAGCTGTTTCAAGACGTTCTCCATAGCGTCGACTCCCTGATTGATACAGTCCGGCAGGCCGACTCCGTTATAGGAAGCGCCTGCTAGTTGAATCATAGGGTATTGTTGCCGGAGTTCTTCTTTAGCTCTAAGTACTTTCTCTTTATGACCCACCCGATACTGCGGCCGGTCATCTTTCCAGCGTGTAATAATACAGAACTCTGGCTCACCTTGAATATCCAGAATCTCCCGCAAGTCTTTTAGCACAATTTTCTCAATATCGCTGTCAGGCAAATCAACAATTGCCTCTTCCCCAACACGTCCAACGAATGCTCTGACCAACACTTTATCATCAGGAGTCGTTGTCGGCCATTTTCGATCGACTAATGTACAAGCCGTAATCGAGTGATTACTACTGCGCGGAACTAAGAAGCCGGTACCATCAATTTCACGTTTTATCGCATCTTTAGGAAAGCCGAGTGCTACTGTAGCAACAGACGTCATCGGTATTGTTCCTAATTCCTTAAGCAGTCCGTGCGACTCAAATAATTGCCGCGCCACTGTATGGCTTGTCGCCAAAATAACAGCATCTGCGTCAATTTGCTGCTGATCACTTAAAGTTAGAATTGCACGCTCACCTTGCTTGTTGATTTTGACTACGCGCGTACCTTTCATGACGTCTACTTGATCAAGTTGCTTTTCGAGTGCATCTACCACGGACTCCAAGCCATTTTTGAATGTATGGAACGCACCCATTTTCTTTGAACTATGGCTATTTTTTTGCGGCAACTGTTTAGGCGTTGTTTTTTTCATGCCCAAAATTAAGCTTCGATAGTTTTTTTCCACCTCATAAAACTGTGGGAATGTTGATTCTAAGCTCATATGTTCAATATCACCGGCATAAACACCCGACAGCAACGGCTCGATTAGATTTTCCACCACTTCTGTACCGAAGCGTCGTCTGAAAAATTTACCAAGTGACTGATCGCCCGTTACTCCAGAACGCGGAAGGACAAAATCACCCGCTGCTCGTAACTTGCCGCTTAAGCTAAATAGCCCCGACGTGATAAATGGTTTAATTTCGGTTGGAATCCCCATCACAGCGCCTGCTGGAATAGGATGCATTTTACCATGCAATAAAATATAGGCTTGGCCTGTCGCATTTCTAACAAGCTGATCCGCTATTCCCAAATCACTAGCCAATTGATCCACACTTTTCTTGCGTATTAAAAAGGAGTCGGGGCCACGTTCGATCACATAGCCGTCTCGATGGACTGTTTGGATTTTCCCACCTAGTTCAGTAGATGCTTCTATTAAGGTGATATCTAGAGGAAGTCCATGCTCACGGGCTTCTTTTTGCATATAATACGCTGACGAGAGCCCAGTGATGCCTCCACCGATAATGACTACTTTTTTTCGTTCGCTCATGTCCTCCGTCACTCCGATCCTTCCAAATTTAAATCGATTCTTTCAACTGATCAAGTACAGCGTCTGCCATTGCATCTACAAATAATGGATCAGTATTCGGCATAGCTGGTCTATGGTAGACCGCACCGATATCGTCACAAACGACTTTACACTCATAATCATTGTCGTATAACACTTCCAAGTGATCGGAAACGAAGCCTACTGGCGTATAGACAAATGATTGGTAGCCTTTTGTTTCATGTAATTCACGTGTTAGATCTTGTACGTCTGGTCCTAACCAAGGATCTGGTGTTTGTCCTTCACTTTGCCAACCTAGTGCATACGTTTTTACACCCGCTGCTTCTGTGATCAACTCCGCCGTTTCTTTCAGTTGATCTGCGTACGGATCACCGTTTGCTAAAATCTTTTCAGGCAATGAATGCGCTGAAACGATAAGACATGTATTTTCACGTTCTGCTTCGTCCATTGCATCATATGTTTGACGCAATTGATTGGACCAATAGTCGATGAACTTAGGTTGCTTGTACCAACTTTCCACAGAAGTCAAAGAAATACCATGCTTGTCCGCTTCTTCTTTCGCGCGGCCGTTATAGGATTTTACTGAGAATGTAGAGAAATGCGGTGCTAATACGATAGATACCGCTTCTTTAATACCGTCATTTTCCATTGCTTGTACAGCATCTTCAACAAATGGCGCAATATGTTTTAAACCGATATAAACATTGAATTCGATGTCGTCTTGTATTTCGTTTAAACGATTACCTAATGCATATGCTTGATCTTCTGTAATGCGGGCAAGCGGAGAGATACCACCGATCGCTTCATAGCGATTACGTAGATCCTCCAGCTGTTCTGGTGCTGGTGGACGGCCTCTTCTAATATGCGTGTAATATGGCTCTAAATCCTCATAGGAGTAAGGTGTTCCGTAAGCCATTACGAGTAAACCCATTTTCTTTTTCGTCATCATGTTCACCTCAAGGTCGATTTTTATTTTGCGCGTAATTGTGCACTGTATTCGTGTACAAAAGCTGTCAAGCGTTTCAATGTCGCAGGCTGTACTTCTGGGAAGACACCATGTCCTAAGTTAAAGATATGGCTGCCGTGTTCAACGCCTTCTTCGACAATACGCTTCGCACGTTCTTCAATAACTGACCAATCTGCAAGTAACAGCGTTGGATCCAGGTTTCCTTGAAGCGTCTTTGTAAGACCACGTTCCCCTGCTTCTTTAATAGATAAACGCCAATCCAATCCGACTACGTCTACTGGAAGGTCATGCCATTCATTTGCTAAGTGGCTTGCCCCTACACCAAATGTAATCAACGGGACGTTTAGCTTACGAAGTTCAGAGAAGATACGTGTCATCGTTGGTTTGATGAAAATTCTGTAGTCTGAAACGTGTAACGCTCCTACCCATGAGTCAAAGATTTGCACAGCTTTAGCACCCGCTGCTACTTGTGCTTGGATATATGCAATCGTCATATCCCCTAATTTATCCATTAACGCAAACCAAGCCTGTGGTTCAGAAACCATAAATGATTTTGTCAAATTATAACTTCTCGACGGTCCGCCTTCAATCATATAACTCGCAAGTGTGAAAGGCGCTCCAGCAAAACCAATCAGCGGAACATTCAATTGTTCTTTCGTTAGGATTTTGATTGTTTCCAAAACGTAGGGAACTTGTTCTTCCGCTGAAAACTCGCCTAGCTTTTCAATATCTGCAACGGAACGAATAGGATTAGAGATTACTGGACCCACGCCCGCTTTAATCTTTACGTCCACTCCGATTCCAACTAATGGTGTTACAATATCTTTATATAAAATAGCTGCATCTACATCATACTGATCAACAGGTAGCTTTGTTACATAAGCACATAATTCAGGTTGATGTGTGATTTCTTCCAAGGAGTATTTCTCTTTAATTTTCCGATATTCTGGTTGTGAACGTCCCGCTTGACGCATGAACCACACAGGTGTGTGCTCAATTTCCTCGCCTCTTGCTGCACGCAATAACGTATCATTAAATGTTGTCATTTTCACCGATTCCTCTTTCCATAATTTTATGCTTTACAGTTGTTAAGAAGATATACGTTACTCATAATAAACGGTTGATTAGTCAATGTATAGCGAATTGCGACTTTGTCATAATTTTGTGCTTGGTTTACCTCCTAACCTGCCATGGTTTAGACAATGATTTACTTTAAACTAGCTATCTCAGTGTTTGATTCGAGTAATTTTAGGGAACTAATTACTATAGAATGTAAAATAGTTGTTACTAGCCAAAGGAGGAAGTATCGATGAATATTTATATAACGACTGGAACTATCGATTTTATGGAAAAGGTCAAAGATAAGCATGTGAATGAATCTATATTTTTAATGAACGGTGGCGGTCACACGCTTTTGTTACATGAAACGAATGGCAAATCCGTGTTCCAAACACCACGTAAATATGAAGTAGTAGGTACATTTGGTAGCCTGACAGAACCTGGATACTTTGCGCTAGACAACGTCGCAGTAACGGATGAAGGTAAACCGATTTTCGAACATCGTTACAAAGAGATGGGCGAAAAACTTCAAAGCATCCCTGGCTTCATCGCTTTCCGTCTATTACGCCCCATTGGTTCTGATACGTATATTATTTTGACGGAATGGACGGATAAACGCTTATACAATTTATGGCGTAACTCACCGGGATATAAACTATCTAATCCGAATGATTTCAAGGATCAAGGCGGCTCGACTCTACACATTTTCGCAAGTGCACCTTATACCGCGACTTACAAGACACCGACTGAGGAGGTTTGACGATTACACGTCAAACCTTTTTTTCGTACTTTTATCTAAAACTTCGGATTTCGAAATTTGCGACCCTTCACTCTACTTGTTATAATAAACACTGTGTTTCACATGTGGATTCTTAGTCTGGAAGGGGTTATTTTAATGAAAGATCGATTATTCAAGAAGTTAGAACAATCTTATGACGATATGGTAGAGATTCGACGCTATTTGCATATGAATCCAGAAGTTTCATTTAAAGAAGAAAAAACCGCTGCGTACATTGCGGATTTTTATAAACAATTGGGAATCGATATTCGAACAGGTGTCGGCGGTAACGGTGTAGTTGCACGCGTAAAAGGTAGTAAGCCCGGGAAAACCGTGGCAATGCGTGCGGACTTTGACGCGCTACCTATACAAGATCAAAAAGACACACCGTACGCTTCTAAAGTACCTGGTGTCATGCATGCTTGCGGACATGATGGTCATACAGCAACACTTCTGCAACTAGCAAAAGCACTAAATGAAATGCGCGAAGACTTAGCCGGTGAATATGTTTTCATCCATCAACACGCTGAAGAAATGGCTCCAGGTGGCGCGATTGCAATGATTGAAGATGGCTGTCTTGACGGAGTAGATGTGATTTTCGGTACGCATCTTTGGTCACTTTATGATACAGGGGTCATTTACTATGCAGCGGGTCCGGTTATGGCCGCAGCTGACCGCTTCTCGATTAAAATACAAGGTGCTGGTGGACATGGTGCTTCTCCTCAGCAAACAAAAGATGCGGTCGTTATCGGTTCGCAGTTAGTCATGAACTTACAACAAATCGTTTCCAGACGTGTAGATCCAATCGAATCAGCTGTATTATCAGTCGGCTCTTTCGTTGCAGATAATGCGTTCAACGTTATCGCGGACCAAGCAGTTTTAGGTGGCACGGTGCGTACATTCACACCAGAAAACCGTGATTTGATGGAGCGGGAAATTAAGCGCGTAGCAGAAGGTACAGCAATCACAAATGATTGTCAGATTGAAGTAGAGTATTTCCGAGGCTATCCCGCAGTCATTAATCATGAAAAAGAAACAGAATTCCTAAAAACGGTTGCAGAATCTATTCCTGATCTAAAAGGTGTAGAGGAAATGCAACCACAGATGGGCGGAGAAGATTTCGCGTATTACTTGGAAAAAGTGCCTGGCACATTCTTCTTCACAGGCGCTAAACCAACAGATGCTTTCCCTCATCACCATCCACGTTTCGACATTGATGAAAAAGCAATGATTGCAGCGGCCAAAACACTTGGTGTAGCCGCAATTGAATATCAGAAGTGATCTGAAGCCACCGACAGCACATTTTGTCGGTGGCTTTTTAAAATTATAATTGAAAGAATATGAACTATTTAATAGAATATTTTATATTTTCTCATTTTTATTATTGATTTTAGCTTATTCTGTCATATAATTAATAAAACGAGTATATCGTCCTATTACTAGGGAGGGAACGCTGTGGTAAATCAGCAGAATTTGTCTTCTTATATCGTTACGTTTCATACTTTTGCATTACTTCATGGACAACATTCAAATCCATTCTATACAAAAGTTGTAGAAAACAATCGCACATTCATTGTCGAAAAAACGCCTTTAGAAATTATGAAAGACTCTTGCGCTCATTATCGTACGAACTTTGATTCGATTATTAACAGTTCAAAAAATGATTTAAAAAATCGTCCAAAGCCGCCAATCATGCTAACACATTTATATAATCGACCGCTGTTATTCTTTCCTTTACTGTCACCAACACTACATAAAAATTCGTGGGTTGCTTATCATGCAGTGAAAGATACACATCAATGTAAAAATGGCGTCTCTGTTGTATTGAAAAATGATACGCATATGCCATTGGATACTTCGATGGCAACTGTTTACCGTCAATTGGCACTGTCACACATACTGTCGTTACAATTTGACAATACCCAAGAAGAATTAAGAAGTTCCTATTATATGATTATGGATCGTAAAAATTCTGACGCTCCAATTTCCTAAGATATTGATTTAACAGCTCTTCGGTACGATTACGTAAACGTACATTCAAATAGCGGCGTGTCTCTTCATAGCCATTGTGCAAGAATAGATACTCCGTAAATAATTCGTCTGTCGCTTGACGAACCACTTTCATATTACGTTGCCGTAAATAGTTCGCTGTTTTTTGTAGATCAATCGTTACGGCATCCATCGTTTCATCCAATAAATGAAAGTATGGACTTTTTAGTTTCAATGGAACTTGCTGTAGAATACTTCGGTCTCGTTCTAGAATGGTTAGTAGCATTGGTAAGTATATATAGTTCTCCATATAGGGTAATGCCTCATTGGGAAGGAAAGGCATGTAGGTCACCTCCTCGGGTAGGAACAAGTGTTCTTACACAAATTATAATTCTATATAGTTAAAAATGCAAGCATCTGTAGTATGGTAAACTTTTTTCATTTTTCTACATAAAAAAGCTCCAGCGTATTTGCTGGAACTTTCATTAGTTTTTAGGTTCGTTTCCCGATTCGTCACCGATAAAGTAAATAGAAAAGACTTTCCATTGACCGCCTTCTTTACTAAAGACAGTCACTTGACGTCCTTCTGGTGCATTCTCTACGCCGCTTTTCAGGTCAGTAAATGTCGTTTTTATTGTAGTGAATAATTGTGCTTCTTTTTCATTATATTTCACAATGGTTTCATTATCAGCCTCACGTTTTACAGATGCCGATTTGAATATATCTTCTAAAACTACACGTTCTTCTTCGAGATCGTATTTTTCGTTGGATAATGTCGCGAGATAACCGTCGATGTCCTGATTGTTAAACGTCTCAATATATTTATTAAATGTCGCTAGTATAGCCTCGCGTTCTTCACCCGGAACACCTGCTGCTTCTTCGACTTGATCGCCCGACATACTGAACCCTACTTTATTGTCATCCACACCATGATCAATTACTCCATTTCCAGGAGTTGCTTCTCCGTTATCGACATCATTTGGATTTGTATCTTCTGAATTATTACATGCACCTAAAACTAAAGCCAAAGCAATTGATGCGGCTGCTAATTTCTTTTTCATAATTTCCTCCCACATAGAGAAAAAGGCCTTTCAATTTTAAAAGACCTTTTCATTTTGTTTTATTTAACTTCTACCCAACCATTTTTGATTGCTGTAACGACTGCTTGTGTGCGGTCATTCACATTCATCTTCTGTAGTATACTAGAGACGTGGTTTTTCACGGTCTTTTCTGAAATGAATAGCGTTTCACCGATTGTTCGGTTACTCTGGCCATCTGTCAATAACTGTAATACTTCACATTCACGCTTCGTCAATAAATGAAGTGGACGACGGATATCGTTTTGTTGGAATGATCCTTTATGTTCTCTTTCACTCAAACGACGGAATTCAGATACGAGGTTATGCGTCACTTTCGGGTGCAAATACGACCCACCATTTGCTACTACTTTAATAGCTTGTACAATTGCATCAGCATCCATCTCTTTCAACATATAACCAAGTGCACCTGTCTTCAACGCATGTGTCACATAAGATTCGTCATCATGAATAGAGAGCATGATCACTTTTGCATCTGGGTATTCATTCACTAACTGCTCTGTAGCATCGATACCATTCATACGCGGCATATTAATATCCATAAGAACGACGTCCGGCTCGCACTGACGATACACTTCAAGTACTTCACTTCCATCGTCACCTTCAGCTACTACGTTAAACGAATCTTCAAAATCCAAAATTCGTTTTACACCTTCTCGGAATAACTGATGATCATCTACGATTAAAATTTTTGTTGTTACCATATTCTATTCCTCCCAATGTATACGTCACTTACAGTTCTTCATCTAGCGGTATTCGTAAAAGAAGCGATGTGCCTTCTCCAATTTTCGAAATTACATTCATGTCTCCTTTTAATAAATCCACACGCTCCTGCATCCCAATCAAACCAAATGATTTTTCTTTTACTTCTTTTGTATCAAAACCGCAGCCTTTGTCTTTAACGAGTATATTTACAGTATCGCGCAACCACTCAATTTTCACCCAGATTTCATCTGTTTTCGCATGTTTGATAGAGTTATTCACAGATTCCTGTATAAGTCGAAAAATCCCCACTTCAAAATTGGAATTGAATCTTCTTTCAGCTCCATTGCTATGAAAATGGATGGTTAGCGGTGCCTTATATTCACTAATGGTTGATAAATACTTCCGTAATGTCGGAACAAGCCCTAAATCATCTAAAGCCATCGGACGAAGATCATAAATAATACGTCGCACTTCCGATAATGCTCCCCTTACCATCTCTTTTAGATAAGACAGTTCCTGTAAGGCTTTGTCCGGGCTATGTTGTACAAATATCTTCTCAATCAAGCCAGAACGCAACAACACATTCGCTAACATTTGTGCGGGTCCATCGTGAATATCACGTGACAGTCGCTTTCGCTCTTCTTCTTGAGCTTGAATAATTTGAATAGCAAAGTCTTGTTTATGACGAGCCGTTTCAAGAGCTGCACTTACATTTTTCAAATCCGATGTTAAGTAAGTAATCACAGTAGTTACTTGATTAACAAGTTGATCAGCTCTTTCAATTGTCGAGAGTAGCATCGCAAGCCGGCGTTCCAGTTCATCTCGTCTCTCCCGCAACTGCTTTTCTTCCATTTTATTGATCGAGACGCGTACAAGCAAATCATTTGCAACACTATAAGCCCGCTTCACTTCATCTTCGCTGTAATTTATGAAATCCTTCGACACGTTTGCCAAGCGTTTTCTAGAGTGGCGTGACATATCTTCTAAATAGTCGCCTTCCGTTATGACATGCGAAATGCTTTCTTTCACTTCCACTAACTCTTTTTGCATTTCTTCAAAACTTTGGCGGCTTTGTTCACTAATTAAAAATATGTCAGTTTTCGACCGATCCATCACATTTACCATATCGCTAAAGATATTTTCCATTTGTTGGATGTCTATCGCCTTCTCGTTCAAATTACTCCCTCCCGCACCTGTCTATGTAAAATATGCGAAGTGAGCAGCATTGCAGTTTAGCCTAATTACTTATACACTTCTACTAACAGTATATCATCACAATGATGTAAAAGTATTATAAGTATATTACAAATGTAGGGGGTTCGACAAATGCGAGCAAATTATAAAACAGTACAAATTTATGGCGAAAGTGAATTCGTGATTCAAAAATCCCGTTTTCTTTCATTTGTTAAACGAGTTGAGACAGAACAAGATGCGATGGACTTCATTCAAGAAATTAAAAAAGATCATCATACAGCGACACATAATTGCTCTGCTTATATAATTGGTGAACACGACCAGATTCAAAAAGCCAATGACGACGGGGAACCTTCAGGCACAGCTGGCGTTCCCATATTGGAGGTCCTGAAAAAGCAACAGTTAAAGGACACTGTCATCGTCGTTACACGTTACTTCGGTGGCATTAAACTTGGCGGTGGTGGATTGATTCGCGCCTATGGTAAAGCTGCTTCAGAAGGAATTGCAGCAACAGGTGTTGTAGAAAGAAAATTGCATGCATTGACAAAAGTCACCATTGATTATACATGGCTCGGTAAAGTTGAAAATGAAGTACGACAATCTGTTTACCCATTAAAAGAAATTGTCTATGAGGAGGACGTCGAACTGTTTTTATATGTTCCTGTGGAAGATGACATAACTTTTACTGAATGGATTATGGAACTTACTAACGGGCAAGTTATTGTTACGCAAGTATGTCATGAGTTTCTAGAGTTTGCCATTTGATATAACTATACGTCAGTTCGAAAAACAGTTATAATAGATAAAGGTGCAACTTACTATTGATACGCTATTTTTTCAATTAAACGTGTAACGGAAGAAGTAGGAACACCTTCCTATTTTGGCAAGTCACGGCTTACTTTTGCTTGACTCGCCATTGGCGGCTTTTCGTGCCGTACACCTTGGAGGTATAAAATGAAAAGAGAAGAATATAAAAAGAAGAAGGCATCTTGGGCAAAAACTAAGCGCTTCTTGAAAATATCTGCATTCACCTTTCTAATAGCAGCAATAGGCGCCACAGCCTATCTATTTAAACTACACAATCAAACCGTGGCAGTATTAGACCGTTCGTACGCGCCTCTCGCTCAAAAAGAACCACAAGAACTGCATGTGGAGCCAGCAAAGGACAAAATATCCATTCTGTTAGTTGGTGTTGACGAAAGTGAAGCACGCCACCAAATGGAAGGCCATGGTAGATCCGATGCATTGATTGTAGCCACATTGAACCCGAAAGCTAAGAGCGTAAAACTAGTCAGTATTCCCCGCGATTCTTATGTCTACATTCCAAGAGTAAATTATAGAGATAAAATTGCACATGCGCACGCTTTCGGTGGAACTGCTGCTTCGATTGATACAGTAGAAAGTTTATTCGATATTCCAATCAACTATTATATTAAGATGAACTTCAATGCATTTATCGACGTTGTTGATGCACTTGGCGGAGTGGAAGTTGAAGTCCCCTATGAGCGCATCGAAAAAGATGAAAATGATAACAATGCGATACACTTAATGCCAGGTCTTCAACGATTAGACGGGCGTCATACACTAGCTTTAGCAAGAACACGTAAACTTGACAGCGACATCGAGCGTGGCAAACGTCAGCAAATGATTCTCCAGGCGATGATTAAGGAAGCTACGTCAATCAAGTCCCTTACTAAATACAGCGATGTAATCAATGCGCTTGGTGAGAATATGAAGACGGACATGACCTCCAAACAAATGCTTTCTTTCATAGAGTATGTCAAAACCGGTATGCCTGAAGTAGATACACTAACACTTAGTGGCTATGATGATATGTCGACAGGTATTTACTATTACAAACTGGATGAACGGAACTTGGAAGAGACAAGACAAATCCTAAAGTCACATCTCGGATTGATCCCCGACTCCTCTTCTTTAACCGAATTAAACACAACTCAAACCGCATCCGAATTAGCCCATCAATAAACTTACTTAGAGCTCTTATCCGTTTTTTTGTGGATAAGAGCTCTTTTCTTTTATCGGCAAAGTAATTTGGGTGAGTAGATAGAATACCTTTACGCTGCGTTTCACTGGTGTCTTTTCCTGAAGTTAGTAAGTGGAATGTTCAGATTTATAATGAGGTTTTTCATTTGAACTTAAAATAATAGAGAACAGACACTAAGTCGCTTGATAACTACAATGAACTCTAAGAGTACCTATAGTCTGTCAGTAGGATTGGAGCGAAAGAGGGGGCGACTCCGGGAGGATCAGCGCGAACCTTGAGACCCCGCAAGTAGCGTTAGCGGACGAGGAGGCTCAAGTAGCGCCCTCCGGAACGCGTCCCCCTCTGTAGCGAGATCCGTAACGTAGAACGGCTTTTGCGCACATAAGCGTAGCGTTGGAAGCACATCTTTGCATTCAATCCCAAACCGCTGTTTAAGTCCCATTTATCTATAATCAAAAAGCTCTTATCCGCATATGGCAGATAAGAGCTTTATATAGTTATTTTCCAATCATTCGAACTAAATTCAATAACGGACGATAATTTGCGCCTGCCAAACCAATAAGTTCGACAAACAGCTCGATGACAATAAGCATAACGAAAATGAGTAGCAATGCTCCCCAAACCGTCGCTTGAGAGAATAGAACCGCTGCTGCACCAAACAAAATTGCGATTCCGTAAATCGTTAATACAGCTTGTCTATGCGAAAAACCTACACGTAGTAAACAATGATGTAAATGTGACTTATCAGCCGCTGTTATGGACTGCTTCATTCGTACACGCCTAACAATTGCAAAGAATGTATCAGAAATCGGTACACCTAACATAATAATTGGAATAACTAATGATACAACTGCGACGTTCTTAAAACCAAGCAATGCTAGAACGGAAATCATGAACCCAAGGAACAGTGATCCGGTATCGCCCATAAAAATTTTCGCCGGATGAAAGTTGAAGATTAAGAATCCGAGCGAACTCGCCGCTAATATAGACGCTGTAGCTGCAACAAAGAAATCACCCATGAGCGCCGCCATTACTGTAATAGCAATCAACGCAATTGTGGAAACCCCTGCCGCTAAACCATCTAATCCGTCGATCAAGTTAATGGCATTTGTAATACCTATGATCCAGATAATTGTGATAGGAATACTTAAATAACCAAAGTCTAATTGTCCGATAAACGGCAAATTGATAAACTCAATTTGTAAACCGCCCCATAACACAACGACTAAAGCCGCTACTAATTGACCCGATAATTTTGCTTTCGCTGTAATTTCTAACATATCATCTAAAAAGCCAATCAAAACGATTAATGCCGCACCGACCAAAATACCAACTGCGTGCTCGTCTTTAGGCAATAAAATAGCATATCCAATAATAAACGCACCAAAAATTGCTAGTCCGCCGATTCTAGGCATAATTCTCGCATGTACTTTTCGATAATTGGGACGGTCAACCGCACCGATCCGATAAGCGAGCTTGATGACAAGCGGTGTTAGTATGATAGCAGCGATAAAAGCTACAGACATTGCGATGAATAACATGTCTTTCCTCCCCAATTAGCAATAAGTTCATATTGCTTTCCATTATAACACGGATGATACTAGATTTCATCATTAAGGACACTCACTCTTTACATCCCCTTAATTGAATGTGCATAAACTATGACACTTCTATGATTTCTACTTTTTAACGAATCAAATGCTCCACAACTTTTAGTTTCACTTGATGGTATGTACAAGCTTTATTCTATGGATAGTCTTTTATAAGGCTTTTTGGTAAAATGGATAGGAATCTCTCATTGAGTTAGAGATTTAAAAGGAGCGTCTAATTTATGTTGAATTTTTTTAAGCGTAAAACTGGGACTAGTGAACGTCAGCTACGTAAATATCGTAAAATCGTAGAGCGGATTAATTCACTAGAGCCTACATATATCGCCATGTCGGATGATGATTTGTCGGGAATGACCGAGCAATTCAAAGAACAATTACAAAACGGCGCAACGGTCGAGAATATCTTGCCAGATGCTTTCGCGGTTGTGCGAGAAGCTTCTAAGCGGGTTCTTGGTATGCGCCATTTCGATGTGCAGTTAATCGGTGGCGCCGTATTAACGGAAGGTAATATTTCAGAAATGCCTACTGGCGAAGGGAAAACTCTCGTTGCGTCCCTCCCCTCTTATGTACGAGCACTAGAAGGTAAAGGTGTACACGTTATTACAGTCAATGATTACTTAGCAAAGCGTGACTATGAACAAATTGGGCAAATTCACCGTTTTCTTGGTTTGACTGTCGGATTGAATGTACCGATGATGCAAGGACCTGCGAAGCAAGCAGCCTATCAATCAGACATTACATACGGTGTCGGGACAGAATTTGGTTTTGACTATTTACGTGACAATATGGTTCAGCATCCTTCTCAGAAAGTTCAGCGACCGTATCATTTTGCGATTATAGATGAGGTAGACAGCGTCTTGATTGATGAAGCAAAAACACCGTTAATCGTCGCTGGTAAGATGCAAGCAGATGCTGATTTACATCATATATCCGCTCGTCTTGCGAAACGCTTTAAAAAGGGTGATGATTTTGAATTTGACGATGCAACGAAAGCTACTTCCCTTACAGAACAAGGTATTGAAAAAGTGGAGAAAGCATTTGGCATCGATAACCTATATGATCTTCAACACCAAACACTTTACCATTATGTAATCCAAGCTGTTCGCGCATTCGTGATCTTTACACGCGATGTCGATTATATCGTGCGAGAGGATAAAATCGAGCTTGTCGATATGTTCACCGGGCGAATCATGGAAGGTAGAACGTTATCGGACGGTTTGCACCAAGCAATCGAAGCTAAAGAAGGTGTACCGATTACAGATGAAAATAAAGCACAAGCGCAAATTACAATTCAAAACTATTTCCGTATGTATCCAAAACTTTGCGGTATGACGGGTACTGCCAAAACGCAAGATAAGGAATTTCGTGAAGTGTATAATATGGAAGTCATTCAAATTCCAACGAACCGTCCGCGTGCACGTATTGACGCAACAGATTTAGTCTTCAAAACGACTGAAGATAAATACAAGGCAGTAGCGAAAGAAGTTGCGGCACGCCACGCAAATGGGCAACCTGTTTTAGTAGGAACAACATCAATTTTACAATCTGAAGCAGTAGCTAAACACCTACGTGAAGAAGGACTAAACTTCCACTTACTAAACGCCAAAAGCGTGGAGCAAGAAGTAGACTTAATTTCACAAGCAGGACAACCCGGACATATTACTGTCGCTACTAACATGGCAGGTCGCGGAACCGATATCGTGCTCGGTGAAGGTGTGGTAGAAAATGGCGGATTATTCGTATTAGGTACTGAAAAGCACGAGAGCCGCCGAATAGACAATCAATTACGCGGTCGTTCAGGTCGACAAGGTGACCACGGGGAAAGTCAATTCTATCTTTCATTGGAAGACGAGATGTATATTCGTTTTTCTCCTGAAGAACTAGAAAAGTTCCTGACAAAAGTTCGTACTGATGAAAACGGAAAAGTATTGAATTCTGAAGTACATGAACTGACGGAACGTACGCAGCGAATTGTTGAAGGTGCACACTTCTCTATGCGTGAGTATAATTTGAAGCTCGATGACGTCATCAATGATCAGCGAGAAGTTATCTATTCATTGCGCAATCGCGTACTAGAAGGAAAAGATATTTTCGGCAAGCTAAAGACAATGCTTTCAGAAACAGTAGAATTCGTTGTACTAGATAGTTGTCCAGAAAATGAGATTCCGGACAACTGGGATTTCGACCGAATCGAACGTACGATGAACGCCCTATTGCTAACTCCTGTCGAGCTACCAAAGTCTTTGGAACGCACTAAAGATATTATGAAACAATACGACGATAGCTTGGAAGAGTTGTTTGCATTTATCGACTCATTCACTGATAATGAACAAGTAACTCAACTACTCCCACAAGTCATGCTGAGCTACCTAGACACGATGTGGGTCAAGCATTTAGAAGTAATGACTCGTCTAAAAGAAGGAATCGGATTGCGTTCTTATGGACAAGAAGATCCGATGCGTATCTATCAGCGGGAAGGCTTACAGTTATTCGCTCAGCATTTCCAACGTCTACGCCGCGATATCGCGTCTGAAATTATCGTATTCATGAAGCAACAAACTTCACAACTACAGGAGGGGGTTTCCCAATGAAACTCTTCAATCTATTTAAAAAGACTAATAAAACCGGATTAGACAGTACCGTTGGATCCGAAGAAATTTTGGAAAATACACAAAGTGTTGCTGGTGACGAAGATATCGAAACAGCGCTATCCCTTCACCCAGAATGGAATCTGACACAAGAGCAAGAATACGTTTTTCGTTTCCTTGCAAATGAAATAGATCCATTAAAACCAAACCAAATCTCTTTATCAGGTATCGATATTGATAGCGAACCTGCAAACGGTAGCTGGTTAGTAAAAGCATTTTTCCGTTCTTCACTTGACCAAGCAATCACAGTAGGTCCAATCGAGTTATTACTACTAGATAACGAAGGTAATACTGCCGCTTCAGCCGAGTTCGATTTAAATGAACTAGGCGAAATTCCTGCGCGTAGTGCCCGTCCATGGGTATTCGTCTTCGAAAAGAAAGATCAACTGGCAACAGACATTCCTACAGAAAACTGGAAACTAGCGTTCAATGTACAATCCTTGAAGCCCCACCAGTTAGAACTTGCACCTGCATGGGAAGAGCAGCTACCTACTAAGCAAAAAGAAGCTTTGGCAGAAATAGTGAGCGGTCTACCGAAATTAAAGCCAGGCGAAGTAAATATCGCTGGTTTCCAAATACAAACACAACAAGATGGAAACATTTCCGCATCCGTGTTTGTCCGTAACGGTCACTCAAAGCAACTCAATATTGAGAAGTTACCGCTTGAATTACTTGATGCAGCTGGAGAACTAGTAGCGCGGGGCACATTTGACCTAAATCCCCCACTTTCAGTGAATGCAAACAGCACAATGCCTTGGACATTCATATATCCAAAGGAATTAATCCTAAAAGAACAACTAGATTTCACACAATGGACCATCCGTGTCCCACAGGATTCAACAAACTAACACAAGAAACTGGGACAAAACCTCAAAAATGGATGAAGGACACTAGCGACGAGGTGGCTCAAGCGTGCCTTTTGGATCGCATGGGAACGGTCTATTTTCTAGTAATGTCCCAGCCTTTTGTTATTACGTACAAAAAAAACGATCTTCTAGAATTGAAAGATCGTTTTTTTGTATATTTTTTTAGAAGTGGTTACTTATACACCAGCAACGCGCTTAGCTCCGATGTAGCGCTTCGCCCAGTAATAAGGATCATTTATTCGATCCACTCGCACGCCTTTACTAGCAGAGGCATGCGCAAACTTTCCGTCACCTATGTAAATACCAACATGTGAAACTCCGCGGCCAGTTATGTCGAAGAATACGAGATCACCTGAGCGTAAGTTAGACTTATTAACACTGCGACCTGAAGCGTACATTGCACGAGAAGTACGTGCCACTTTTAAACCATTTTGTTTAAACACATAACCTACATAGCCTGAGCAGTCAAAACCTGCTCTTGTCGTGCCACCATATCGATATTTAATACCTGTTAGACTTGTCGCTGTTTTAGAAATGTTTGTAGCTTTAGTTGATGCATCTGCTTGTCCTGCAAAAGGAGCGACGAGTAATAAAATTGACATTGCTAATACAGAAAATATCTTCTTTACTAGATTCATATGTTCCTCCAATAATCCTATGTATTCATAAACTATATTCTAAGTCTTTATGTTGATAATACTTTACCATGTTTAAAACGTCCGTATATTACATTTTCGTAACAGTTATATGTCGAATAGTGTCGTTTTATTACATTTTGTCTCTATAGTTTTCTCCACGTAAAAAAAACAAGCGATGAGTAGTTTCATCACTTGTTTTAACGGGTTCTATTAGTCGAATTGTAAGTCTGTAATCACAATTACATCTTTATGAAGCAATAATTTAGTGATCGGCCACTCTGTAGTAACTTCACCTGATTTAAGCTTTTCCATAGCCGCGCGTTTCTTCTCGCCAAACGCCACCATGATTAATTTACGTGCTTTATTAATAGAAGAGATCCCCATCGTCAACGCGATAGTAGGAATTTTATCATCATTTTCGAAGTACTGGCAATTTACACCTAGTGTCGAATCTGTAAGCGTCGCAACATGTGTAACAGAGTCAAACGGAGTGCCTGGTTCGTTAAATGCTATATGACCATTCTCACCTACTCCTAATAGCTGAATATCGAGTGGGTGGGAATTTAACTGTTGTTCGTATTCCATACATTCTTTATCTAGATCTTCCGCCATACCATTCGGGATATGCGTTTCCTTGAACGGTTTCTTACTGAACAAATGATGGCGCATGAAATATGCATAGCTATTTGGATTATCAGCGTCTAAACCAACATACTCGTCTAAGTTAAATGCTGTAACTTCTGAAAAGTCTAGATCTGAATGAATCCACTCTTGATAAACTGGGATCATTGTGCTGCCTGTTGCCAGTCCAAGAACGTGTAGTCTGTCATTTTGCAACTCTTCCTCAATTACCTTAAATACTTCTTTTGCACCCTCTTCAGGATTTGTAACTGTGATCCACTTTACATTTTCCATCTACTACACACCGGCTTTCCTAAGTTTTACCTTTATATTGTAATTTCAAATATACGGATGGTCAAGATTTAAGTAAACTATCTCATATTGTCTATTCCATGCTAGTTTACTTATGCTTTAGATATAAAACACTAAAAACCTAGCGCTCTCTTCCGTATTACTCTTCCCTTATAACTTGATCGATACACAAAAAGATGCGTGGTGTATGTCAATCACATGTTAAGTGGTTGAACATATCGTGAACTATTTCCATTCTTACAAATTCATAAGGTTTCCTCTACTTCTTTATCCCACTGCTAAGAACATTATAAACAGTAGACTTATTTCGCAACGAGGAAATGGCACCCATGAGCAAGACAGAACCGCTACTAAGACGATTCGTGTCCCTAAAGGTTCCACGGTACTTTTCCAAATTACGAGAACACGGATTACAGGACACTTCCATTTAACGATTACTACTACGGTTATTCTAACGTACTTCGGTATCGCATATTGGTTGCTACCGCATTTGACAGGTCGCCACTTTACTCCTAGATTGAACCATTTGAGCATTATCCAAACATTCATCTGGACAATTGGTATGGCAATTATGTCGACTTCTATGCATATTCAAGGTTTACTTGGGGGACCCCATCGCTTTACTCTTATTTGTCTAGACGATTCCAATAATTGATATTATCAAACACTTTCCACCTGGCTCCATTCTATGCGACTGGCCAATTGGACGTTCATAACAAATGAAAGAACCTTGAATCCAATCAACAGTAGTTTTCAAGGTTCTTTCATTTGATAGGCAAAAACATAGAGCTACAATCTTTGGAATAATCCAGCATTTCATTCAGCGCATCTTCTGGAAGGAGTTTAGAAAAATAATAACCTTGCAGCTCATCGCATCCTCTGTCCTTAAGAATATCCCATTGCCCTTTCGTCTCAATACCTTCAGCAACAGTACGGATATTAAGCATTTTACCTAATTGAATAATCGCTATCACTATCGCCCGACTTTTATCATCATATTCTATCTGTTTAATGAATGCCATATCAATTTTCAGTTGTGTGATTGGAAATGACTACAGATAGA
The DNA here is from genome assembly GCF_002743055.1 of Sporosarcina sp. P13. Lineage (GTDB taxonomy): Bacteria > Bacillota > Bacilli > Bacillales_A > Planococcaceae > Sporosarcina. Next base: position 63,387 of record NZ_PDYM01000009.1, on the reverse strand, counting down.
TAAATGCAGAATACCCCGTTCCGAAATCATCTATCGAAATAGTAAAACCTGTCGACTCTGCTAGCTCAATAAAGTCATTAGGATAGATCAAGTCGCGCTCTGGATGTTGCCAACGAATCAATGCTTCAAAGCCTATAATCTCGCCGGTATCACAGTACACTTGTGGCTGATAAAAAAGTCTGAACTCATTCTTATCCAAAGCTTTGCGTAAGTTCATCTCAGATATCATCGATCGCTTCATGTAATTATGCACATCTGCATTATAAATACCGATGCTCTTTCTAGAAGATAGACTCTTACTCGTTTCCAACGCAAAGCGGGCAACTTGTACACCTTCGAGCGGAGTTAGTGCATCTTTAGGGTAGTATGCAAATCCATAACTAAACGTTAAATACACTTCCTGATTGGCAATAAGTATTGGCTCATTTAGTTTCTCAACTAACTTATCCATTTTATTTTTAAAGCTTTTTCCACCTCCGTCATAAGGTAAAAAAATAACAAAATGATCGAACGCAATTCTAGCAGCGTAATAAGGTTTCTCAAACGTTAATTGAAATCTCTTGGTGACAACTTTAATGATTTCATCCGCTAACTCTGGTCCTAACACACTATGAATTTCAATGAACTGATCGATATTCATGTAGACGAATATTCCCCTATACCCCACTTCAACTACGGACATAACAGATTCTACTTGTGTAAGAAAAGCATTATAGTTATTCATTCCTGTAAGTTCATCTACAAAAGCTAGATGGTGCAGATTTTCTTCAAACGTAAGTCGACTCAAACGGTCAAATAAAAAGGAAAGCATATCCGCTATGGAAGCAACAATCATCCGATCGAATGAGTTCCATTGACGGCGGTCATGTGATTCGCAACAGAGCACTCCGCCGATTCCTGAACTCAATATAATACACGCGTCCAAAAGTGAATGGTATCGCCCCGAATTACCAAAGTACTTTTCGGCAATTTCTTTTGTTGCTGGATCAATTTCTATATCTACAACTGCTAAGGTGCGTTGACTTTGAATTGCTTCGAAATAGGCAGCATACACCCCGTCACTCAAATCACTATCTACTGTATGTTCGTTCGTCTCATCGTCATACGTATTTTGCGAATGTAGTATAGTCCGCTCCTCATTAAAGAGCCAAACGCTCACATTTCATAATATCCGCAACTTCGAAACATAGATTCTTTAATGTTTTTTTAATCGTAGTAGAATTTACCGCAAAATTTTTAGCCATTTCAAAGACTTTCTCTTGTTGTTTACGTATCTCATCAATTTTTCTAAGGGTCTCAGCTGCACGAATATATTCTTGCATGAAAACACCACCCCACTATTTTCAAATTTCAGTCTATTCAAACCGATTGATTTAGTGTATAGTGCAATTAAATCATTATTCGACTATATTAGCAGTCATTACTAGAATATCACGATACAGACCTAAAGACTAACACTCATTTTTTTCTTTAGGCCTTTAGGTTAGTTTAATTTGAATAATCATATTGTATACTAGGTTTATCGGTCGATTTACATGATATTGAAACTTAGGAAAAGGAACCAATACCATTTCAAAAGGAGATTATTCGAATGAAGAAAACCGCTCTTGCCGCTATTGCCTCCCTGATGCTTGCATCAAGTATTTCAGTTGGAAGTGTAAGCGCATCATCAAAGACTTATACTGTACAACCTGGCGATACATTGTATAGAATTGCAACACAGTATAAAATTACAGTGGACGAACTTAAACGCTTAAATTCACTTACTTCTAATACGATTAGAGTAAATCAAAAGTTGGTAGTTGAAAATAAAGCAACTACTTCTAAGACTGTTTCTTCTATTAATTCATTACAAGATTCAAAGCTTCCAACAGCTAAACCAAATATACAAAACTCCGTAACAAATAATAGTGCATTGATGAATAAAGTAATTGATACTGCCATGCCACTGCAAGGCATCCCCTACTTATGGGCAGGTGTTACTCCAGCAGGATTTGATTGTAGCGGATTCATCTACTACGTCTACAATAAGGCCGGAGTCAAAGTTCCACGACTGGATACAATCGGATTCTTTAATCGTTCGGTATTTGTAACAGATCCAGTAGTAGGCGATTTATTATTCTTCCAAAATACATACCGGCCTGGTATTTCTCATATTGGGATCTACCTAGGTGACAATAAGTTCATTCACGCTGGCGATAAGGGTATTGATATCGCTTCCCTTGATTCATCTTATTGGAATCTACGTTTTATGGGCTACAAACGCTTTAGAGATATAAATTAAAAAAAGGATGTCCTATAAGTCATCAGAACTTATGGGACATCCTTTTACATTCAATTCGTTATCTAGCTGAGTAGCCACCGTCAATTACAAGTTCTGCACCTGTAATGTATGAAGCTTCGTCCGATGCTAGGAACAATACAGCATTACTTACATCCTCGGGCTGACCTAGACGCTCTAGTGGTGTCATTTTAATTAGCATACCTAGCATTTCTTTCGAATCTTCCAATTTTTGGGTCATCGGTGTTTCAATAACTCCTGGGAATACTGTATTCACACGAATGCCGTCTTTACCGTATTCAGCTGCAGCTGCTTTAGAAATTGCACGAACTGCACCTTTAGAAGCTGAGTAAGGATTTAAGCCCATTCCAATAAGTGCTGTATATGAAGAAATATTAACGATCGCGCCTTTTTTTGCTTCTGACATATGACGAGCTGCATGCTTCATGCCTAAGAATGTACCGAAGCTATTGATGTCAGATAGTCTGCGCCAATCTTCAATTGTGATTTGATTGATTCCTTTTTCAGTAGAGATACCAGCATTATTAATCAAGATGTCGAGCTTGCCAAAGTGATCGACTGCTTGTTTCATCGCCACTTCCCATTCATCATCTGCTGTTACATTGAGTTTGACGGTGAAGATTTGGTCTTGCCCGCCCCATTTTTCTTCTAGAGCTACTTCGTTAATATCCGCCGCGATGACTTTAGCACCTTCTGCCACGAATTGCTTAACCATCATTTCACCCATTCCTGATGCTCCGCCTGTAATAAATGCTACTTTATCTTGTAATCTGCTCATTATTCATCTCTCCTTTTGTCGTAACCGTTATATACTTTAACATTAAAATAGTTTGGAATCAAATTTCCCGATAGCATGAACTGAACTTTTTCAGTTGTGAATTGTATGACTACTCTAGAAACTTTACCCGCCATATCCGCCAACCGTCTCGCAATTTTCCGATTTATACAATTATACACAACTTGTATAATCGTATAATGTAAGATATAATTATAATTGTTAGAAATATACTATAGATGGAAGAAGTGAACAGCTATGTTCAAAGACCAACGCTATCTTCATTATAATGCAGCAGGTTTCCGGCAGGATTTGATCGCAGGGATTACTGTTGGAATTGTAGCCATTCCACTTGGGATGGCTTTTGCAATTGCTTCAGGTGTAAAACCAGAATACGGGTTATACACTACGATCATCGCAGGGCTACTAGTCGCTCTACTCGGTGGATCACGTTTCCAAATTGCAGGTCCCACGGGTGCATTTATTCCGATCTTACTCGCCATCGTGTTGCAATATGGTTATGAGGATTTATTAATTGCAGGATTTTTGGCGGGCGTATTCCTAGTCATTATGGGACTTCTTGGTGTCAGTAACTTAATTCATTTCGTTCCTCGTTCAGTAACCATTGGATTTACGGCAGGGATCGCTATTATAATTTTCACGGGACAGTTCCAGAATTTCTTTGGTTTGACTGGTGTGGAAAAGAAAGAGTTTTTCCATGAAAGTATGATCGAGATTGTCCGTAATTTTCATACAGTCAATACATTTAGCATTATGACAGCTGTTATCGGTTTGGCCGTTATCTTCATACTGCCGAAGATTGCTCCAAAAATCCCATTACTTCTTGTCGCACTATTGATCCCTACCTTATGTTCAATTTTATTTTTCCCAGGTAAAGTGGAGACGATTGGGACTGCGTTTGGTGGAATTCCACAACATCTGCCTAGTTTCCATTTCCCTAATATCACACTTTCGAAACTAGTAACTTTATGGCAACCCGCCCTCATTATTGCAGCACTCGGAGCTATTGAATCCTTACTTTCAGCTGTCGTTGCCGACGGTATGAAAAGCGATGTCCCTAAGCATGATTCGAAAAAGGAGCTATTGGGTCAAGGAATTGCAAATATCATCACTCCCCTTTTCGGAGGAATTCCTGCAACAGGAGCCATCGCACGTACCGCCACTAATATCGGCTCTGGCGCGGTCAGTCCGATTTCGGGTATCATCCAAAGTTTATTCGTCTTAGCCTTTTTACTCCTTTTCGCACCTTATGCATCCTATATTCCATTAGCTGCGATGGCACCTATTTTAATGTTCGTCGCTTGGAATATGAGTTCTAGAAAAGCATTTGTGCAGATCCTTTCTTTACGTTCCAGTGATTCGCTCGTACTATTGACTACATTTCTTTTAACGATTTTCTTGAATTTAACCATCGCAGTAGAAGTCGGTATTTTACTTGCGGCATTGTCATTCTTACGTAAGATGAGTGGTTCACTTGAGATCAAAGAAAGCAAGCTAACGGATGTCGAGAAATTCAAGTTAGTGGATACCACTGAAAAGGAATTGATTAAATATAAAGTGTCTGGCCCCTTATTTTTCGGAACAGCTAAAAGTTTCGAAAATCGCTATTATGAGTTATTGAATGTCAAACAATCTACTATCATTTTCGATTTAAGGAATTTGACCGCCCTTGACGCTACAGGCGAGGCTGCCCTTTCCGCGTTACTTGACGAAGCACAAAGAAATAATAAACGACTGATTTTTAAGAAAGTCCCTTCAGAAAAGGTTAACTTATTCAAAAGAAGTGGACTGTACGAGAAAATTGGGAAAGACAACTTCTTTATTCTTTAAAAAAGCTGGAGGCTGTTAGGAACGCTGTGCGAGCACTTGCTATGAGCGTGGCGACGCGGGCTATGAGCGCGGGAGGCTATTCTATGAGCGCGGCGACGCGGGCTATGAGCGCGGGTGGCTATTCTATGAGCGCGGCGGCGCGGGCTATGAGCGCGGGTGGCTATTCTATGAGCGCAGCGACGTGGGCTATGAGCGCGGGTGGCTATTCTATGAGCGTAGCGCAATAAGGTTTATTTACATTTAAAGTCTAAGAGCTTCCCCTACTATGTAGAGGAAGCTCTTGTTTTAGTTTTATAGTTTCCATTTAAAACGTGCATACCCTGCTAGTAGTAAGAAGTTTACTGCCGCACTGATGACCGTACCATATGCAATTGCTTGTGCTCCGATTTGATCTACGAATGCAAAGATAATTGCAATGTTGATGCCGAAGACACTGATCAGACTGAATATGATCGGTGTAATGGAATTTCCTTTGGCATAGTAAAAACGTGTAATATATGTATTCGCCGCTAAGAAGAACATCGAAAGCGCAAACACTTTAAACACTGGCACAGTTATCATGATCGACTTCTCACCAAAGTTCCCATAGCCGAAAATTAGGCGAATTAAAGGCTCTGCTAAAAAGTAACAAAATACAGTAGCTGGCACGAGTAAAACAATTATATACAACATACCCTTTTTATAGAGCATTTTAATCGACTTCGTATCTCCATCGCCTTCTTTTTTCGCAAGCATTGGATAGATAACAGTTGTCACAGCAGTCATTAAAATCGCTTGCGGAAAGCCTGTCAGCTTGGATGCATAATTAATAGAAGAAATAGCCCCTTCCCCTAATCCATCTGCCGCAATTCGGTGAATAATATAGTAGAATTGCAACGACGCTCCACCAAATAAAATAGGCAATGCGAGCCACCATAACTTTTTAATATCTGTTGTCATGCCAAATGAAGGTTTCAATGAAGAAAGGTCCGCCCGCTTTATACCCCAATATAAAAATCCACCCATTAACAACGCACTGACCATCGCGCCGACACCATAGGACTCTGGACCAAGCCATTTGGTCAATAAGAAACCTATCGCCACAAACGAAGCGTTATACAAGAGGATTGCAAGACTAGATAACTGAAAACGATCATTAATGTTGAGTAGACCACTCATCCACGTAGACATGACCAAGACAATAGAGGACGGCATCATCCATAAGAAGAGATTTCTAACCAATGTGTAATCTTCGCCACTTAAATCTTTAAAAAATAGATTCAAAATCGGATTAGTCAATAACACAATCAGTAACGTAACAACCGTCCCCGAAAGAACAACTGTCGTGAATGCTTTCCGTACAAATAATTCCTTATCCATTTTAGATGAATGATAGACTGATATGAACGCTGTCGTCAACGCTCCTCCAAGTACTAAGTAAATGAAGTTAGGTATTGTATACGCCGTTGCAATCGCATCAGCAACAGTCGAAGTGCCATACTGAATACCGATAACTACTTCTCTTCCAAAACCGAAGAGTCTAGCAACAATATTGATGACCGCAACAGCACCGATAATCTTAAATAACTTACTCATTTCGCAGTTCCCTTTCCATTCCGCTGGTAGATATCACTCAATCTCTTGACGATTACTTCAGAAGAATGTTGCTGGATCACTTGCTGTATGGTTTCATGTTGTGAACGTGATACTTCATTGACAAGCGCTTGTGCTAAACCTTCCGCAAGCATTTCTGGATCACGCGGTTCAACTAGCACACCTGCACCATCTTTTAATAAGTAAGGAAGACCACCGACATTTGTTGCAACTACCTTCGCACCTGATGAAAGTGCCTCTAGCGCCACTAGACCAAACCCCTCATGGTACGACGGCAATACTAATACATCTGTTGCTGACATCCACTTCGCGAGTTCCAGTTGGCTTACCGGCTCTCTAAACTCTATACCTGACACGCCTTTGCTTTCAATCTTCTCTTTCACCAACCCAACAAAACGTTGATCTTTTTGTGACCCTATTATATAGAGTAGAAGATCATCATGCGTTTCCCTCAGTCGTTCATACGCATCTAGTAATTCCATAACGCCTTTTGCTTCAATAACATTTCCTACATAAATAAGCACGCGTTCATTTAGCGGTACGTTTAATAAAAGTCGAACGTCTTCCCGCCCCATCGGTTTAAAGACGTTCGTATCGACCCCCATACTCATGACCTCGACATTTTGCGGAGATACACCATACACTTCTATTACATCATTGCGTAGCTTTTCACCTACCGCTATCACTTGAGATGCTTCTTGCAAAATACGTTTTGTGTATTTCGCAATGCGCGCACTCTTTTTCGCCATTTTATCGAGATCCCCACCGTGAACAGTCACGACATACGGAATGTTAAAAAACTTCTTCCCTAGTAACGAAATCATGCCCGTCGGAAACGCATAATGCGCATGCGTGATACTAATGGACTTTTTCTTCTTCATTAAATAAATTAACGAATGCATCCCCCATGAAAGATACTTCGTTATTTTTTCAAACTTCCCTTTTCCTGGTTCATGAATAGCAATGACTTTCACGTCAAAGCCATTATTTTTTAGTAATTCTACTTGATTCTTCACGAATATCCCGTATGTAGGGTGTTGTTCAGAAGGATACATATTGCTAAACACTACAACTTTAGTCACTAGTTACCATCCTTTATAGCTTTTTCCTTTAACAGGTCAGCTCTTTATTACGTTGAATGATTATACCATAATCATAGCAGATAGAAAGTCGCAACAACACTTAACTGGCTATTCTATACCTTTTACCTATTCAAATTAGTTTATAGGTGTTTGTACTAACATTTCAATTATATTATCCCGTGTAATGCTCTTGTAATATAACTGTAACAAATATCATGTTTATAAATGCTAATATATTCCTAGATTACTAAGCACAGCAGTTGATTGTGCGAAAGGGGAATTTGAGAACAGCATGAAACGTCTAATGTCTCTGGTCTTGGCAAGTTTTTTATTCTTATCAATTGCACCAGATTTTGCGTCCGCAAACTCACCAACGTCATTAATAAGCACTGCGCGTAACTATTTAGGGACACCTTATCTATTAGGTGGGACAACTCCAAATGCTTTTGATTGTTCAGGATATACACAATATGTATTCAAAAAAGAAGGCGTCTCATTGCCGCGAACAACGGGCCAACAAATGGCTATAGGTACACCAGTTTCAAAAAGCAACCTAGTAGTAGGGGATTTAGTTTTCTTCAATACATCAGGTCGTGGTGTTTCACACGTTGGGATTTACATAGGTTCTAATAACTTCATACACGCTTCTGTAAGTAAAGGTGTAATGGTATCTTCCCTGGATGATCCATACTATTGGAAAAGCCGCTATATTGGTGCTCGTCGTGTGACTGACTTCACTACTGAAAATAATAACAAACCCACTATAGACAATGAAACTAGTAAAGCTGAATCACAATTCGCAGCAGCAGCTCCTGTTAGAGAAGTTATTTATGCTACACGTGCAGAAGTTGCACAAGAACTTGCGGATGCACTTGGGCTAGAGCAAACGACAGGTAACTTGACATTTAAAGATGTCGATGAATCAAATCCACATTACCATGCGATTTTAGCAGTTGCAGAAGCAAATATCTTTTCAGGTTTCCAAGGAAATTTCAACCCAAACAAAGAATTAACTCGCGCACAAATGGCTAAAATATTAGTTAGAGCTTTTGGCTTGCGTGGATCAGCTATCGCAAATTTTAAAGATGTACCGGCCAACCACTGGGCCACTGAATATATCAACATTCTTTACTATCACAATATTACAAGTGGATATGGCGATGGAACATTTGGCTTAAATGATAAAGTGTCTAGTAAACACCTACATGCTTTCATGAATCGTATTACTAAATAACCTTCTTTTCGAATGTTCTCCTAGAGCATTCGATTTTTTGGTTATTAAGAATCAAATTCGCAGAAGTTATTAATTTATGAATAGTAGAGAAAACGACTAGTATTCACTTTTCAACATTGGTAAAATGAACCTATGGGTCTTGTAATAAACTATATTTAAGGAGGAACTCATGAATTATTTCAAATGGGCAACTACTATTCTATTGTTGCTAACCATCTTAATACTCTCACCTCTTCAGTCATTAGCAAGCTTCAAATTTTCCGACGTCCCTGCCGAGCGGGAATACTTTAAGGAAGTTCACTACATAGCAAATAAAGGTATTGTTAATAAATCTATTAATTTTAATCCGAGAGACAAGTTAAGACGTTCACACGTCGCGAAAATGCTTGTTATTGCGACAGGTAATCAAAATGTCCCTCTAATTAATATGAAAATTGTTGGGCTAGATCCCGCTAGTGAACAATACAAGTATGCTAATATTGCTCTTCAAAAAGGTTTCTTTATTTTAAACAGCAATGGTCGCTTCAATCCAAACGAAGAGATTAAACGCGAGGAAATGGCCTACGCACTATCTGTTGCGTTTAAATTATCAGAAAAAGTCACAGCTCAAAAGCCTTTAGTGTTAACAGATGTCTCCAATCATAAGTATGCAGAACGAATTAATGGACTGTATTATGCAGGTATTACACAAGGTGACAACAAAAAGTTCTTACCTCAAGAAAAACTCATTCGTTCTCACTTCGCTTTGTTCGTAGCACGCGCATTGGATAAGCAGTTTGCACTTAAAGTAAAAGCTCCTGATCAACAATCAAGTGTCAAATATGTAAAGGTTAAAACAGGCGACGACAAAGATCCATTGAATGTACGCAGTGCTCCTTCTGCATCATCTAAAATTATCGACGCATTGCCTAACGGTACACTTGTAGAAGTAATCGGTAGTACAGGCGTGTGGTTGAAAGTAAATATAGCTGGTGTTGAAGGATATATTCACGAATACTATACAACTACTAATTTAGACTCAGATAAACCAGCACCTATACCGCCTAAGCCAGAACCGCCAACACCTACTCCTTCAGCTAAATTGATGGGTAAAGTGACTGTTACTAATTTGAATGTACGTTCAGCGGGCAACTCAAGCGCACCATTAGTAGCATCGCTTAAGATTGGACAGAAAGTTGAAGTCCTTTCTATCTCAGGTTACTGGGCAAAAATTCGTATGGGTAGTACAACAGGTTATGTCCATAAAACGTATCTTAAGCTGCTGAACCAAACAGGCAACCCATTACGAGATCGAGTCATCGTTGTAGATGCTGGACATGGTGGACACGACCCGGGTACAGTCAAGAGTAGTCAAACAGAAAAAACGATCACATTAAATGTTTCAAAGAAGTTAGAAGCAAAGTTGAGAAGTGCAGGTGCGAAAGTATTAATGACACGTTCTACGGATAAGTATTATTCGTTGGAGGAACGTACAAATTTCGCTAAAAGTAATTATGCAGAAGCCTTTGTATCGATTCATGTGAATGCAGCAGGTTTTACTGCAAAAGGTACGGAAACGTTTTATGATTCTTCTAGTAATGTGAATGCTACTGAAAGTCGCGATTTAGCAACTTTCATTCAGCGTAATATTGTACAGAAGGCAAATATGGTTGATCGCGGCGTGAAGGATAGTCGTTTCTACGTGATACGTAATAATAATGTCGCAGCTGTTCTTGTTGAGCTTGGTTTCTTGTCAAATGCTGATGATTATAAGAAGCTGACTAGTGAAACGTATGCTAATATTTATGCGGATGCGATTTATCAAGGGCTATACCAATATTATTACAAGCAGTAATGCACTCCCCCCCCCTTTCAAGGTTTTGATCTTGAGAGGGGTTATTTGTGTCGTTGCTCGACTTTTTTACGGTACTGAAGGTAGTGCAGGTCAGTTTTCTATTACCGCTTCGGCACGTGGGGGATTGCCTCCCGCCAGGAGCCAGCTAGCGAAGGACGCGCTAGTTGTCTCATGGCTTCGGCTGACCCCGCAGTTGTGCCTTCGCTTTTTGAGTGCAGTGTAGTTTTAGTAGGCTTCTGTACGTAGGAAAACCATTTTGTGTTGTGTCGTTGCTCGACTTATTCACGGTGCTGAAGGTAGTGCAGGTCGGTTTTCTATCATCGCTTCGGCACGTGGGGGATTGCCTCCCACAAAGAGCCAACTAGCAAAGGACGCTAGCTGTCTCTTTGTTTCGGCTGACCCCGCAGTTGTGCCTTCGCTTTTTGAGTGCAAGGTAGGTTGGATGGGTTTCTGTACGTAGGAAAATCACTTTGTGTTGGGGCGTTGCTCGACTTTTTTTCGATACTGAAGTTAGTAAAGTTCGGTTTCCTATCACCGCTTCGGCTGACCCCGCAGTTGTGCCTTCGCTTTTTGAGTGCAAGGTAGGTTGGATGGGTTTCTGTACGTAGGAAAATCACTTTGTGTTGGGGCGTTGCTCGACTTTTTTTCGATACTGAAGTTAGTAAAGGTCGGTTTTCTATCATCGCTTCGGCACGTGGGGGATTGCCTCCCGCCATGAGCCAGCTAGCGAAGGACGCGCTAGTTGTCTCATGGCTTCGGCTGACCCCGCAGTTGTGCCTACGCTATTGAGTACAGTGTAGTTTTAGTAGTCTTTGATACATAGTAACATTCACTTTTAAACTTTAAAGTACTATGTTACATACTTCTCTTCACAAAACGCAGGCGCCTTACAAGCGGTAGGCGTAGCAATAAGACGGATAGGTGCACTTCCTATCTGGCTTATTGTGGGAGCCATCCGCCAGCGCCGAAGTGAGTACAGTGATGAATTACTCCCCTACATACAGATGCGGATTAAAGTGGCTAGAACTTACTGAATCTATTACTAACTTCAAAAAACTATGCTACTTACCTCTCCTTACCAAACGCAGGCGCCTTACAAGCGGTAGGCGTAGCAATAAGACAGAGAGGCGGTCTTCCTTTCTGGCTTATTGCGGGAGCCATCCGCCAGCGCCGAAGTGGGTTCAGTGACGAATTGCTTCTCTATATAAAAGAAGCGGATTGAAGTGGCTAGAATTTACTAAATCCATAATACGAAACATGTAAAGAGAACAGAGAAATTAAAAAGTCGCTCTGGGAAGAAATCTTCCCGTGGCGACTTTATAATTTATACGGTTATCTGCTTAACCTCACTTAAAAATACCGCTTGTGCTTTGGAAATATCTACTTGATGACCCATTTCGTTTAACGTTTCACCAATTTGCATGACCGCTTTCTCTAGCATATCTGCTGTAGAGTTCCCCATATGTCCGATACGGAACGCTTTGCCTGCCAAATGTGCTAATGAACCAGACAAGATTGTTCCTTTGTCTGCCATTGCCGCACGGAACTTCGCATCATCCACACCCTCTGGATATAGAATACAGCTCAATGTAGGTGCTGCTACTTCTTCTGATGCTAAAGCTTTCATACCGTAGACAGCCAAGCTTTGACGTACAGCACGTCCAAATGCTATATGTCTTGCGATACGTTTTTCCATTCCTTCTTCTAAAACAATGCGCAGTCCCTCTTCTAAAGCATAGATCAAGTTCACTGCAGGTGTTGCAAAGTATTTCGATGGATCATGCATGACTGGAATCCAATTATAAATATCACAGTAATAGGCTTGTACTCTTTCCATTGCCGCACGTGCATCAAGTGCTTTTTGATTAAATGCCACAAGCGCTAGACCCGGAGGCACGCCAATCGCTTTTTGGGAACCTGTCAAAACGATGTCGAGTGTATTGCCCTCCCCACCGTATTCCTTGCTCATATCCTCTTCCATTGCTGTAGACGCACAGACACCATCTACGATTACTAATGCACCATGCTTCTTGATAACTGGCACAATTGCATCCAAGTCAGCAGCAACTCCTGTAGATGTATCTGCATGCGTTACAGTAACTGCTTTATAATTTCCTTCTGAAAGTTTGCGATCAAGGTCTTCTGGAGATACTTGCTGGCCCCATTCAGCTTGTAGTACATCTACTTGAATTCCAAACGCTTGTCCTAACTTGATGAAACGATCGCCAAAATAGCCATGACTTACGATGAGAAGACTCTCTCCTTCTGCAATCGTGTTAACAATAGCCATTTCCATCGCGATTGTACCTGAACCCGCCACGACAAAAACTTCCCCGGTCGTATTAAATATTTCTCTCGTTTGATCAATTGTATGCTTATAGATTTTCACAAAACGTGGATCTGTGTGAGATCGCGTTTCGCTCGCCATTGCATCATAAATGGAATCTACTACAGGAGTAGGTCCCGGAATTAATAACATCTCTTCGTTTTTCATCATTTCGTTCCTCCTTTTATTCCTCTGTGTATCTACTATACTAGCCACAATAGAAAAAATTTTCAAATAAAAGAAAAGAAGGAAATTGGACTTTCATCCAATTTCCTTCTACTTATCACGACATCTACTGGAAGATGAGGTGGTCCCATTATCATATAAATACCCCTTTGTTAAAACGAGTGTGACTTTCTCCCCAAGGTCACATTCGGTAACGCTATAAAACTAGTATTAGAACTGTGCTGTTTCAGTTGAACCAGACATAGCAGTTGTTGAAGATTGACCTTCAGAGATAACTTGTGCGACTTCATCGAAGTAACCTGTTCCAACTTCACGTTGGTGACGTGTAGCAGTGTATCCTTTAACTTCGTTATCGAACTCAGCTTGCTGAAGCTCTGAGTAAGCGCCCATGCCGCGAGTCTTGTAGCCATGAGCCAATTCGAACATGCTGTGGTTCAATGTGTGGAAACCAGCAAGTGTTACGAACTGGAACTTATAACCCATTTTACCAAGCTCAACCTGGTACTTCTCGATTGTTGCATCATCCAAGTTCGCTTTCCAGTTAAATGAAGGCGAACAGTTATATGCAAGCATTTTTTCAGGGTATTTCGCGTGAATTGCATCAGCAAATTCTTGAGCTTCTTCAAGTGATGGGTGAGAAGTTTCACACCATACTAGGTCAGCATACTCAGCGTACGCAAGTCCACGTGCGATTGCTTGTTTGATACCTGGCTTAGATTTGTAGAAACCTTCAGGTGTACGCTCTCCTGTTAGGAATTCTGCATCTACTGGATCAATGTCGCTAGTAACCATATCAGCAGCATCAGCGTCTGTACGAGCGATGATTACTGTGTCAACGCCAAGAACGTCAGCAGCTAGACGTGCAGCAGATAGGTTGCGTACTGCGTTTTGTGTAGGAAGTAGTACTTTACCACCCAAGTGTCCACATTTCTTTTCAGAAGCTAATTGGTCTTCCAAGTGAACACCAGCAGCACCTGCTTCGATCATGCCTTTCATCAATTCAAACACGTTCAATGGACCGCCGAAACCAGCTTCCATGTCCGCAACGATTGGAGCAAACCAGTCAAACCCATCTTCACGGCCTTCCGCATGGTCGATTTGGTCAGCACGTTGAAGTGCTTGGTTGATGCGCTTAACAACTGCAGGTACAGAGTTTGCTGGATATAAACTTTGGTCAGGATACATTTGTCCCGCAAGGTTTGCATCAGCAGCAACTTGCCAACCGCTTAGGTAGATTGCTTGTAGACCAGCTTTAACTTGTTGAACTGCTTGGTTACCTGTTAACGCACCTAGTGCATTGACGAAATCTTCTTCATGAAGAGATTTCCAAAGGCGAGCAGCACCTTTTTCAGCTAGTGTATTTTGAATTAGAAGTGAACCTCGTAGTTTAACTACATCTTCAGCAGTGTAGTTACGTTTGATCCCTTTCCAACGGCTATCCTCGGCCCAGCTTTTTTCCAGTTGTGCAATTTGTTCTTGTCTTGTTGACATTATCTTCACACCTTCCCAATTTTTCAACGGCTAACTGTTACAACCTGTTTCATAACAGCTATCTTCGTTAGGTATTACTATATAACAGTACGTCGGAATTGTCAGTCCATTTTGACAAAAAGGCTTTTTAAGAGGATGAAAGAATGGTAGAATGGATGAAAAGGTTAAAGATTGGAAGGTAACTATATACAGAGGAGATTATGCAAAAATATGGAGAACAACGATATTTCTAAAAAAGTTCTACATCAATATGCTACGATTCTAGAAGATTGGGTTCCTAAAGATGCTTCCATCGCCATTGCCATTGCAGATCGGTATATTTATTATGATCCAGGCATGCATGATATTCATTTGAAGGAAGGACAGAATATCCAAACTGGAAGTATTGCGGAAGCTACAATTAAAGAACGACGTAAAGTTGAAGTAGTAATGGATAATACATTGTATGGCATGTCGTACTTCGGAATTGGTTATCCTATAGACGTAAAAGATGAACCAGGCGCCTTAATCATAATCCTGCCGCCAAACTTTCATGTGCTAAAAAGGGATCAGCTACAATTTCTTACAGGAAAGAAGGAAGATGAATGGTTCCCTATCCCTGTAGATCAAGTAACTTATATTGAAAGCCTCCATAAGAAAACATGGTTTTACACAGCTGGTGAGCAATATAATATTGGCTTTACGCTAAAAGACTTGCATCTTCGGTTACCAAAGTTTTTCTTACGTATCCATCGTTCCTACATTATTAACATGAATTGCATTGAAAAGATCTCTAGAGACTTTTCATCAAATTTAGTCATTACATTGGTCGATGGCACAGAACTGCCCGTTAGCCAAACGTATATGAATGATGTACGATCCCTTTTAGGATTTTAAATAAAAAACACGTGTGAGACGAAAAATGTCTCACACGTGTTTTTTTATAGCTTCCGTAAACTGACGTGTCCCTTTTATAGCTTCATCGTATAATGTAGCGGAAAGTTTTTCGGTCTGTTCACATGTACTTTTCCAATCTGCTGTTAACCATTCATAAGCTTTAGAAAAATGATCTGTTGCTTCATGCATTTCACCAATCGGAATCGCTACATGTTCCAAATTGGCAAGCTTCATAAAGTCGTTCACTTTATGGTGATAGCAAACTGCGATGACCGGCGTTGCGGTACAAGTAGCCAAAATCAATGAATGCAATCGAGTACCAATGACTAGATCTTGTGAAGCGGTAATCTCTAGTAAGTCTTCAGGCAATAAATTGCGATCGATAACAGTTGTACTAGCAGACTCTTTCATTAACTTTTGAATATCTTTCGTGACATCTGCATCTTGCGGAAACTTAGTCGCAAAAAAGGTGATCTCAACAGGTTGTTTAGCTGCTAAAGCATCCAGATTTTTTGCCATTCCTTCTATATAAAGCTGATAAATTTCTTCCTTGCTTTCCGGCCAGTACCCTCCATGATAATAAGGTACAGCTGTTACACCGATTTTCAATGGACGGTCTGCTGTAGTACTACGTTCCTTTTTCAATGAAAATGCGGGGTCTCCTATTACCTCAATGGACTTTTTTACGCCTACAGATTTTAACAGTTCTGCTGATTCTGGATCACGTACGGAAATACTATGCGCATGCTTACTCATATAACGAATAAACCACTTCCCTAAATCACTGCTCAGTGGACCAGCTCCACAACCATAGATCACATAAGGTACACCTGAACTTTTAGCCATCATTGCATAAGATCCGTATAAAGGCGCTTCACGTTTATATAAGTCCATTAAGATCCCGCCACCGCCAATGATCAACAAGTCGAATGTTTTAACGATCTTTTTATTTTGCAAATACGTCGCTCCAAACGTTTTAACTGCATTTCCTTTTTTATAATACAAAGGTGCACTCATCACTTGGTAGCGTTGCGCGGTTTGCTTTGGATTATTACTGAATACCGTGATCGCATCACTTGGAACTTGGAACACCGATGTCACCTGCGAAATGATACTCAGTAAAATAGCTTCATCACCGTTATTGTCATTCCCATAGTTTCCTACAATCCCTATTTTCACTGTTCATACATCCTTTTCAAATCATTTGCTACAAGTATAGCAGACTGATCTTTTTTATTGTATGTAAACGAAAGAGAGGCCCTCAAATCATATACGTTTGATTTGAAAACCTCCTTCATCTACAGCTTACAAGTGCATACTTCTATAGAGGAACGCACTGAATTGTGCACGATTTACTGGAGTACCAGGCATAAACTCGCCCTTTTCATTACCAGTTGTAATTCCATAGTTTGCCAAAATATGAATTTGCTTATATGCACCATGCTGCGGAGAGACATCTTTGAATTTATTGACCGATTCTCCTTCAAGTTTATAAGCTTTTACTAAAATCATCGCCATTTGTGAACGGGTTAACTGTCCTTTCGGGTTAAATGTCCCATCCGAATAGCCTCCTACGATATTTGCATTAGCAATCGCACTGATTTCATTATAGTAGCGATGCGATTTAGGAACATCACTGAAACTTTGTCGAGCTTCTTCGACAGGTGGAAGATTAAACGCACGACTTAAAATGACTGCAGCATGTTCCCTAGACAATGTATTTCTTGGATTGAAGTTTCCATCAGTATCCCCCGTAATCACTTGTTTGTTACGTAAGAAATAAATTTCTGTAGCATATGGATACGATAAGGGTACATCTTTGAAGAAGTCTATAATTTGACCAATATCTCCACCCGTTGGCGGTGTCGGATTAGGCGCCTCTATCGATTTCACTTCAATTGGAACCGCGATTACTTTTGTTCCTAGCGTGGCACGGACTTCTGTTATTCCAGGTTTGCTAGCTGTAAACGTTCCACTAGAAGTGATTGAACCAATCTCTTCATCTTCTACACTCCAAAGTAATTGACTTGACTGGTAAATGATCGGTTGACCCGTCGCATCTTCAGGTGTAGCTGAAAACGTAATGCTCTCCCCTGGCTTCACACTAGTAGCTGACGATTTAACTACTAACTTAGCTGGCTGATCTACTACTGTAACCGGGAATGACTGTTGCGCACGTCCATAGCTCACTTGGATGCGATCGACTCCAGCTTTAACCGCTTTATACGTCAAACCAGTACCTTCCACTGTACCGTTGGAAGACGTAGTGACTATTTGTGATGAATTAGGAACGATTGGATTGTAGTACGCATCGAGTACGTGATTAATTTTTAAGTCAGCTGTTGCTCCTACTAGCATCTCGCCCACTTGCTGACGGGATACATTAAGTATATTCGCTTCCCCAGTCGGTGCTGTGCTGATCGCTTCTACAATGGCCGAGATATTTCGTTGACTAGAATTCGTAGTTCGATTGGCTAGTACTACCGTATTACTTCCGTAGTTCCGGATTCCCATCGTGGTCGAACCGC
Organism: Sporosarcina sp. P13; assembly: GCF_002743055.1. Classification (GTDB taxonomy): domain Bacteria; phylum Bacillota; class Bacilli; order Bacillales_A; family Planococcaceae; genus Sporosarcina. The sequence continues at coordinate 45,309 of NZ_PDYM01000009.1, read as the reverse complement.
CACCATCAAAGTTTAACGCGCGGTCATACCCCTGGGATACTAAATAATTAGCAAATTGAGTAAGCGTCATACCATTGCTATAACCTGCACGTGAATCCACTGTTACTAAATGTACTTGCTTCTTATCTTTACTAATAGCTATAGCGGTTCTAGCTGTGAGAGCAGTTGCGCGCCAATTCGTTGTATCCATCGTAATATGCCGTTTTCCATCTTTTACAAGCATCGGGCCACTTGCCATCATAAACTCAGAGTCTTTCCATTGATCATCAATGGATAATGTTAAGGACACATCATCTCCAACAGTAAGAGATTTGAAGCGATCCAAGCCTTTCTTACCGTGGACTGATAAAACAAAACCATTTGGAGGAATTGCTACTGATTGCTTATCCCCATAACCTCGTACGTTAACGACTTTTCCTTGAAGCTGTTGTCCGTAATGAGTAGACGTTACAGGTGCATTCGTTTCCACGACGATTTCAATCCCGAATTCATTGGAGCCTGTACTATTCTTATCATGCTGTGGCGTAAAGATAATCGTCTCATCTGCTTGACGTTCACGATTGATACCTGTCATTTGATAGACATTACCTTTTGCACCTATTTCAATACCTAGGTTAAAATTATCGATTTCTGCTAAACCATTGCTCGTTACGCCGAAAGCGATTGGGTGACTCACATAGTAAGCGTTAGAACTAGAGATTACACCACCGTTGACGATTTCATTTCCTTCCGAAAGTAAGTACATCGGCATGCCGGTTTTCATGTCAAAGAAAGACGCATTGACAGCGCCTACGACACGATGACCTTCTCTTGAATCGCGGTTTGCGAGTGTCAATGTAGGAGCTGTTTTCGATAAAGGCGAAGGCACGCCCATTTTCAACTTTGTGTAAGGATCACTTAGGTTGATTGAGAGATGATTGATATGGCTACTTGCTGAATATGTATAGTGGGAATAATTAACGCCTGAGGAAACTGGGTAACTAGCGACAGTTTTTGTGCTGGCTGATGCACCTAACGGCAAAGATAGCAACATCGCTGCAGACATCGCAGTGATTGCAACTTTCCGCTTGGTTCGTGACAGCAAACTACTTTGTTTGATAAAGCAACTCCACCTTTTCTTTTCTATATCACTATATAGTCTACCAAACCGATCATAGGATTACTATCTGTCGTTTGAACGAGAAAAGTAAAAAAGAAGAAGCTGCAATTTAGGATTTGATGAGTGGTCCGGGATTTTCGCTACAGAAGGGGACGCGTTCCGGAGGGCGTGGCTTGAGCTTCCTCGTCCGCTAGCGCTACCTGCGGGATCTCAAGGCGCACGCTGATCCTCCCGGAGTCGCCCCTTCTTCCGCTTCAATCCTACACTAAGACTATAATTAATTTTAGAATTGATTGTAGTTTTCAAGTAACTAGGTATCTGTTTCTTTACTTTTTAAGTTCAAATGAAAAACCTAAGTCAAGAGCTGAAAATACCCCTCACTTACTAAAGGCGAATACACTAGTGAAGCGTAGTGTAAGGCGGCGACTCTGGGAGGATCAGCCCGACAGGTGAGACAACCAATGAGCGTAGCGAAGGTTGGCTCATCGCGGGCCCTCCAGAACGCGTCCGCCTGGAGCGCAGTGAAACGGTAACCTTCCCACTCCGTCACATTTCATCATAAGAAAAAACTACGAACGGAGGTTATCCGTTCGTAGTTTTGGATTGTTGTTCTTGAAGTTTTGAAAACGCGACAAATGCACCTAGTAAGATGAAGTAGAACAAGGTGTACATCTTCAGTTCCCAAATATTATAGTACATACCTGAGACGCCTGTGGAAAACCATAGGGCGATCATAAAGGCACCGAAATTCGTCTTTCGTGCTTTCCAGAAGGACCACAGCATACTCAGTAAGAACAGGGCGAAGATGAGGACACCGATCACTCCCGTTTCCGTAATGACTTGAATGTACTGATTATCTGAATAGAAATACTTCCCGCCATAGATATCCGAACTGATACCGTAATGATCATAGATTGGAGAACCGTACGAGAGTGTGGCGGAACCACCAAACGAACCGAATCCAGTTCCTGTTACAGGATGATCGCTAAAAATCTCAAAGCCTTTTCGAATATAAAAGAATCGACCACTTTCCGTCATCAGCGCTAAGTTCTTCTCATCGAACGTCTCACCGAAACGCCCTCCAATACTACCAGTAGTTGGCGTCTGAACTTTATCCTCAACACTTAGTTCCTGCACATATTGCACAGCGAAGTTTACCGGATAATAAATTAAGATTATAGATGTGACACCCGCTACCACTAGACGTTTTAGTAAATACCATTTTCTCGTCATAACGATGAACACCACACCGAAAATCAATGCTGAAATCCAAGTACCTCTAGAATAGGTCAATACAAGAATTCCTAGGAATAGAACGAGCAACACCCGGAAAGTCCACTTGTATTTATTGTCCTTGTAAATATGCTGTAAGTAAATAAGGCCCACGATACCGAAGAATAAAGACAAGGCCAACGAGTTTGGATTACCCGCCAATCCGTAAATACGTACAAAGTTTGTAGCGGATAGCACTTTATACTTCCACTCTTCTGGTAAAAGAAATTGGCGTAATGATAGTTTCTCAACTAATCCATGAAGCGACATAACAATATTCGTCCACACAGTCACCCATGCAAGATCTTTCAACCATTGATTTGTAAGTGTCATTCTAGCAATAATATAATACAACAAATACATTATGATGAATGTACGAATTTGGAAGATTATCGCTGTAGGCGTTACATCATTGAGTAGACCTATAATCGATCCAAATAGAATGAAAGCAAAGAAACTCCATTCAAACCATTTAAACGTAAATAACGCGCGAATATTGCGTCTGTACTGAAACAGCGTCCACGCAAATACTACAAAAATGATTAAATCTCCTATCAATTTTAGTCCACTATTTACTTCTATTAAAAATGGTCGGATATTGACGTAGATCACCAAGAACAGAAGACTCTGCTGCGGTTGTAAAAACGCGAATATGACAAAAAATAAGGCCGTTCCGAGTAATGCTATTTTCGAAGGCAGCAGCAAAGCAATCGTCATAACTGCTACTGCAATCAGTAATGTACTTGTAGATTGTTTTTCCAATCGCTGAATCCATTTATTCATTAGACTTTAAAACCCTTTCTGCGCTTGCGTGTTCCTTGTTGCATTATATCACTATCTAGGACAGAATTGTGAAAGCTTTCGTTGCATCTTTTCGAATTCATCCATTTTTTTTAAAGGCTAGAGGATTGAATCTCCTTATGGTATGAATCTGCCAATATGACAAACGCAACTTACTAAGCCCGCTACTTTCTGATACAATTATAGTATATTTATAGAGGGGGTTTTGAGTTGAAAAGATGGATTGCATCATTTCTATTGTTGCTTCTACTAGTTTCTCCATTGTTCACGTCAGTTGCAAGTGCCAATGATTTCAGCGGCCATCAAATGAAAGAGGAACTGACATTTTGGGTCAATAAAGGCGTCATCCAAACTGATGCGAAAGGAAATGTTTATCCGAATCGAGCGATCACACGAGGAGAGTTCGCTTCTTACCTAGCGCGATCCCTTGCACTGCCCGTATCGACGAAGTACACATTTAAAGATTTACATGCGAACCAGTCACGTACGATTGAAATTCAAAATGCGGCGGGTGCTGGTATTTTAGGTGGTTATCCAGACGGTACATTCAAGCCGAGTCAACAGATTACTAGACAGCAAATGGCAGGTATGATTTTTAAGGCATTCCGCTACTTGGATATTAGCGTTAATTCAACACTCGTCCCGTTTAAGGATAGTAAGAGTATCTCATCGAATTTTGTCGGAGCTGTATCGGCTGCGTCTAATTTACATATTATTCGAGGAGACAACGGTTATTTCAAGCCAAAAAGCAATGCAACAATTGCCCATGCATCAGCGTTCTTATATAGAATGTTCGCAGTTACTAACCAAAGTGGATCACCTGTTCCAGTGCCTCCTATAGTGGATAATGAAAATCCAAAAGTACATAAGGTTAGTACCATTTCAAACAGCCAACTACATGTTACAAACGATGCCTATAGCAGTTTTGCGAATGCATTAGCTGCTTACAATGCATCATCTGTGATCCAAACCATTTCAATCAACAATAAAATAATCAAAATGAAGTCTGGACAAGTGTTTGCTGCGGAAAATCCAAAGCAATACACGTCCCTTTATAGTGACACCGCATTGAAAAATGAAGTGACATATGTTCAAAAAGGACATGAACTGGAGTATATCGGAAGTAGTGATGAACGTGTAGTTGTAGGAGTAGGTGGATATACATATTACGCAAAACATGCAGAAGTCGACTTGGTGCCGACACAACTGTCTAAAGGCTCAAGCTACTACATAGTAACGAACGACGGCCTACTCGTACATTACCCGTACTACCGAACATTCGATACGAAGAGTAAACAATATTCCGGAAGATATACAGCGTATACTGTGGGACCTGCTTCCCCTACTATGAAAAAAGGACAGACGTATACAAGTAACGACGGTGTTCATTTTAAAGAGCAAGGAAACGGACAAGCGGTAACCTACTATCCATACTTCCAATTCCAATCCGTGCGTAAACCTTCTTCTTATACAGCAGCAGAATTAAATCTTTTTATCATGAATGCGTTAGATGCTAGAGAAAAAACAGGTATCGCACGTTATAAGGCGGCAAAAACAAAGTCAAAACTCATCGGACTTGGTTCGTATGCTAAAAAGATGGAAGAGTTACACAATGTTAATGCTATGTTCATTTTAGCCACTGCCATTCATGAAAGTGATTTTGGTATGAGTGCCAATGCACAAAACAAAAATAATATTTTCGGCATTCGCGTATTTGATTCTTCGCCAGAAAAAGGTGAATTCTATCAAAATCCTACGAAAAGTGTCGATGCATTCATTACTCGATATATCAATTTGAATTACGCCAATCCGTTTGGTGCTTATGCGAATGGAGCCGCTCCTGGAAACAAGGCAGTTGGTTTCAATATGAGATACGCCTCTGATCCATACTGGGGGAGCAAAATTGCCGGACATATGTGGAGAATTGATCAATTCCTAGGCAATAAAGATGCGAATCAAGCAGAACTTGCATTTATTTCGTATACCGGCACAACGAATGTCAATATACGGACAAGCCCTACATCAAACAAACGCAATAATATTTTATTTGCATATAAAGCTAAACATCCGGGTGAAATGTCCGCATTCGGTTATCCTCTCGTAATCCTAGACCGTGCAAAAGACGAAGATGGCTATGTGTGGTACAAAGTACTGGCCGACACCAACCCAGAATACATGAAACCCGCCGAACGTTATGGTTGGATCCATTCTAATCTCGTCACTGTAATCAAATAAAGTAAGTAACAGAAAAACACCATCTCCACTAGCAGAGATGGTGTTTTTAGTATTACAATGCGTCTGTATGTTCCTTACCTGCTGGAAGTAAGTTAGACATATTGATTCGCTGTAAACCTACTTTAATCTTCGTTGTGTAGCCTTGTTTCGTCTTATTCAAATAACCTGCTTTTGAACGAATCATTCGCTCAAAGACTTTGGCTTTTGATTGGTCTACTTTTGACCACATTTCATACGAATGAATCAAATCTTCCAATGTTAAATGAACATAATCTCTTCCAATAAACTGTCCATCCGGTGCACGTTTGTACCAAATATCACCGTCACTCCGAATCCACTTCTTCTCTTCTGTCCGAATCGCCTTTTCAATAGCGCTGGCGTTCTCTAAATAGACAGGGTTCTTAAATTCTTGGTATGCCAACAACAGGATATTCATCCCACCAAGCAAGTGGTTCATGGAAGTATGTGTTCGAACTTGCTGTCTCGTTGGAAAATAATCAGGAATATAGTAGGCTGTACTTGACAACGCACTGACATTGCCGCTCTTATGCTGCTGTACGAGTAAATTTGCGTAATTTTTCAAGCCCTCATTATAATCTTTATGTCCAAATGCATTTCCACCATTATAGAGGAATAATGCAATTTGTTCATTAAAGCGTGTATCAACGAATGGTGCCGTAATGTTATACAAGTGTTTCAAATACGTACTCGTCACTTCGGTTTCCCAATACGGTTTACTCCCTCTAAAAATTGTTAAGTTCGTGAATGCGTTATGGAGTATATCTTCATAAAATCGTTCTTGTGTTTGATTATAAAGAAGCATGACACGATCTTCTTTCACTAACAATAAATTCCGACCATATCCCCTGCCTGAAGCGGGCATTGGTTCAATTGTAGTCGCCATTTTATTATACGGACCATTCGCTGTGTACCACTTATTACGTTTCTTATAATACGTAACGGATTCACGTATCCACGCATCCATCCGTTCATTCGTAGAGAATAATTTCTCCGCAGATGCTAAATACCATTGATCGACTACATCATAGCCACGTGAGTATAGCTGATAAATGGATACGCGATTTGAACCCATCAAAATATTGCTATAAGAATCTCTCTCTTCTTGTAACTCACGTGTATGACTCGTTGCACCGTTAGGGTATCTCATCTCTAATTCACGTGAACGATACGATTTCGCAATCATCTGTTGACCCGTACCTTGAGAGGTTATCGTTTCAAGTACACCAATTGGTGAAGTAGCAATATCGAAACCGAACGTTTCATCAATGTCTTTTTTTATCGGATATTTACTATAAGACTCTAAACGCATCGATTCGATATTTTCTTCCACTTGCACTAAATCTACACGGATCGGCATTCGGTCAGGGTTTCGTAACTCGACAAACACAAAATAGTCACCATTTGGCAATTCACGTTTTGTTACGGTCACTCTCGTATTTTTCATATCACTCACACCATAAATGTAGATCCGGTCTGTAGCATGCGCATGCTGCTTTACGCGTTGTGCACTTAACTGCAAATAATTATTTGAACGTAAGAACGTTTGACTATTGTCTGATAATGGAACTTTTACAAGCTTCTGTTCAAATCGTATCGGTTCAAATTTTCCTGTTGTTTGTGGTTTATTGAATTTGATTGATTCTTTCTCATCTAACATACCCGTCTGGATCATCGCTCTATGTAAAAACACTACAAATGATCCTCGAGTTACAGGGTCTTTAGGAGCAAATGAACCATCTTCTTTACCTGTTGTAATTTTATGTTGCATCAGAACTTTTACACCATACTTATGCGATTCACTAATTTTATTATCATCCGTAAAACGAACTTCTTCTCCGGTATCTTTTAATTTAAATGCCTTAACCAATACACTTGCCATTTGTTCTCTCGTTAAGTTATCGCTAGTTCCAAACGTGCCATCGGGTTTACCGCCAAAAATTCCCGCTTGATAAGTAGCCATCGCTCCACGTAAATTTGAAGATTTTGAGCTTACATCTTTGAAAATCGGCTGATAAGGGGCATCTGGTAAATCTAACGCAACCGTTAATAGATTAGCCGCTTGCCCACGGACAATACTAACACCTGGGCGGAATTGTAGATCTTGGTAGCCATTGATAATTCCCTCATCTACTAGGCGAGTCACTTCATCTTTAGCCCAAAATTCATTGCTGACATCGGAAAACCGCTGATTTTGCACTTCTGCTTGTGCAGTAAGTAAGGGAAAGTTAAGATACACTAATAGGGCAACTATAATAGAAAAGAGTATAATGCTATTGTTTGTTTTTGCTGAAATCACCACGTTAAAAATTCAACTCCATTTACTGTATTTCTTTGTCGTAGTATGTATAACCCCTCGCTAATTATAGCATAAGAACACAATCAAAACGTATATAAATATCCTCCCGGCAACTACGCAGCCTATAGACGTAGATTAAAGAAAAAAGTTTCAAATACTTTTTGGGGAAATAGGAAAAGGCTGTCACAGAAAGGCATTTTTCAATGACTTCCTGGACAACCTTCTATATTATGCACGCTGCTTTTCGTACGCAGCAATTTGATCTTCATATTGGAATGTTAATGAAATTTCGTCCCAACCGTTAAGCAACATCTTTTTATAATATGGATCTATATCGAAGCTATAGACTGTACCATCTTCTCCTGAAACTGTTTGCTCTTCTAAGTTAACCGTCAATTGGTATGGAGCATTTTTACCTTTAGCTAAAAATTCATCCACTTCAGCAACAGTTAATTTAATAGGCAAGATTCCATTTTTGAAACAGTTGTTATGGAAAATGTCTGCAAAGCTTGGTGCAATAACAACACGAAAACCATAGTCAAGAATAGCCCACGGTGCGTGTTCACGCGATGAACCACAACCGAAATTATCATGTGCTACAAGAATTGTTGAACCATCAAAGCGTGGATCGTTTAACACAAAATCTTCATTCTTTGAGCCATCCGCATTAAAGCGCCAGTGATAGAATAAAAACTCGCCAAAACCTGTACGTTCAATTCGCTTCAAAAACTCTTTTGAAATGATTTGGTCTGTATCTACATTATTTTTATCTAATGGTGTAAGAACACTCACTATTTTATTAATCGGTTCCATCTATATACCCTCCTCAATTATGCACAGCTGCACTGATTTTGCGTACATCTACGAAATGTCCGGCAATAGCAGCGGCTGCAGCCATTGATGGGCTGACTAGATGCGTGCGAGCTCCAGCACCTTGGCGCCCTTCAAAGTTTCGGTTTGAAGTCGATGCACAGCGTTCTCCAGCTGGTACAACGTCATCATTCATTGCAAGACACATACTGCATCCCGATTCTCTCCACTCGAATCCTGCATCTATGAAAATTTGATCCAGACCAATGTCTTCGGCTTGTTTTTTCACCGTACGTGAACCTGGAACTACAATTGCTGTCACTGAAGGATGAACTTTCTTCCCATTCACTACATCAGCTGCTGCCTGCAAGTCACTTAAGCGAGCATTCGTACATGAACCGATAAAGACATGCTGAATATCGATTGATGTTAACGGTTGACCTTCTTCTAAGCCCATATACTCTAAAGCCGAACGAAGTCCAGACTTCTCAGTTTCAGACGTATAATCAGCAGTTGTTGGAATTTTAGCAGAGATGCCAGAACCCATAGATGGATTTGTTCCCCACGTAACGAATGGTTCGATTTCTTCTGCATTGATTTCCAATACTTGATCAAACTGTGCGCCTTCGTCAGTGTTTAACGCAAGCCAACGTTCAGCTGCTTCTTCAAACTCTTGACCTTGTGGAGCGTATCGGCGACCACGTAAGTATTCAATCGTCGTTTCATCCGGTCCAATTAAACCTGCTTTAGCTCCTGCTTCAATCGACATATTACAAATTGTCATGCGCTCTTCCATCGATAGTCCACGGATTGCTTCTCCTGTATATTCTACGATGTGACCAGTTCCTACACCAATACCGAATTTGGAGATGATTGCTAAGATAATATCTTTTGCCGTTACACCAAAACCAATTTTCCCAGTTACACGAATTTCCATTGTTTTTGGTTTGTTCTGCCATAGAGTTTGTGTAGACAAAACGTGCTCTACTTCACTCGTTCCAATTCCAAAAGCAATTGCACCAAACGCTCCATGTGTAGACGTGTGGCTATCCCCACAAACAATCGTTTTACCAGGCTGTGTTAATCCTAGTTCCGGACCGATAATATGAACAATTCCCTGATCTGGATGTGACATATCTGCTAATTGAATACCAAACTCTTCACAGTTTTTTTCTAACGTCATTATTTGTTTTTTTGCAATTGGGTCGTTAATAACCGGTAAGTTTTTTGTTGGAACATTATGATCCATAGTTGCAAAGCAAAGATCTGGTCTTCGCACTTTACGATTCGCTAGACGTAAGCCCTCAAATGCTTGCGGTGATGTTACTTCATGTATTAAATGAAGATCGATATAAAGCAAATCTGGCTTTCCCTGTTCTTCGTAAACTATATGTTGATCCCATATCTTCTCTATAATTGTTTTAGCCATAATAGTTTCTCCTTCCAAGCCATTACCTTTATTCATTATATATACGAGTACATGATGCTGTTGGATACGAACTGAAGATCTAGTTCATCTATAATTTTATCTGTCCATTCTTTCGTAGATAATGGACGTTGGTCTTTGCTTGCTAAATCTGCTGTGAAATGGCCTTCTTCAAATACTGTATTAACAGCTTTCTCTATAGCTGTTGCTTCTGTTTCTAATCCGAATGAATACTTCAGCATCATCGCAACTGAAAGTATAGTTGCTGCCGGATTGGCAATTCCTTGTCCTGCCACGTCCGGAGCTGATCCGTGTACGGGCTCGTATAGGCCCAATCCGTCGGAACGAACACTTGCTGAAGGCAATAGTCCAAGTGAACCTGTAATAACAGATGCTTCATCACTTAAGATATCTCCAAACATATTCTCAGTAATAATGACATCAAAATACGCTGGATTCGTGATAAGTTTCATTGCAGCAGAATCGACTAATTGATGTTCCACTTGTACATCTGGATAATCTGCTTTCTTCTCATCCACGATTTTTCTCCAAAGCTTACTAGACTCGAGCACATTCGCTTTGTCCACAGAAGTTACTTTGCCTTTACGTACACGGGCAAGTTCGAAACCTTTGTCGACAATGCGTTCGATTTCTTCACGCGTATACACTAACGTATCCACTGCAGATTGATCTGTATGGTGGCTCGGTTTTCCGAAGTATAATCCACCAGTTAATTCCCGAACAATCATCATATCTACTTCCTTGATGATCTCTTCTTTTAGAGGAGAAGCTTGGATCAAAGAAGGAACAGCTGCAACAGGACGAAGGTTTGCAAATAGATCAAAATGTTTACGTATTGCAAGCAACCCTTTTTCCGGCCGTAATTCAGATGGATTTTGATCCCATTTCGGGCCTCCAACTGCACCTAAGAGAATGGCGTCACTTGACTCACATAACTCAATTGTCTCTTTTGGAAGTGGATCATTTTTCTCATCAATAGCCGCTCCACCAATTAATCCATACTCAGTATGGAATGTATGGTTAAAGCGTCTACCAATTACCTCCAACACTCGAACTGCCTCTGCTACTACCTCGGGTCCTATGCCGTCGCCGGGTAATACTGCTATTTTCTTTTCCATAGAACTTCTCCCCCTTGATCAATCTCGTATCATCCAATCGAATACTCTGTCCCTTTGTTGCTTACTTATTAATTAAGTAACTCTTGTTTACGTAATCGTTCACGAACCAACTGACGATTGATAGCGTTTAAATAAGCTTTTGCTGATGCTTCTAAAACATCTTGCGCAACATCACGGCCTTTCAACTCAAGTCCGTTATAGTTTAAGTTCACTACTGCTTCGCCAAGTGCATCGCGACCTTTACCAATCGAAGTCACACGATAATCCAAAATAAGTACTTCGCCTTTGATGACCAATTCTAACGCATTGAAAATTGACTCAACAGAACCTGCTCCAGTAGTAGCAACTGTTACAGTTTCACCGTTCGGTACAGTCGCTGTCACTGTAGCTGTCGGTATATTGTTTGTGCCATATTGTACTTGAACATTATGCAATTCATAGATTGGTGTATCCGTATCCGCTAATTGTTGTCCAGTAAAGAGTACAAACAAATCGTCTTCTGTAATTTCTTTTTTACGGTCTGCTAGTTTTTTGAAGTCAGCAAATGCTTCATTTAATTGTTTATCATTTAGTTCAAAGCCCATGCTAATTGCACGATCCTTGAATGCATGACGGCCTGAGTGTTTACCAAGTGCTAATGGCATATCCACTTCACCGATTAGTTCAGGTGTAATGATTTCATATGTTTGACGGTTTTTCAGCATGCCATCTTGGTGGATACCAGATTCATGTGCAAATGCGTTTTTACCGACAACTGCTTTGTTTGGCTGGATAACAACTCCTGTCAAACGACTAACCAATTGGCTTGAACGCTTGATTTCTTGTAAGTTGATACCCGTTTCCATGTTGTAGAAGTCTTTACGAATATGCATAGCGACTGCAATTTCTTCCAAAGAAGCATTTCCAGCACGCTCACCAATACCGTTAATTGTACATTCTACTTGGTCTGCACCGTTCTCAATTGCTGCGATTGAGTTAGCAACAGCCATTCCTAGATCATCATGACAATGCGCTGAAAGTTTTACTTTTTCTACTCCTGTAACGTTCTCTTTCAAATATTTAAATAGAGCACCGTATTCTGCAGGTGTTGCATAACCTACAGTATCTGGAATATTAATCGTTGTAGCTCCAGCTGCAATAACTTGATTGATGATTCGTACTAGGAATTCAGGTTCTGATCGGAAAGCATCTTCTGCTGACCATTGAACGAGAGGGAAATATTGTTTTGCATACTTAACTGCATCCACTGCACTAGTAATCACTTCATCAGGAGATTTTTTTAATTTATACTCCATATGAATTGGTGATGTTGCTAAAAATACATGGATATGCGGTTGTTCTCCACCACGTAATGCTTCCCATGAAATATCAATATCACTCTTCATCGCTCTTGCAAGACCTGTAACTGTTGAATTTTTCACAGTATTGGCAATGCGTTGAACGGCTTCGAAATCGCCTGGGGATGAAGCAGGAAATCCTGCTTCAATAACTGCTACCCCAAGTTTTTCTAGCTGACGAGCGATCTCAATTTTTTCTACTGTATTTAGATTAATACCTGCAGATTGCTCACCGTCGCGAAGAGTTGTATCGAAAAAATCAATTTTTCTCACTCGCTACCACTTCTTCCTCTTTTGATTTAGCCCCTTCATTAATGAATGGCATCATAGAACGAAGCTTTTGCCCAACAACTTCGATTTGGTGCTTAGATTCTGCTTCTTCGATTGCATTGAACTTCGGACGACCGTTTTTGTTTTCTTCGATCCATTCCTTAGCAAATTTACCTGATTGAATGTCTGTAAGGATATCTTTCATGCGTGCTTTTGTATCTGCATCCACAACACGTGGTCCAGAAACGAAATCGCCCCACTCTGCAGTGTCAGAGATTGAATAACGCATTCCAGCCATTCCGCCTTCGTACATCAAGTCAACAATTAGCTTTGTTTCATGCAATGTTTCGAAATATGCTAGTTCTGGCTGATATCCAGCTTCTACAAGTGTTTCGAATCCAGCTTTTACTAGTGCAGTCAATCCACCACAAAGTACTGCTTGCTCTCCGAATAGATCTGTAACAGTTTCTTCTTCGAAAGTTGTTTCCAATACGCCACCACGTGCAGATCCGATACCTTTTGCATATGCAAGAGCGATATCTTTAGCTTGACCAGTTACGTCTTGGTAGATAGCAAATAGTGCTGGAACTCCGCCGCCTGCTTCAAACGTTCTGCGTACAAGGTGTCCTGGTCCTTTAGGAGCTACTAGGAATACATCAACGTCAGCTGGTGGTTTGATTTCGCCGAAGTGTACGTTGAAACCGTGAGCGAATACAAGTGATTTTCCTTTTGCAAGAGCTGGTTCAATTTCAGCATCGTAAACTGCTTTTTGGTTTTCGTCTGGAAGCAAGATCATAATCAAATCTGCTTTTTCAGATGCTTCTTTAACAGATAGTGCTTCTAGTCCGTCAGCTTTTGCTTGATCGAATGATTTACCAGCACGAACTCCTACTACTACGTTGAAACCAGAATCTTTCAAGTTACGAGCGTGTGCGTGACCTTGTGAACCGTACCCGATGATTGCAATTGTTTTACCTTCTAATAGTCCTTCATTGATATCCTGGTTGTAATACATTTTTGTCATTTTAATTTCCTCCTAAGTGTGTGTGTAAAATTATTGTTTCAAGATCGACAACTGTGGTGCTTGAACTTTTTGCATATCTCGGGCAAATGCCGTTGCGCCAGTTCGTGTTAATTCTTTGATGCCATATGGTTTCAGCAAATCGATAAATGCCTCGATTTTATCTGGGTCACCCGTTACTTGGTACGTTACTACATTCTTTCCGGAATCAACAATTGTTGCTCGGAAAGGTTCAACAATACTATTCATTTCAGAACGGATCTGCGGTGGTGAGATCACCTTTACTAAAGCTAGCTCACGCAACACAATCGCTTTGTCTGTTATATCTTTAACTGTAATAACATCAATCTGCTTTTGCAGCTGTTTTACAAGTTGTTCAATTTTGTTTTCGTCTTCCACGTGAACTTGGAATGTCATTTTGGAACGATTCGGTTGTTCAGTTGGTCCGACGGTAATACTTTCAATATTGAATTGGCGTTTCATGAGAAGTCCCGTTACACGGTTTAATACGCCGCTCTGATTGATTACTGTTACTGTAATAATTCGTTTCACTGTGGACTCACTCCAATCATATCTTGTATACCTTTACCTGGTGCAACCATCGGGAAGACATTTTCTTTTTGTTTTACCCGGCAGTCGATCAAGACAGGTTCATCAGATAATAACGCTTCTTCAAATACTTGTTCCGCTTCTTCTAGCGTATGGATACGGTATCCTTTGATATCAAAAGCTTCTGCTAGTTTAAGGAAGTCAGGTTGTACTGGAACTAGTGACTGGGAATAACGTTCTTCATAGAAAGTTTCCTGCCACTGACGTACCATTCCAAGTGCGCCATTATTTAAAATAATGATTTTCACCGGAATTCGCATTTCCTGAAGTAACGATAATTCTTGCGCTGTCATCTGGAAGCCAGCATCTCCAACTACTGCAATTACAGTCTCCTTCGGTCTAGCCAGCTGTGCGCCAATAGCTGCTGGGAAACCAAAGCCCATTGTTCCTAGTCCACCAGAAGTCACCCAATTATCTGGGTTATTGAAACGATAGTATTGTGCTGCCCACATTTGGTGCTGACCAACGTCCGTAGTGACGATTGCATCACCTTTTGTTACCCGATGAACGATTTCCAACGCTTGTTGTGGTAACAACTCATTTTCATCTTTGTTGTACCATAATGGATACTTCTCAGATGAATTATCCAAGTATTCTATCCATTCCTCTGTGTTGGGGGATTTGAAGTCTGCTTTTAGCAAAGCGAGCAATGCTTCTTTAGCATCAGATACAATTGGAATTTCAGTCGGAACGTTCTTACCAATTTCAGCTGGATCGATATCTACATGAATCACTCGAGCATTTGGTAAGAAGTGGTCTAAATTCCCAGTCAGTCGATCATCGAATCGAGCTCCGATATTCAGCAATACATCACATTCAGTCAATCCATAGTTCGCCGTTGCTGTTCCGTGCATACCCGCCATTCCATAGAACAATTCGTGATCACCATGAATTGTTCCTAGACCTAGCAACGTATTGACTATAGGAATACGATGAGTTTCGACAAATTTTTTCAATTCTTCCGTACCACCTGCGTGAAGAACACCTGCTCCCGCAAGAATCATTGGCTTTTTGGCGATAGAAAGAGCTTTCGCAGCTTTTTGAATTTGCATATAATTCGGCATCGTAGTTGGCTGATAACCTGGTAAATTCACTTCTTTATTCTCTGTTTCAACAGGTACAAAGACGTCCACCGCTACGTTTTTCGGAATATCGACAACTACTGGTCCTGGTCTTCCCGTTGATGCAATATGGAATGCTTCACGAATAATGCGTGGTAGCTCCGATACATCTTGCACTTGGTAATTATGTTTCGTGATTGGCTGTGTAATACCGATGATATCAGCTTCTTGGAACGCATCCGAACCAATTACTGTACTGGCAACCTGTCCTGTAATAACGACTAGTGGAAGTGAATCCATCATTGCATCTGTAATACCCGTTACTAAGTTCGTCGCTCCAGGTCCTGACGTCGCGATAACTACACCTGTTTTTCGGGAAACTCTTGCATATCCTTCAGCTGCATGAATCGCCCCTTGCTCGTGACGTGCTAAAACGTGTGGAATCGGATCGTTGTATAGCGCATCATAGATCGGAAGAACTGCTCCTCCAGGATATCCAAAAATCACTTCTACATTTTGTTCTTTTAACGCTTGGATTAAGATTGCAGAGCCATCTGCTGGCTTCTTTTTTGATTGATCCATAGGCATCGATGCAGTTACAGTCTGTTTTTCTTGTACTTCAGCACTCATACTGAACTCCCCCTTGAAATTTTCAACTTTCTATTGGTCACTGACGTTTTCCCCTAAAAAAAAACCTTCTCATCCCACGCAAAGAATTCTTATTCCTCACATAGGGATGAAAAAGCTTTCATGGTACCACCCTAGTTCGTGACAATTGTCACCTTATGAAAAAGTAAGTCGAAACTTAACTTTTTCATTGATAACGAGCCCTAATACCGAGCCCGAGACTACCTAATCGGCGTACCTTTTAGCAGTCCACTCCGAGGGGATGTCGTAAATAGTTGTATTGCCGGCTTCCAGCACCACCGGCTCTCTGTGAATACAAGTTTCTATCTACTTTAACCTCATCAACGTTTTATATATTAGATTTTCATTACGCCGCCAGTACTGGCTGATGTAACTAGTTTGGAATATCTAGCTAGATACCCTTTTTTAATTTTCGGTTCAAATGGTTTTAATCCTTTGCGTCGTTCAGCAAGTACTTCATCGGATACAACTAACTCGATTGTACGGTTTGTCAAATCGATTTCGATGATATCTCCGTTTTCTACAAGTGCGATAGGTCCGCCTGCTGCAGCTTCTGGTGAAATATGTCCGATTGAAATCCCTCGAGATGCTCCAGAGAAACGGCCATCTGTAATAAGAGCTACTTCTTTACCAAGCCCTTTACCCATAATCGCAGAAGTTGGTGCCAACATTTCTGGCATTCCCGGTCCGCCTTGTGGTCCTTCATATCGAATAACAACTACATGGCCTGCTTTCACCGTGTCATTGTCGATATTTTCTTGCGCTTCTTCCTGTGAATCAAAGACAATCGCTTCTCCCCTAAATTCTTTTATAGAAGGATCAACTGCTCCGACTTTAATGACTGAACCTTCAGGAGCAATGTTACCAAAGAGAATGGATAAACCACCAACAGGACTATATGGATTATCTTTCGTTCTTATTACTTCTGTATTTTTAATTTCATGTCCAGCGACATCTTCTGCTAACGTCTGACCTGTGATTGTAATACGATCTTTGTGAATCGCTCCGTCAATTTTACATAATTCATTGATAATTGCGCTCACACCACCGGCTAGATGAATGTCATGCATCGAATAATCAGATGCTGGCATGATTTTCGATAAATATGGTACCCGTTTGGCTACTTCGTTTACGTCTTCAATATTATAATCAATTTCTGCTTCATGCGCGATTGCTAATGTGTGGAGTACGGTATTAGTCGAACCACCCATAGCCATATCAAGCGCGAAAGCATCATCTATTGTTTCTTTCGTAATAATATCGCGAGGTTTAATATCGTTTTCAATACAATCCATTAAATGCTTTACTGCCTTCTTGATGAGCTTATGACGTTCATTTGAAGTGGCAAGAATTGTCGCATTTCCTGGCAATGCCATTCCTAGCATTTCCATTAAACAGTTCATGGAGTTTGCAGTAAACATTCCGGAACACGATCCACATGACGGACATGCATTCTCTTCAATGTCTAGCAGTTCTTCAGCGGTCATTTTCCCGCTCTTATAAGCTCCAACACCTTCAAATACAGATGTTAATGAAAGAGTCTCACCCGTTGAGGATACGCCTGCTTCCATCGGTCCGCCTGAA
This sequence comes from Sporosarcina sp. P13, assembly GCF_002743055.1. GTDB lineage: Bacteria > Bacillota > Bacilli > Bacillales_A > Planococcaceae > Sporosarcina. The sequence goes on along the minus strand of NZ_PDYM01000009.1, from coordinate 27,680 downwards.
ACGAATACAGAAGGAACGTTCGTACGAACTGCTGCCATCAACATACCTGGTGTGATCTTGTCACAGTTGGGTATATAGAAGACACCATCAAACCAGTGTGCATTAATGACTGTTTCTGCAGAGTCTGCAATCAGTTCACGACTTGGAAGTGAATAGCGCATACCAATATGCCCCATCGCAATCCCATCATCAACACCAATCGTGTTAAATTCAAACGGAACACCGCCCGCTTCCCAGATCGCTTCTTTTACTACTTCAGCAAATTTATTTAAATGCACATGGCCTGGAATAATATCTATATAGGAATTACATACGCCTATAAATGGTTTGTGCATATCTTTAGTTTTTACACCTGCTGCATATAATAAGCTACGATGTGGTGCACGATCGATTCCTTTTTTAATCATGTCACTTCTCATTGCAATCTCTCCTAAACTAATTGAATCCATCAATTACTAAATTATATAAACCACACTCAATTGAATATTCTGACTAGCTAGTGAAATGTTTCACAGCTATGAACTATGTTGTTGTTATCATATCTTGTATAAGATTAAAGGTCAACTGTATTTTAAAAGTTTTTAAGCAATTGTGACTAACAGAAAACTAGTGAACACGCTTACAAACGTGATATATCGCGATATATTGCATATCAAAGATAGTGAAATTTTTTTATTTTCTTTGCAGTTTTTTTGTCTGAATTGCAATAGTTGATACAAAACAAAAAAACATATCTTAGACTATGAATCAGTCCTCTTAGATTTCTAACACCTGAAAACGACTTTTCTAAAGTAAATGCATTCAAACTACTCCCATCTTCCGGAAATCACTTTACTTTACTTAGATTCAATTTATTTACTACTAAGTGGGATTTTTACTCTTTAAAAACACTTCCTTCTATTAGAGTGTAACAATTCATCGAGATGACCAGTTGCGAATTTCATGTTGCTTCTATTTCTCAACAATAGAACCTAATTCACACTAAACATTTCGACAATTTCCGACAATTGTATTTTTGTTTATAACTCTATACACATTATCCACCCCAAACTATGGGCATTTCACCGTACTATGCACAAACCACTCACAGCTTATCCACTATCAATGTGGACAACACGAACGATTGTTCTTTTGAAAAGCATCTGGTAATATCATTTATAACATCTTGAGAAGTTACTACAAGATGCAGGCATTACATTCAGTTCAAAGGAGGCGGTTCTACTATGCTTGAGTTGTCAGATCATTTGCTGCTCTATTCTTACCAACAAGCGCGAAGACTCGATTTAAATCAAGAGTTTATCAAACTGTTAGAAATAGAAATACAGAAGCGTGCCTTAGAATCGATGCAGCTATCTCACTAGCCTTCTCTTTCGTTACTTCGGATATATCTGAGATTCCTCAGATATATCCTTTTTAATTGGACTAATTCGCGGTGTTATATACTTTTCGAAATAAGATCAAGCGCCTTACAATAGTTTTTAGGTACTTTACATTACGATGGTCTATTTGATAGATAGGAGATTATGTAAGGAATGAAACACCCAGTCAGCTAATCAAGCTAGGACAAAACTCAATAAATATAAAAAGCCGCATGAAGCCAAGTTATATACCCTTGGTTTCATGCGGTTTTAGTTTTGTTTTTTTTGGTTAAGATAGAGCTTTTAACCCTACAACTCCAAAAACGATTAAGCATAAGCTAACGATTCGGCCTGTACTTTTTGATTCACCGAAGAAAATCATGTTAATTATTACAGCGCCTGCAGTGCCTACACCAATCCATACTGCATAAGCTGTACTCACTTGAAGAAACTTGAAGGAATTATAGAGTAAGAAGAAGGCTAATCCGAATCCGCCGTAATATAATAAGGCATTTATAGCATTTTTCTTCTCACTATATTTTTTTAACCCGATAACGCCAACAAACTCACTTAGGGCTGCTAACAACACCAAGATCCACCCCATGGCCCTCCACTCCTTTCCGCGCTTTCTTTTCATCAAGTCCATCTGCAACTTTCAAACCTGCTACACCAATGACTAATATGAAAATGAAGAATACTTTTCCTAAACTAATATGTTCGCCGAAGAACATAACATCCATTAATGAAGTACCAACCGTTCCAATTCCGGCAAATACCGCGTAAACAGTCCCTGTCGGCAAACCTTCACATGCTTTTGATAGAAAGTGAAAGTCTATAAAAATAAACACTACAATGAAAATCCAATGCCACCAGTGAGTAGCAGTATTAAATCCAAAAATCCATACTAATTCAAAGAAACTTGTTAAGGCTACGTAAAACCAAGCTTTACTCATATAAATTCCTCCAATTTATTTCCATGTCCATTTGACTGACTGTCATTCATTTTATCGTAAAAGCTAACATTTAGCTATGCTAGCTTTTTAAAGTTTACTTTTTTATCGTTTGAAACTGCAATGCATGTGTCAAAAAGTCTAATACTTCTTCCTTTTGACGATCCGCTTCACTTTCATCATGGTGTGCGTATAAAAATACTTGTTCTGCAGTGGATTCGATGAGACCTATAATGATCTTCGCTGTACGTTCTGGTTTGATTGACTGCCGTACAGCACCTTCTTTTTTAGCTGCTTCAAGCTTTTCGCTAATCCATTGATAAAATGGTGCGTAGACTGATTCCCATTCTTTAATATGTTCTGTGGAAGCTAATCCTGAATAAATGACTGCCAATATCTCATAATACTCTTTGTTTACTTCATATATAGCATCTACCATTTGTTCAAATTGTTTTGGGTATGTTGCTCGTTCATCCACTGTGTGCTTCACAATTTCCATCGTTTTCGCGACCATCACTTCAGCGATAGCTGGCATCAAAGCTAGCTTTGATGGAAAGTATAAGTAAAAAGTTCCTTGCGCAATTCCGGCACGCTTGACGATATCAGAGATCTTCGTCTTCTCTATCCCCTGCTCTTGGAATACTTCTATAGCTGAATGAATTATCGCAGTTTTTTTTCCCAATGAACTTCCCACTTTCTTTCTATATATTTTCAATAGTATATCTCAAATATTTTTTTTAACAACTTATAGCTTAGCACAAAAGGGCTTATCTTTAGCTGTAAATGAAAACGCCTACTATCTTCAAACAGTACAGTAGGATCAATTCAATAAGTATACAATCATCTTTGAAGGGATTTAGATAAAAATTACTTTTTCCGACAACCGCAGCAGAACACTTTATTTACCTTCAGGTGTCTATAGGCAGCCTGATATATTTTGGGTATCTATTTATTCACTAACCTTTGCCAGCATGTTTTTACATGTTGACAAAGGGGTATGGTAGATATACTAACTACTAAAGATATGAGAGGAGGCAAAGAAATGGACGGTATCAACAATAAGACATTTATAGGTGTGTTTTATAACGATTCGGATCTTCTTGATAAAATTGAAGAACTTAAATTATCTGGTTACCTTGATGATAACATTTACGTAATTGCAAAGAATGAAACAGATATAACTATGTTACGAAGTCGTACTGCAGCTGATGTGCATGCCGCATATGATTCTTGGGCAGATCGTTTTATGGGATTCCTGACTGGGGAAAACCATATTAAGCAAATGATGTATGGCGTAGGGATGGATGACGAACAAATCAATCGCTACTACGAAGATGTACAGCATGGCGGTATGTTGCTTTATGTAGATGAGGGCTGGGCATTCAGCGTTTATTCAAAAGATAAACCGTTCTACACAAATTTCTCGAGTATTCAAGATACGAAACAACGAGTACGGTACTTTGACGAAACCGAGCCTTCTTACGGTGGATACGAACCGTTGAAAAATCCTGCACATCCAGAAGTTTTAGCAGCTTCAAATAAAATGAATGCTATCACAGACTATGAAATCCCTTCCAACACTACTGATTCTGTATTAGCCAATCCTATCATCGAAGAAACCCCAAGTGACTTTCCAACTAGTTAATTTACAACCAAGCCAGCATCCTCTACGGACTGCTGGCTTTCTAATATTACATTTTGTTTACAATGGTCGAATTTTGTAATCTCTTCTTAATATGAACGTAATGTTTAGCTCCTTACTAGTCATGTAAGATGTTACTTATAGTTTAAGAGCAACATAATTTATTCTGAAGGAGAGTCAGTATGAAAAAGATGTTTGTTTCAATTTTGATGGCTACAATTATGATTATGGGCTTTACAGGAGGAAGTGCTGATGCAGCTAGTAAAGCAACAGCAAAAAGTGGTGTATACATAACAACACATAATACAAATGTCCGTGCGGATGCGGGGACTACACATAGAATAGTCTTCACGTTAAAAAAAGGCACACGAGTTAATTTGACACATCAAAAGTATGCAGGTAAACAACTATGGTACAAAGTAAAAATCAATGGCAAAAAAGGGTATGTACTTAGTTCGCTTTTGAAGAAATCTACTGCTAAAGCAGTTGCATCATCTACACCCGAAAAAAGCAAGTCAGGTATTGTTAAAACGGCCATGAACTTAAGAGGTATTCCTTACCGCTTCGGTGGAACAACAACAAGAGGGTTTGACTGTAGTGGGTTCATTCAATATTCATTCAAGAAAAATGGTAAGTCAATTGCAAGAACAACGACTGGCCAATATAAGCAATCAGCTAAAATTAAGTCGCCAAGACCTGGAGACCTCGTTTTCTTCCACAATACATACCGCAAAGGAATTTCGCATGTAGGAATTTATATCGGTAATAATAAGTTTGTTCATGCTGGCGGAAAAAAATCAGAAGTTGTTAGTTTGAGCAACCCCTATTGGAAATCTAAATTCAATAGCTTTAGAAGAATCTAATGAACAAGAGGCTGGGACAAGACCTCAAAAATGCATGAAGGAATTCTCCTTCATGCATTTTTCTTTTTATCTGCTCATTAATAAACGTATCTTTTTTAAGATACGGGAGTGTAGGGGAACGGCCTATTTTCTAGTAATGTCCCAACCCCTTTATTCTACAGAATGCATTCTACCCTTTTCATCTATCTTCATTGTATTTTAATAGTATACAATTTGCAGATTACCGTAATGTTACAGTATTTTATAGTAGCATCACAGAGCCAGATATAAAATAGACCATTTTTATTACGTTTCAAAAAAACTTTCTAATTTAGTTGTTGATCATCATAGTCTTCACATATTCATGATACAATCCACATATGAAAAAATTACTTGTGCTTTTCTTATTGCTTACAATTTTAACTGGCTTGGCTATTTCATCAAGTCAATCGTATGAACAACAATCTCTTGTTTCAACACTAAAACAAATACTACCTGGCGAGCCTGGTAAGACCACATTATCCTCCCTAGAGTTTTCCTATTGGAATCGTATAATATCTGTTGAAGAGCGTGGCTACTATCATTTTGTGGAGTTTTTAATTCGAAAAACCGCCCATTTCCTGACGTTCGGATTTTTAGCACTTGTCATTTACTGGCTATGGCCAAAGCGGAAAGGACGTCTATTAGGCGCAGCCCTTCTTACACTCATCCTAGCTTGTGCCGATGAATTGCATCAATCTTTCACTGGTGGTCGAACGGCAACGATGCAAGATGTCTATTTAGATATGGCGGGAGCGCTCACCTTTTTGTTTCTGGCAGCCGCTTTTCACTTGATCCAAGATGTAAGAAAAAGATAAGTGTCCCTTGAGTTTCCAACTGAGACACTTATCTTTTTTAGTGTAATTGATATATGGTATAATACTGGAAAATAGGGGGTTGTATTCATGAGTACCTTTGATAATCAGATAATCCATTCTCTTTCCTACATCTCCATACAACGGGTTGTCGACCGCTTAGAACAAACTTGTCACGAATCATTTCATTCCATACGTTTATACCAAGATCGTATCACCACCTCCAACCGAACATTCTTTCTTGAACATGTATTCGATTTGTCCTATCGCCCCTTCTCAGGCCAAACAGGACTTTTCTATCTTCATACAAATGAAGGCGTTTTTACATTTGAAATTATCGAGGAACCTGATAACTTTATGCAATCCTTTAAAGATATCAGAATTAGTTAAATCAAATCATCATACTCTATATAAGAAAGGTATGCAGAATCTTTAATAGTACGTTTACCTATCATTTCTGCAAGGTATACAAAACTAGAATCTGTGATCATTTACCTGTCTATTCTTAATATATTTACTAATCAATTATATTTATAAACAGCATGTGATATAATGGAAATATATTCAATAAAAGACAAAAAATATATCTTTAGTCCTAGCAGTGATTGTTATCGATTGAAAGGGAGGTGTTAAAATGACCTATCCAAATAATTTGGAAATATTGTATGAAACTATTAGCCAGTTGAGAGATGACGGAAACTATAAAGAAGTCATTAGTAAAGCGGAAGATTTGGTAAATGAAGGAATACTTCATTCAGATAGGAAGGCCGCTTTATTCGCTCATTATATGTGCGCAGTTTCTTATTCCTATATAGGAGACGTCGAAAAGCTATTTTTGCATATCGAAGCTCACCATAAATACTGTCAATCCCATGGTACAAAAAAGGATTGGATGCGTTCCTATTATTTACAGTATTTTATCAGTTTAGTTACATCCGATTTTAAACAAGGCAAAAAATTCATAGAAGATGTATTGTCGATTGCTTTAGAAACAGATCATTTCACTTATGTAAGTATGGCTTATAGTAATTTGAGCTACATTCTAAACCAACAGAAACAATTTACTGAGGCGCTACATGCTGCTCAGTGCGCTCTTGAATACGCTGTTACACATGCAAGTGAAAGAAAAATCCTTACCATTCGGGCTCACTTGCATATCATTGAATCTGCCGTTAATTTAAAACAGGCTGACCTAGCTATGTCCAGTATTGACTATTTGAATGACATCGAGCATCTACGAAAATTCCCGCGTGAAAAAGCATATTTCAAAATACTAAAAGGTCGGCTTTATGAATTACTTGGACAAACGGCTAAAGCCCTTTATTTTTATACACTAGCTATAGAACGATATGAACTATGTAACGACTATGTTCTCTTAAGAGATATTCAGCAGAAACGGATTGCATTAGCGGAAGATATTTGCACGTTTGATGAGTTGGCAATTATCCAAAAAGAGTATATTGATTTACTACATGATTTTGAAAACAAGAACTGGATAAAAACTGCATTGGAATTGAACATGCGATTGGAGAAATATGCGGATAAAACGAGTGAAAATATAGATTATTTAACAGGTGTTTATAATCGTAAGTTTTTAGAAGAAACGACAAATTACTGGATTTTAAATGCTTATGATACGAAAGAGCCGATTGTTTGTATTGTATTTGATATCGACAACTTGAAAGCTATTAATGATACACACGGACATTTAGTAGGTGATGAAGCGATTAAGCTCTTTGCGCGAGTGTGTTCTGAAGAAATTCGAAAAGAAGATTTGTTAGGTCGTTTCGGTGGTGATGAATTCGTACTGGTGATGCAAGGTATTTCGATAGATCAAGCTAAGAACAAGGCCACTCTTCTTGTAAAGAAAGTAGAAGAGACCTCTTCAAATTCCAAAGAGATACCGACGAAAGTTACGATTAGCGTTGGACTGAGTGATAACGTTATGCGAGAAGTGAAAAGTTTCAAAGACTTATTCCACTTGGCTGACTTGGCTCTTTATCGGGCAAAGAACAATGGTAAAAATCAAGTGGTGTCATTTATATAAATAAAACATGAATGCTTGATTGAAAGGATTCATGTTTTTTTGTTTGTATTTTCGTATAAAAGACCTCATCCTAGTTTAGTTAGGATGAGGTCTTTTTTTAGTTAAGTACTTTAACTTTTACGTTTTTACGTCCCCATTGGTACGCACGTGATTTATTCGGAATGAATACATCAATCTTTTTACCTTTAATAGCACCACCAGTATCACCAGCAATAGCATAGCCATACCCTTCAACATGGACTTTCGTACCCAATTTTATCACTCTAGGATCCACTGCGATTACTTTTAGATCCGGATTCTTGCGTAGGTTCAAACCTGTTCTTGTAATTCCTGAACAACCATTACAATATGCAGTATAAGCAGTTGCACTTACCATAAACTCTTTAGAAATCTTCGCTCCATTTGAACGAGACGGCGTTTTAGTTGCTGTATTAGCTGCAACTTTCGACGACTTTACCAAACGTAATTTCTGATTTGGATAAATAACCGTAGACTTTAAGTTGTTCCATTGCTTGATATTTGTGACAGAAACTTTATGTTGCTGCGAAATTTTATATAAAGTGTCACCCTTCTTTACTGTATGTACTGAAGTTGCTGCGGATGTTTCATTCATTCCGCTTGTGAATATTGTGATTAACATGGCTACTGTTAACGAAAATAATAACTTCTTCAATATGCCACCCCTAACGTTTTAATAACCTTATCTTACCAATCTATTGTTACAGATATATTACAGCTATCAGTCAAAACGATTACAACCCTAAGCCTTATGTTACAAAAGTTTTTTATCTCATTTTAATTATTAGAAGGTTTAGGTACTTCATTAGATATAACTAGCATTTAAGTAATAGTAGTTTCTCTGATCGAATGGAAAGTTGAACGTTTTATCAAAGATATAATGGGTAAAAATTTAGTATGGCACCATTGGATCCACTATTTATGAACAAGGAGGAGTTTTTCATGAAAAAAAGATATGTAGTCGCAGCATTTGATACGGATAGAGGAGCCATTGTAGCTATTGAAGATTTAAAACATCAAGAATTTACTACAGATGAGATTTCTGTAATTAGTAAAAATCAACGTGACACGCAACATATTATGGAGGAATAATAAAACGTTCCAAACCGATAAGGGGTGCACCGCATGCCATTGACCAAAAATAAAGATGATATTTCTAGGGCAATGATCAAGCTAATCAAAGATGGTAATTTGGAATCCTTGAAACGAGCTATTAATGAATTAGAACCCATTGATATTGCAGCACAATATCGTAGATTGCCTCGAAAGCGCCATACGATCTTTTTAGAAGTACTAGATACTAATTTGCTAATTGAAATGCTTCAATTTTTATCACGACCTGATCAATTACGCGTACTTGAGCTCGTCGGCCCTACACGTTCTACAGAGTTATTAGATATGATGAAAAGTGATGATTTATCCGATCTATTATCCGATCTTCCCGATAAAAAAGTAGAAAAATTAATTGCAGAGATGCGACAAGAGGAAAAAAATAATATCCAACACAAAAGAAAGTTCCCAAAAGATTCGGCAGGAAGAATTATGATTACACGTTACGTATGGATTCATCAATCTTATACTGTAGCGAAAACTATAGAAAAATTAAAGCATTATGAAGACTTTGCACACTATTTAAATTATGTATATATTATTAATGATGAAAAACAATTAGTCGGTGTATTATCTTATAGAAACTTATTGCTTGCTAACACGGATACTTGTGTAAAAGATATAATGGAAACTTCTATCGCCAAAGTATCGGCAACCACCGAACAAAGTGAAGTTGCAAAAATGATTGGGCGTTTTGATTTCGTATCTCTTCCGGTTGTGAATGAAGACAATGTATTAGTTGGGATTATACGAACTGATGAAATACTTGACCTTGTAGTTAAAGAGGCTAATAAAGATATTGAAATGCTATTTGCTTCTGGTAAATCTATAGACTTTCATACCAAACCGTTAGTCGCAGCCTATCGTCGTCTTCCCTGGTTGATTTTATTGCTATTCATTGGACTAGTTTCTGGAAGCATTATTTCACGTTTTGAAGATACGCTTCAAGCTGTCGTGGCTCTTGCTTTTTTCATGCCCATGATTGCGGGTATGACTGGTAACACAGGTACACAGTCTCTCGCTGTCGTCGTTCGCGGATTAGTATCTGAAGAAATGACAATAAAAAAATCATTGCATTTAGTAGTACGCGAATTGATAGTAGGAATTATATTAGGTGTAGTTTGTGGTGTCGTCATTTCAGTCATCGCATATGTGTGGCAAGATAACTTTACGCTTGGGTTAGTCGTTGGTTCTTCTTTGGTGGCTACTTTGATAATCGGTACACTTGCGGGCACAGTGATACCGCTAATTTTGAATAAGTTTAAAGTGGATCCTGCTGTAGCTTCTGGTCCACTTATTACAACAATTAATGATATTCTATCATTGCTAATTTATTTTGGAATTGCATCCATATTTATTTCTAAACTAATGTAAAATTTCCTGAACATAATACGCATAATATTCAGATAATTATCATATTATTAACTACTTAAAGCGTCATGTAAGGTTGCTGTAATTTATATCATTTTGATGGCAAACACTACAGATACATGACATTTTTCACAGTTCGATGATTTACGTTTATTCTGCTTTGCTTAAGTTTATACTGGTAGTAACACCAATTGCACAAATGGATTTGGGTTGAAGTTTGATGCAGCTGGGTTTGTGATAGCGAGAAAGAAGTCGAATGTTTTGTACCGCTTAGTCGAAGAGCGAGTACATACAAAAAAAAACGCTATGATCATGGATTGATCATAGCGTTTTTTATTTTTATACTTTAGATAGTAAAGGTGGTTTCTTATTTTTCAGTGGATTCGTTTGTTCAATCGCATACCCTACATCTAAAAGTAATGCTTCTGAAAAAGCAGGTCCAATAATCTGTACTCCAACGGGAAGATTACCTTTAAATCCACCAGGAACAGAAAGCGCGGGCAACCCTGTTAAGTTGCTCGGTCCTGTAAAGCGAATAATATTATCGATTAAATCTACTTTCTTACCATTTAATTCCACTGTATCATCACCAATCGTACTAGCAACTACAGGTAATGTTGGTGCAATGAGTACGTCCACCTTTTGGAATGCTTGCTGGAATTCCTGTTTTAATTGACGACGAACTTGCTGCGCTTGCAAATAATCGACCGCTGAAGGAAGTTCCCCAAGTTCAAACAACATCCGGATATCATCCCCGAAGTCTTGTGGTCTCTTCAACATATCTTCGTGGTGAATCGTTGATGCTTCGGAAAGTGATGTGACCAATTCTGCCCATTCAGCGTACTTAAGTGAAGGTATTTTCACAACTTCTACTTTAGCCCCTTGATCTACAAGTGCTTGGATATTTCCACGCACTACTTGATCTACTTCGTTATCGACTTCCTTGAAGAAATATTCTTCATTGACACCGATAACTAAGTCTTTTACATTTCCTTTGATTTTCTTTAGATGGGAATCAACTGGCGTATCGACAGATGTCGGATCTTTTGCGTCGTAGCCAGAAATAATGTCCATCATCCCTGCAGCATCCTTGATTGTTTTCGTCATAGGACCGATATGATCCAATGACCATGCTAATGGATAACAGCCGTATTTACTAACTCTTCCATGTGTAGGTTTCAGTCCAACAATTCCGCAAATCGACGAAGGTATTCTGATAGAGCCTGCAGTATCTGTACCAAGTGATGCGACACTTGATCCTATGGAAACTGCTGCTCCTGACCCACCACTCGAACCGCCTGGAATCTTGCTTGTATCCCATGGGTTTCTAACCGCGCCATAGTGGGGATTATTATTCGTAATTCCCCATGCATATTCGTGCATGCTAAGTTTACCTGTGAAAATAACGCCTGCTTCCCTTAGCTTAGTTACTACTGTTGCGTCATCTTCTGGAATGAAATCCTTATGAATCTTTGATGACATCGTTGTGACTTTATTTTTAAAATACAAGTTATCTTTCAAGGCCATCGGTATACCGTGATACATGCCTCGATAGTTCCCGTCTTTAATTTCTTTTTCCGCTTCGCGTGCAGCTTGTTCTGCTTCATCCCGATAAAACGTCATATAGGCATTGATCGTATCTTGTGTCTCTTCTGCATGATCCAACACAGCTTTCGTCAGATCAACTGGTGATAGTGAACCGCTTTCCAAAAGAGGTGCCAATTCTTCCACAGATTTCTGAATCAATTCTTTAGCCAATATGATCGCCTCCTGGGATATTACGAAGCCCTATATCAGCGTCTTCAATTTTAATATTTTCCAAGTTCCCTCTTAATGCTTGCATTCCCTTCCAGCGACTTTCCAAGATCTCCAAATGCTCAGGTTTAGCCTGAATACCTTTGTTCTCTAATAGTTGCTTGACGGATAGAGACAATGCATTCACTCCTTCAGTTTAATATTTATCTTCATAGGTATTACCTAGTGAGATCAAAACGAAAAGAACAACTTGTTACGAACACTAAGTCGCTAAGTACAGACGAACAATTTCAGTCTAGCATTCTCTAGTATAATAATCAAACTATTCTAAACAAAATAAATACAAAGTCATAGTATACTATTCTTTTTTATTTACTTACCCACTATACTGTTGTTCTAGGAATATTTTCAAACCTACTATTAATTTTTAGTAGATATAAGGCTCATCTAAACTCAAGGCACATACATGAAGAACTTGATTTAGTATTAGAATAGTCGGTTATGTATAATCCTTTTATGAAGTTCCAGCTTTCTTTTATCCACAATGTTTCACTTAATAAGAACAAGGGAATTTGTGAATTAGGAGGTGATCTTTCATGTCTTGGAGTAAAACTGATTATCCTACATCCATGAATAATCTAGATCCAAAAGTTCGAGAAAAAGCAATTGAAATCGCAAACGCACTGTTACGCAAGAACTATGAAGAGGGTCGTGCAATTTCGATTGCCACTGCACAAGCCCATGAATATATTGAAGGAAAAAGTGAAGGCAGGACCCATTACGAAGTGAAATCAAGGCAAAATGAATGGATTTTCAAAAAGTCCTCTAGCGACCACATTATTCTAAAGGAAGATACCAAAAAGAAGTTGTTAGAAAAAGCAAAGAATTATACAACTGAACACAATGGAGTCTTGTCTATATTTCATGCTGATGGTTCGCACGAAAAAACGCTCTATGAATAAACTAGCCCGACTTGTGGGCTAGTTTTCTTTTGATTCTGGTGGATAGGTTACTTTTCCATCCTCCCGTATATTGGGTTCAGCCCCCCACTTCCCTAGTTCATGATTTTCTATTATCGTTTCCTCTTTCGGACCGTCAATGATATGTTTGACTTCCCATTTGTAAGATACAAGCCAATTACTAATGAGTAAGCGATGACATCTAGCAGGATGACGTTCCGAACAACAAATCGCAATTCGCTGATTCGCTGCCTCATTAGTTAATTTATCAATTCCTTCCTTAAATTCAGACGTCAAAGTGAAATCCGCGTAATTATGAAAGGATTGATTATTCCAACCACTATTAATTTCTGAGTCAATTGTTTTGGACTTTCTTCTACGACCACCTAGTTTAGTGCAATGTTTATAGTCAATATTATTTTCGGGAAGCCATTTCTTCATTTGATCCTCGTGGAAATGAGGAAACTTCCGACTGCCCGGAAAAGCACGGATCTCGATTAACTTTTCAATATGTGCATCATCCAGTAACTTCAGGAACTCTTCTTTCGTATGCGTAGAATGACCAATTGTATAAATTTCCATCATTTATCCCTCCTGCTAGTACTCTTCCCTTCTTTTCAGCGCCTTTAACACGCCCTTCCCCTTTGTATTCGGTGAATTCTATGGGAGTTGTATCGATTCCGTTATGAGTGTCGTTATTATGTTTATCTTCGCCATTTTGTTTTTCGGGGTTATGCAGGATGTCGGCCGACAATGGGAAGTTCATCTGTAGATTCCCCGAAAACGGCTGTCATTGGAACAAATTCAAGTGTTAAAATTTTCATCTGCATATGGTCAATTATCAAGTGGTTAGCTGGCGAAGATTCAAGGTGTACATAAAAGTGCAATTTCAACTAGGCATTTGTATGTTAGTAGGTTATTTCGCGAAAAAAATCAGGCAAAGAAGAAAGCTTCCTCCTTCGCCTGATCATTTTTTTTACACAATAAAGTACGCAATAACTGATAGCAAGACAGAAGTTATCGTCATAGCTGCTAGCGGACGCATTGCACGTTCACGAAGGTCTTTCAAGCTAACATTTAGCCCTAATCCAACCATAGCTGCTGTTAATAACCAAGTCGTTAATGTGAAGAGCCCTTCCATCACACCATCTGAAACAGGGATTGAGTGACCGAATACATAACTTCCAAGAATACTTAGAAGAATAAAACCTACTAGGAACCATGGGAATTCAATCTTAGCATTCCCTTCTTCCGTTCCTTTGTTCTTACGTTTCATAATAAAGATGAAAATAAAACAAAGGGGAACTAATAAGAATACACGGCCAAGCTTTGCAAGCAAGGCAATTGCCAAGCCATCTTCTCCTGCCGGCGCACCCGCTAACGCAACGTGCGCTACTTCGTGAAGACTAATACCTGCCCACATTCCATATTCAATGGAGTCAAGCGGTAAAATGGGACGAAGAATCGTATAGCCAATGGCGAAAATCGTACCCATTAATGCGATGATGCCTACACCGATTGCAGTATCTTCATCTTTTACTTTTACAATTGGTGCGACTGCCGCAATTGCGGCTGCTCCGCAGACACCCGTTCCCACACCTAGTAATAGAGAGATATTTTTATCGGCTTTAAATACTTTTGCTAGCCACACGGTCATAAAAATTGCAAAAGCAATAACACCCACGTCTCTCGCTAATAAGCCTAATCCATCACTTAACACCGTATCAATATTTAGTTTCAATCCGTATAAAATAATAGCTGTTCGAAGTAAACGTTTAGATGAAAAAGCAATTCCCGAGCGAAGAGCTTCGGGATAACCGAACACTTGACGGTATGCAACTGCAATAATAATGGCGCATGCCAACTGACCTATATGGTTGAAGCCTGGTACTTTTGCTAAAAAGAATCCTAATAAGGCGATGAAAAATGTAAAAGCTACCCCACCAATCCAGGCTGTTCCTTTTGGCATTTGATAAGATTTTCGTTGTTCTGAAGTCACGTTTGAAGAAGCCACGATGACAACACCTCCTGTATCTAGTATATGAAAAGTCTAGCTATAAGAAAAATAATTATTTATAATAGGTATGATAAGTAAATATATATACGAGAAGAGGGGTTGCTTCAGTGGATCACCAACTACTAGTATTCATTACAGTGGCTGAAAGAAAGAACTTTTCTAGGGCGGCGGAAGAACTGCATATGACACAACCAGCAGTCAGTCAATACATTCGTTCACTTGAAGAATCTATCGGTGTGCGCTTACTAGAGCGTACCAATAAATATGTTCGACTCAATCAAGCGGGAGAAATCGTCTATCATCATGCGAAAGAAATCGTTGGTTTGTATTCTAAGATGCAAAACTTAGTCGATGATTTAACAAATAAAGCTAGTGGTCCATTAAAAATAGGCGCAAGTTACACATTCGGCGAATATGTACTTCCACATATATTGTCCAAACTCGTATCAGACTATCCATCGATCGAGCCCGAAGTAACCATTGGTAATACAGCAGAGATTGCTGAGCTAGTCATTAATCATCAGCTAGATGTTGGACTAATTGAAGGCCACTTTAAAGAAGCCGAACCGTTGCAAAACGAAGACTTCGCGGAAGATGCGATGTATATCATAGCCTCTCGCAACCACCCATTAGTTCAGAAAAACCATAGGATATCTATCGATGAATTGGCCAATGACATGTGGTTGCTAAGAGAAGAAGGTTCAGGAACTCGTGAAGCCTCAGAACTATTCTTTTCTCAATCCGGCTTCTATCCCTCACGTATTATGCAATTTAGTAGCACACAGCCCATTAAGGAATCAGTCGAAGCAGGACTCGGCATCAGTCTGGTCTCACAATGGGCAATTCAAAAAGTACTTCACTACGGCGATTTAGCACTATTGCCAGTAAAAGGTACTCCTTTCAAACGAAATTTCTCCATTGTTACGAACTCCCCCTTTCAAACGAAAGCATTACAAGTCTTCATAGAGTTGCTAAAAAGTAGTGAAGAACTTACCGTTTTAAACAAAAAAACTACCGTTGACAAGGAATAAACTTGTCAACGGTAGTTTTGCACAATGAAAGAACCTTGCCAGAAGTGACAAGGTTCATCCATTGATCTATTATACATTTTCAGTTGAGCTTGATTGCTGAACTAAAGCTTCTCCCATTACTACCTCTTTTTCTGCCTCTGGCCCAAATTGGACTTCATACATAATTTTCGCAGCTTTTGGAGCCGCCCAGAAAGTAGGAAATAGCAAAAGGGAAACAGGGATCGCTGTTACAACAATAAAGGATTGAATCGCTTGTACTCCACCTTCACTAATCATTAATAATACAATTGCAACTGCCCCCATGATGACAGCCCAAAAGACGCGCATCACTTTCGGTGGATGACCATCTCCTGTAATAGCTACTGAAATGGTATACGCCATCGAATCAGCTGTTGTGACGACAAATAAAATGGTTACTAATAAGAAAAGTGGCGCAATCATCCAACTAAATGGTAGTTGCTGTGTTATAGCGACCATCGCAGCAGGCATTCCTGAAACATTAAGTGCTTCCGAAATAACCCCAGGCTGACCCACTTCGTAAAAGATCCCCGTGCCCCCTACAACAGTAAACCAAAATGCTGTTACGACCGGAGCTGTAATAGATACCGCTAACACTAAATCACGAATCGTACGTCCGCGTGTAATCGTTGCGATAAAAATTGCCATCATCGGTCCATAACCTAAGAACCAACCCCAGAAAAAGATTGTCCATGAACCAAGCCAAGCTGAATCTCCGCGGAATGTACTCAATCCAATAAATTCCTGAATATGTACTCCACTAGCTGAAATAAATGTATTAATAATAAAACCACCTGGTCCTACTAGTAATAAAGCAACCATTAAAATTAACGTAATGATTACATTTAAATTACTTAGAAACTGAATTCCTTTACGCAGGCCAGTCACAGCTGAAACCGTCGCTATCACTACTACACCAACAATTATCATGACTTGTGTAAATAATGTATTGGGCACACCGTATAATGCTTCCATTCCATAAGCAGCCTGCAAACCAAGAAAGCCAATCGGCCCGATTGTACCCGCTGCTACTGCTATTACAGAAAATGCATCTATGATTGTACCTAAAGCACTTTTACGCATGATTTTCTCACCAAGCAAAGGATACAGTAATGTACGAGGTTTCATCGGCATTCCTTTTTGATAATGCGCGTACATCAAGACAATAGTTCCTAATGTTCCTAGAATCGACCAGGCAAGAAAGCCCCAATGTAAATACGATTGTGCAAATGCCGGAATAATTGCACTCTCAGTACCCGAAACCACATCTGGAAACGTTGGTGGACGATCAAGAAAATGATACATTGGCTCAGCAGCTGCCCAAAATACACCACCGCCTGCTAGCAACGTCGTCATAATCATAGCTAACCATTTAAAATAGCCTACCTCCGGCTTTTCCATACCCCCTAAACGGATCTTGCCATATTTAGAAAATGCTAAAAATAGTGCAATTAAAAATGTGCCCAATAATAAGATTTGCCAAAACGCACCGAAATATTTCACTGAAAAAGCGAATGATTTGTCCACCATATCCGACACAAACCCTAGATTAACGAATGAAGCAATTACAAAAGCGACCAATAATCCGCCACTGATTACCAAGACAGGACGATCCGTTTTTGATTCATATCTACCCATATTCATACCTCCTAAATGAGACAATTATTGTAAACGCTTACTTTTTAACGGATGAAGAAGGGGAGAAATTACTCCACTTCCACGATAACGTCAATTTCTACAGCGGCTCCGCGAGGTAACATCATTCCTACTGCTGTCCGTGCGTGTGCTCCTACATCTTCTCCAAACACTTCCACTAATAAATCAGAAGCACCATTCATCACTTTAGCTTGTCCTGTAAAGTCGAATGCCGTATTAATCATACCAAGCAATTTAACGAATTTCTTTACTTTCGACAGCTCACCGACTTCTTCTTTAATCGTAGACAACGCAAATAGAATCGCTTGTCTTGAAGCAGCGTATCCTTCTTCGATCGTTAACGTATCGCCTACTTTACCGATTACATCGTAAGAAAGGGATCCTGATAAAAACAATAGATTTCCTGTACGTACGCAAGATATGTAGTTTCCACCTTTTGCACGTTTTTCTGGTAGTTCTAACCCTAGCTCTTTCAATTTATCTTCTGGTCTCATTGTAATCATCCTTTGTATTAAAGTGAGTTTGTAATTTCTTCAGTTGCCGACAATAGTTCGGCTATATGTGATTCCATCGTATCGCGGTTCCATCTGAATAATGGACCCGATATGGATAATGCACCAATGACGCGTCGTTTCTTATCAAATACCGGAGCCGATAATGCGGCTACATTAGATGTAATCTCTTCTTCATTTATTGCGTATCCTTGCGCTCTTGTGTCTTCAAGCAACTGTTCTAACCGTTTTCTTTCATCAAGCGGCAACGTAGCTAATACCCGCCCTTGTAGCTCTGCCGATTGAAAGGCAAGAATCGCTCGACCACTCGCTCCAACATGTATGGGCAATCGATTTCCCATTCCTACTGAACGTCTAATCTCTTGCTGACTTTCATACTCCATTACACAAATTCTCATTTGGCCAGTGGGCATATAGAATCCCACGGTTTCACCTGTATCATTTCGCAGTGACATGAGCCAAGGTTCAATAACTGGCGAGATCGGCACTTCCGTCAATATTTTATTGGCATAGTCTAAGAATATAGCACCCAAAGAATAGAGCTTCGAACGCGGATCTTGGAATACCATGCCTTCAATTTTTAATGTCGTCAACAATCGATGCACAATCGTCGTAGACAATCCCAAACCCTTGCTAATATCACTGACTCCTTGAGGACCAGATACATCGTTAAGGTAATTGATGACGGATATCGCACGCACTACTGTAGAAGATACTTCAGGTGCTTTTCCCGCTATCTTTTTCATAACAATCCTCTCCCCTAACGTTATATATTAATGTAAAAAGAAGAGGAAAGATCAAGCTTTCCTCTTTTCGGTTCTTAGTTGCTGTTGATATAACGCGTTTTGTTCTGGCAGTAGAACTCGACTGCTTCGCTACCAAGTTCTTTGTACGTTCCTGTACTTGACTGCTTGTAACCGCCAAATGGTGCTTGGAAAAACGTTCCTGTCGTTGTCATATTGACTTTGACGATACCCGCTTGGATTTCGCTTAATGCACGGTTCATATACGTTAAGTTACGTGTACAAATCGCTGCGGATAGACCGAATGCGATATCATTAGCTACTTCAATCGCTTCATCAATTGACTCAATTTCGATAATGCTGATCACTGGACCGAATACTTCTTCTTGTGCAATTCTCATGTCTGTTGTCACGCCACCAATAACTGTAGGCTCTACGAAGAATCCTTTATCCGAACCTTCAAATACAGGAATACCGCCACCTGTTAGGATTTCTCCGCCTTCAGCTCTTGCTACTTCGATCAAGTCTAATGTGGACTGACGCTCTGGACCACTCACTTGAGGTCCCATCGTTACGCCTTCATCCATACCGTTACCGATTTTAATTAATTTAGAAGCTGCTACTAATTTGTCCGTGAATTCTTGACGAATGTCTTTATGGACAAGGACACGGCTAGTTGCTGTACATGCTTGGCCTGTTTGACCATATCCACCTGCTACTGCTAGTTGAACTGCTGCATCTACATCTGCGTCTTCCATTACAAGTAGTGGGTTTTTACCGCCCATTTCAAGCAATACGCGCTTCATATCTTTTGCTGCTTCTTTATAGATTAAGTTACCTACACGGTTTGATCCCGTGAACGTGATTGCTTTAACCGCTGGATGGCTGATCATATCTGTTACTAGACGACCAGGTCCTACTAATTGGTTCACAACACCTGCAGGAACGCCCGCACGTTCTACGATTTCAACAAACTTTTGTGCTGTTAATGGTGTTTCTGAAGATGCTTTCAAAACAACTGTGTTACCAGCTAAAATTGCAGGTGCGATCTTCCACGCTGGAATAGATAGTGGGAAGTTCCAAGGCGTTACGACTAACACAACACCTAGAGCTTCTTTATGCAATTCAATTTGTACACCTGGCATATCAGATTCAACGATGCGGCCTGTCATACGACGGCCTTCGCCAGCGTAGAACTTAACGATTCCTGCTGCGTAATTAACTTCTTTTAACGCATCTCCGTATGTTTTACCTTCTTCTTTTACAATGATACGCGCAATTTCCTCTGCTTCCGCTTGCATGATTTCTGCGATTTTAAATAGGTACTCTCCGCGAACTGGTGATGGTGTTTTGCTCCATGCCGGGAATGCCTGTTCAGCTGCTGTAAGTGCCGCTTGTGCATCCTGTTCATTGGATTGTTTAACCGTTACAACTAGTTCATCTGTATTTGCAGGGTTTTTGATTTCAAGGATATCTGTGCCTGAAGTTTCCACCCATTCACCGTTGATATAGTTCTTCAATACTTTAACTTCGTTTTTAACTGTCATCATTTACAATCTCCTCCAGCTATTATATTTCGTTATTACGCCATTTCGCCTGCGCCGCGTTCGCGCGATTGATCGGTTGATTCTACTAACATACGCTTGCCTATTTCGTTCAGATCTATCCAAAGTTCGCGACTGACCTCTGTTCCGAACTGCCAAGACGATTCCCATCTTTGTTCGAAATCATCTGTTGTCGTTAAAATATAAGACGTATCTATAGTGTCCTGGAATGTATCCATTAATTCATCCACTTTTTCTATGTTTGTCGTTCCAAATATGCAGAATCTCGTAGTCACTGCCGGTAACTTTAGTTTGTCATCACCTGTCAACCCTAGTTCCTCATTAATCCCTTCCATAATATCTTCGTTATCTCGCTTATGAATCATGATTGGGAAAGAAGAATTTGGTGAAGAAATAATTAGTGAAGAATGACTTGGTTTTTTATAGACAATGATGCTTCCGAGTCCCTTACGTGATATATACATAGCTTGTTGCACGAGTACACGAGAAGGTCTCGCATCACGTACGCAGACTGCTGCTGAAGGTTGATCTTGTAGGCGTGCAATCACATAATCCGCACAAGCCTTACCAAGCAACATACCACTCTGCTTACCACCATCTATAACAGTTACTCGATCGGACTCTTTCAATATTTCCAACTCTTCGAATTCACTTTGTAAGTTCGGCAATTCATCTGACAATTGCTGTAAGCCGTAAAGACCGAGGAACTCCGCATTTGCTACGGTTTCAGCTCCTTCTTCCGCGTAGCCATAAGGGACTCCACACGCTTGGAAGATCTTTTTACAATGGGTATATAATTCTAAGTGAGAGACACGCATTTCTCCAACTCCTTCTCAGCCTTAAATCCTTCTGCAAAGAACCGGTGCCAGTTGCCGCCCATAATTTTAGAAACTTCATCATACGTCATACCGCGAGCAGCTAATCCGTTGGCGATATTTGGGAAATCCAATGGTGTCTGGAACCATTCCGGCCAATCCGGCCAACCTGGGCTATCTTTAGATCCTGCACCATAATCAATTTCATGTGTCCATCTTCCCATACGCATCCACGCAAGGAAGTCAACGGACATATTATGAGTTAAATCTGTTCCAATTCCTACGTGGTCAATTCCCATGAAATCCGCTGTGCGTGCAATCATATCACAGAACTCTTCAAGTGTAGTATTGGCGCCATTGATTAAGTGTGGATATGCACAAACACCAAGTACACCTTTATTTTCACGTAAAGCAGATAAGATTTCTTCTGATTTATTACGTTTTGTTGGATAGATCCAATCCGCATTCGCATGTGTAATCGCTACAGGACGACTAGAAATAGCTAACGTATCAAGTGACGTCTTCGTGCCAACATGTGATAAATCGATTACCATTCCTACACGATTCATCTCGGAGATGACGTTCTTACCGAAGCGTGAAAGACCTGGATCTGTTTCTTCATAGCAGCTGCTACCGACTAAGTTCTGATTGTTATATGTCAATTGCATGATTTTTACGCCTAGCTCATTGAAAACAGATACTAAACCTAATTCATCTTCAAGAGCGGACGTATTTTGTGCACCAAGGATAATACCTAGTTTTCCAATACGCTTCGCTGTTTCGATGTCTGCACCCGTTTTTACAGGCATGACCAAATCGCTATGTTCTGCAAAAAAACGATGCCAGTCCGATACTTTGGTCAATGTCTCACGCGCATTTTCCCACAAACCTACGCAAGCATGCACACAAGTGACACCGCCTTTTTGTAGCATCAAAACAAAATCACGGTCCCAGTTACTTAATTCTAATGCATCTATTACTATCATATCTTTCATATCTATAGTCATTTGATCTCCTCCGCTTTCGGTAATAATGGATAGAACCAATCATCTTGGAATGAAGTTGTTCCAATTTCCTCAACTAGTGGCGCTCCTTGGAATAACGTAATACGTACCCATCGATTCGATTTAGGATCAAAACGCTCTGCACCGAAGACTGCTAACTTGCAGCGCAATAAATAGATTGGCAGCAAGTCTTTACCGGTTAAATTGGTCTGGACTTCACCATATTCTAGTCCGTCTAGTGATTGAATTCTTCTAACGATTCCACGTAATTCAGGTTTCTTTAGTAAGAATGCTGCAACCAATTGATGATCTTCGCACTCTTGTAATTCCGTGGCTAACTGTTGGACTTGCTCTGCAATATTCATTGGCATCGCTAGCTCATCACCTGGATCTACGTTACGCTCACCAATTCTTGGTTCTTCTTTTTCTACTGAGCGATACCAGAAGTAGTATCTTTCATCTGGTTCTGTGAAATCATATTGGAATGCCCATTTATATTGATTTTCAATAATTTCACGTAATGCACCGATGGACATTTCTGGTATTAGATGAAGCCCATCATCCGCATTTGTCTGATGCTCCAGGTCTGTGATGACGTCTGGATATAATTCTATTAGTTGAGAATTGATAAGTTCCTGTGCTTCTATAGTAAAGCGTTCTTGAACTTTATCAGTAAAGTCGAACCAAACGCTTCTTTCTTGCTGTTCGGTATTGTTGATAGTTGAACAAACTTCCTGAACTAGGCTTGAAATTTCTTCAATTTCTTTTGCCAAATCTCTTGGATTTTCAAACACTTGCATGTTCGGAATCGGTGCATCTTCAAAGAATGTATCTACTTGCTGTAGATTTTCAACTAAACGCTGACAGTCTTCTACTGAAGGATGCTTTTTCTTCGCACGTGCCAATGCTACTTCACGAATCCAAATCCACTGATTCAAAAGCTTTGGATGCGAAATCAAGTAAGGTACCATTCCAAGTCCAGTTGCATTCCCTGTCCCCAATAGCTTTTTAACTTCTGGGTTCAATGTAGCTGCTTGTGGATTTCGGTTACGTGCGATATGTTCAACCATTTCAAAACTGAAATGACGTAGCATATAAACTGCAAACATTTGCGCTAAAAACGCACCGCTGAATGTATGATTATCTTTCATCTTTTCATAAGGAGCGATACCGAATTTGCCGTTTCCGTAAACAGCAGTCGTTCTATATAAATAGCCGATATCATAAAGCATTTCTAACTCTGGTTGCTCGCCTTTTGACAACGCTTCCACGACGTGGTTAAAAACACGCTCACTCTTATTTGCACGGGACCATACGAGATCCGTTACATCTCCGCGACCCATTTCTTGCTTTGGTAGTTCTTGTTTCATTCGTTTTAGTTTTTTATCGGAAATATCTCCTTCGCAAAGTGCAAATGTAACGTCCCACTTTTCTGAAATTACGCGATCGTTTCGATTCTCATCGCTAATTTCTCGGGACAATGCAACGAATGTGTACTGTCCTTTTGGGGTAGTAATAGTATATAAAGCCTCTCCATAACCTTCTTTGTCTAAATCAAATGCGGTCTGCTCAATCTTCCAGGCTTCACGCATCATCTTGCGACATAAAATACGTAAAAAGCTGAGACTTGTAGAGCGCATGACGCCAAGTCTTTGGATTTGCATTACTTCAGATGCCGGTCTAAGTGCATCGGTATTTATAATAACTTTGTTGACCATCACAAACATCCTCCATTCTTCTACCCCCATCGTGGCAGTTACACTTTTACGAATAACGGAATGCGTTTCCGAATTTCTATCTTCATTCTAAACCCGTACTTATACTCTGTCAATCCTTTATGTCGAAATTAAAAGAATTATAAAAGAAACCTTTGAATCTTTTTAGATTCAAAGGTTTCTTTTTGTTTAATTTATAGTGAAAGTAAATGAAAAAGATTGATGATACTGTTTCGCTTCGTTAATCACCTATACGTACTTTCTATTGTCTATTGTCTACGATTATTTACTTCTCTCGGTCATTTGACGCCAGATGGACCCTTTTGCTTCTTCGCCTTCTTCGATACGTGCGATAGCCATTCGCACTTGAAGCTTGACCTCGAATTCATTATCGTTTTCAGCAGCGTGTAGGGCTGGTAGTGCGCTTTCTGTTCCGGTTTCGTATAGGAACATCGCCGCACGCCAGCGGACTAGTTTGTTTTTGTCTTGCAGCATACGAATAGCCGCTGATTCAAATCCTACATAGCCGAGGTCGCTCATGCAATCAGCTGCTGTTCGACGCACTGCCCAACTTTTGTCTTCTAATGCTTTTTCGATAAACGGAATGACTGATTCGTCTTCTATCATTCCAAGGTATACCGTCGCCAATCTGCGGATCGACATTTTTTCGTCTTCAAGCGCAAGAGTGAGTACAGGATAATCGGAAACATCTGGGTCTGGCATTTGGTCTAGTAACTGGAATCGTTTTTCCCATTCCGGTACCGCAAATTCATCAAGTGTCACTTTCTGACCTTTTACTTTTGTTTGGTCAGCTGCTTGTTCAGCTTTTTCTACTAATTCGTGTAGCCGTTTTTCTGGATAAGCGGCTTCTAGTTCCTGCACGACTTGCTCTCCTACTTCTTGCAGTTCACCATAACGGATGCCGTAGTCTGCCCATTTTCTGAGTAGAATATAGTTTTCTACCTCGGAATGATGAACCATTTCCATTGCCTGGATAAAACGTTCGCTTAATCCGAAACGCTTTTCCGAATCACTGCTAAACACTTTTACTTGTAGCGGTATTTCTTTGTACGTTTGCACATGAACATAAACTTCACCGTAATGTTCATCTAGTAGGATTTCTTCGGATGTCTCTGCTTCAGTGACTTCTTCATTTAGAATAGCGCGCACTTCAGCAAGAATGGACTCCCAAGGGACATTGCCGATTCGCTCTACTGCCATGAAATCCATTACATGGTAAATGCCTTTTATGCCTTGGATGGCTAGTAACGAACGAATAGGCTCAGAAGCTTGGTCTTGATCTATCTTTTTATAATTATGACTTGTACCGTCAGGCAATGCTGTTTCTAAAATGATTTTCATCGAGTTCGGACTTGGTGTAGGTTCAATCATTTTTATTTTCAAGAAAATCTCCTCCAATAGGTTAGTCAGCTAGTTCCTGTAAATAAGACCAATGTTCAATTAGTTCTTCATATTTTTTGTTCAATTCTGCAAGCTGTTCATCGAGCACTCTAAGTCGGTCATAGTCAGATCCTGTGCCTGCCATTTCTTCCTCAGTTTCCGAGATTTTTGTTTCCATCGCTTCTATATCTGCTTCAATCGTTTCCCACTGTTTTTTCTCAGCATACGTCATTTTCTTTTTCTGCTTCGGCTGTTCCACTGGTTGCTCTTCAACTATTGGTGCTGCTTTCTGCTCCTTTTGTGGTGCTTCTTCTAAGAAATCCGAATACAAACCGAGCCAGACTTGTACGTCACCCGATCCATCGAGCACCCAAAGTTTGCGTGAAATACGATCCAGGAAGAAGCGATCGTGTGAAATTGTCACGACAACACCTGCAAATGTATCAATGAATGCTTCAAGAACAGACAACGTCTCTAAGTCCAAGTCATTTGTCGGCTCATCTAGTAATAACACGTTCGGTTGTTCCATTAATAGCTTCAATAAATACAGTCGTTTCCGTTCACCACCTGAGAGCTTCCCGATAGGTGTTCCGTGGGCTGAGGATGGAAATAAAAACCTCTCCAACATTTGCGTGGCAGACAGACGCTCACCAGCACCTGTCTCTATATCATTGGACGTTTCACGAATGTATTCAATGATCCGCTTATTCTCATCCATAATCGGAGTGTGCTGATGGAAATGGGCAATTCTCACAGTCGATCCCGTATCTATTTCACCTGAATCAGGCGTAAGCGAGCCTTCTAACATGTGGAGAAGCGTCGTTTTACCGACACCATTCGGTCCAATAATCGCAATACGATCCTTCGCTTGTAAAATCGCAGAGAACGGATGCAATATGACTTTCTCGCCAAAACGTTTCGTAATATTTTGGATTTCCAGAACTTTCTTGCCGAGACGAGTCGTTTGCAAATCCATTTCGAAATCTAATGAATCGCCTGACTGCTTCACTTTTTCCTCAAGATCTTCAAAACGACCAATTCTAGCTTTTTGTTTAGTCGAACGCGCTTTTGCACCACGTCGTATCCACTTCAACTCATTACGGTAACGATTACGGTCTTTCTGTTCAGATGAAGCAGCCATTTCTAAACGCATCGCTTTAGATTCTAGATAATCCGCGTAGTTTCCAGTATGCGAATACAATGTTTTATCCGCTAGCTCGTATATATGGGTAGCTACTTGATCTAAAAAGTAACGATCATGCGTGATGAACATCACAGCACCTTGTACGTTTAGTAAAAAATCTTGTAGCCAACGAATCGATTCTACATCGAGATGGTTCGTAGGCTCATCTAATAATAATAAATCCGCTGGCTCAATCAATACTTTTGCAAGCGCCACTCGTTTTTTCTGTCCACCTGAAAGTTCGCCCATCTTGCGGTCAAACATATCAATTCCAAGCTTCATCAGAATCGTACGAGCTTGCGCATTCAAATCCCAGCCGTCCGTCGCATCCATTTCATTTTGCAAACGCGAGAAACGTTCTTGATATTGTGGATCAGAAGAATTTACTGTAAGTTCCTGGAGCGCATGTTCATACGCAAGGTTTAGCTTAATAATCGGCGCATCACTTTCAAACACCGTTTCCATTACGGTTAACTCAGGGTTCACAACAGGTTCCTGCGGCAAGAAAGCAATTCTATATTTATTTGGATGATCCATTGAAAGCGTATCTGCATCTTCTTGTCCTGCCAGTATCGATAATAAAGTTGATTTACCTGTACCATTAATACCAATTAATCCGACTTTCTCTCCACTAGAAATCGTAAATTGCACGTTTTTAAATAATGTTTTATCTCCAACCGTTTTGGTTAACTTCTCAATCACTACTTGACTCATCTTGGCACATCCTATCTTCAAGTTCCTTCTGTACTTAGTATAGCTGAAATAAGGAAAACTTGAAAATGAGTTGAATATCCGTCCCTTGTTCTAAACACTTCAGTCCGTTTCTGTATGTAAAGAAGTAATTCGTCACTGTACCCACTTCGGCGCTGGCGGATGGCTCCCGCAATAAGCCAGATAGGAAGTACGCCTATCCGTCTTATTGCTCCGCCTACCGCTTGTAAGGCGCCTACGTTTGGTGAGGTGAAGTAAGTGGCTTAGTACGTTGAAGTTAGTAAGGAATTCAGTAATTTCTAGACACTTTGATCCGCTTCTGAATTTTGTTAAGTAATCATCACTGTACCCACTTCGGCGCTGGCGGATGGCTCCCGCAATGAGCCAGAAACGAAGTACGCCT
>NZ_PDYM01000079.1 GCF_002743055.1 Sporosarcina sp. P13 | reverse complement strand
TATTTTTTCCACCGTAGAATGCTGCCCTAGATCCCTACTGGAATGACATCATCAATAAAAAGTTCCTGTTTTGGCTTGGCTATTCCTGTATCTTCTCGAAACGGGTCGGCGTCCTCTTTTTCAAATGCAGCCATGATGGCTTCCGCTCGTTTAGTTGTGTGTGTACCTGGTAACCGGATCCTCCATCTCCCTACAATTCTACCAAAGCAAAAAAGAAAGAACCAACCCCGAAAGGTCAGTTCTTCTTTTGTTATCAGTACACAATTGAATTGACAGAATAGCTTCTGAATTGCGTGGGAACCTGGTACCTTCTCTTAATCTAAAACTTAACTAATTGTCTGAATAGTTTATGAATTGTGTGGTGCACAGGCACCTTTTACTGAAATTGTCTGAATAGTTTCCGGATTGTGTGGTACACAGGCACCTTTTTTAAAATCAAAAGGAGTCTTCCATCGGTTTCTCGATCAAAAGACTCTTTTCTTGTACATTATTAAATTGCCGGAATAGTGCCTGAATTGTGTGGTACGCGGTTTTTCTCTCTTTTATCTTATTCTTTCGTATCGTTGATGATTATTCCCATTTATTTTTACGCCATGTGAACTCAAATTAGGAAAACTTCCATTATCATACTCTGCTTTAAAGTCTTTTCCAAAGGTTGTAGGAGAAGAAATATTACTCCAATTTAGGCCGTATATTTCTTTCAACTCCATAAGTTGATTTAAAGGCATTGCCGAAATTAACTTTTTAGCGTTTTTTAACTCTTGCGGACTCATCCGTCCCACCACCCCTCTCCTTACAATTCTACCAAGCCCAAAAAGAAAGAACCAACCCGAAGCCTATTCCTATTCTTCAATGAAAAAACACCTCGACCGACTGCTCGATTGTGAAGGTTTTTTTGGGTATCAATCACCACTATCAGAACAGTGTCTAAGTTGTGCGATCCACAGTTAGGTTTTTTTCACGCATCTACAAAGCCACTGACAACGCTCTTTTCCCCGGTTAGCCCTATTCTATTTTAACATCTAAACAATATGCTCTTCAATCGACTATGACCAACTCGTTTTGTTGGTTCTATTCCGCATGACTGAGCAAGGTCTTGCTAAGGCGTTAAATTGATTGAATCACACTTATGTATAATGAAAAAGAAGTTCTTCAAGTGATTTCTCAGTCAAGGAACTCTTTCATCTAACATTTAACGAATTGTCTGAATAGTTTCTGAATTGTGTGGTGCACAGGCACCGTTTTTCAACGTTCACATGCGTACTGAAAAGGTGCGCTTTTTTTATATTTCGGGCTTACAAAGAATCTTTATGATCGATTCTTTGGGGCATTTTCTTTTATATGAAACAATGTGTTCATTATTTGACGCTTACGGCTGCAATCAAAAAGGAGTCTTCCATCGATTTCTCGATCAAAAGACTCTTTTCTTGTACACTATCTAGTCGTCAGAATAGTGTATGAATTGTGTGGTGCACAGGCACCGTTTTTTTCTTTTCAAATAAATTCCTCCCAAAATATGTTCTATGGGAGGAGTATCTCACGAATTTTCTTCTATTAAAATGTGTTCACTATTTGACGCTTACACTATCTGCCATGGTCAAAAAACATCTTGCTTTCTTGCGGAAAGCAAAACTA
>NZ_PDYM01000078.1 GCF_002743055.1 Sporosarcina sp. P13 | reverse complement strand
ACAGGCAGGCATGTTAACCGCTACACCACGGGACCTTGGTTGCGGGGGCAGGATTTGAACCTACGACCTTTGGGTTATGAGCCCAACGAGCTACCACTGCTCCACCCCGCGATAATATAAATCTTACATAATTCTTTCTTAACTCGACTTTATTATTTTAACATAACAAAGGAGTAATGTAAAGCTTTTTTTGAAAAATAATGGCGGAGGAAGAGGGATTCGAACCCCCGCGGGCTTTAACACCCCTGTCGGTTTTCAAGACCGATCCCTTCAGCCGGGCTTGGGTATTCCTCCGTAAAGTAAGTAAACTGGTGGACCTTGCAGGACTCGAACCTGCGACCGGACGGTTATGAGCCGTCTGCTCTAACCAACTGAGCTAAAGGTCCTTAGATAGCGGCGGAGGGGGTCGAACCCACGACCTTACGGGTATGAACCGTACGCTCTAGCCAGCTGAGCTACGCCGCCACGATTAGTATTAGTCAGTTATAAATAATGGTGGAGCCTAGCGGGATCGAACCGCTGACCTCCTGCGTGCAAGGCAGGCGCTCTCCCAGCTGAGCTAAGGCCCCATTAAGTGGTCGGGAAGACAGGATTCGAACCTGCGACCCCTTGGTCCCAAACCAAGTGCTCTACCAAGCTGAGCTACTTCCCGACTATGTATTTTATAAAAAAATATGGCGCGCCCGGCAGGAGTCGAACCCACAACCTTCTGATCCGTAGTCAGACGCTCTATCCAATTGAGCTACGGGCGCATATTATGAAAATGGTGCCGAGAACCGGAATCGAACCGGTACGGTAGTCACCTACCGCAGGATTTTAAGTCCTGTGCGTCTGCCAGTTCCGCCACCCCGGCAAGGATGAAAAAGCGGAAGACGGGATTCGAACCCGCGACCCCGACCTTGGCAAGGTCGTATTCTACCACTGAACTACTTCCGCATAAAAGTGCGGGTGAAGGGAGTCGAACCCCCACGCCCGAAGGCACTAGATCCTAAGTCTAGCGTGTCTGCCAGTTCCACCACACCCGCAATATGTTACTAGAAAAATGGTGAGCCGTACAGGATTCGAACCTGTGACCCTCTGATTAAAAGTCAGATGCTCTACCAACTGAGCTAACGGCTCGTACAAAGTGGTGCCGGCGAAAGGACTTGAACCCTCAACCTACTGATTACAAGTCAGTTGCTCTACCAGTTGAGCTACACCGGCAAGTGTAGAAATATGGTGGAGGATGACGGGCTCGAACCGCCGACCCCCTGCTTGTAAGGCAGGTGCTCTCCCAGCTGAGCTAATCCTCCTGGGTATAATAACTATTCAATACTTATTCTTTTATCAATCAAACCTGCATGCATTAAACATTCAATTCGGTTGATCTTTAGAAAAGAATTGCCTGGCGACGTCTTACTCTCACAGGAGGAAACCCCCAACTACCATCAGCGCTGAAGAGCTTAACTTCCGTGTTCGGTATGGGAACGGGTGTGACCTCTTCGCTATCGTCACCAGACTCGTCCTTTTTGAGGACATTTACTATTATAACACTTTCAATTATAAATGCAAGCATTATTTTAAATTCTTTTCGAGTAAATTTTTGTTCACTCAAAACTGAATAAAAGACATTGTGTAGTTCAAGTAACTACTTTTAAAAATAGGTTAAGTCCTCGATCGATTAGTATCTGTCAGCTGCATACGTCGCCGTACTTCCACCCCAGACCTATCCACCTC
>NZ_PDYM01000077.1 GCF_002743055.1 Sporosarcina sp. P13 | reverse complement strand
CGACGCTTCGATCACTTTAGAGCGAAGATCTTATTAACTATTAAGTATAAAGAAATTGGGGTTCATTTAGGGTGACGTGGATTATCGGTCACCCCAACATTTGACGTTGAACCTTTTTTATTTGGATAAAGGAGTGGAGAGTGGAAGGGCAAGTGGTTCGGGGTTTACTTTACAGAGGGGGACGCTTCAATCTTATAGGTAGAATACAAGTAATTTGAGTCTTCATTGTAGTTTTCAAGTGACGTAGTGTTTGGTCTTCATCTTTTAGATTCAAATAAAATGATTAAATCAAAAGCTGAACGTCCCACTTACTTACTTCAGAAAAAAACACTAGTGAAGCGAAGTGTAAGGCGGCGACTTGGGGAGGATCACCGTGGGACCTCCCGAACTGCGTCCGCCTGGAACGAAGCGAAACGGTATCCTATCCCATTTTTTGAATTTTGTTAAGTATGCATCACACTTCGCCTGAAAATGAAATTGTCAAAGTTCGTACATTGAGTTCTGGGAACTATGCTCGTATAATTAGATATGAGTGGATTATTGTTAGGTATTTGCTGTGCCATGACTCATTATTCCAAAAGGAAATCCCGCAGCATAGAATCTTGCATAAAACATGGAAGCAGTAATGTCATCACAAAAGGAGAGTGACTGTTTTGCCTTTAAGTATTTTCGGTTTTCGGGCTTTATGGAGTCCTTATTTCTTATTAGCAATCTTACTTGGAGTTGTTCTATATTATCTGATCACGGTCAAATGGAGAGGGCGTTTTGAAGGGTCTGAATCTGTAACAAAACGTCAGATCAGCTATTTCTTAGCTTCGATGGTCCTACTTTATATCGTGAAGGGATCACCGATGGATTTGATGGGACACATTTTATTCTCTGTCCATATGGCTCAAATGGCGATGTTGTTATTAATCGTTGCACCGTTTTTAATTGTTGGAATTCCTAATTGGATATGGGAAAAACTTTTAGCCAAAAAGATTTTCAATAAATTATTTATGCTCTTTACTAAACCAATTATCAGTTTATTAGTATTTACTCTTATGTTTTCAATGTATCATTATCCGTTAATATTAGATCAAGTGAAGTTGAGCATACTACTACATACGATCTTTACTGTCACGCTATTCATGTCTGCCGTATTTCTGTGGTGGCCAGTAATTAATACAGTGAAAGGTCAGCCGCAACTTCATGGTTTAAAGAAGATTGGTTATGTCATTTTAAGTGCACTACTGATCACGCCAGCATGTTCTTTAATTATTTTCGTAGATGTACCTGTATATGAAACGTATGCGAGCGGTGAGGCGTGGTTAAAAGCGATGGCTTTATGCGTGCCTAGCTCTACACTTGCTGGCCTGTCTGGGCTTGGAATTTCAGGTCCTGAACTGTTTACGGACATGCCTACACTTTACGATCAGCAATTAGGTGGCATCTTGATGAAAGTTATTCAAGAAATTATTTATGTAGTGATAATTGGTCGTATATTCTTAAGCTGGTCTCAGTATGAAAAAGACAATGCTGATGAAATTACACGTCAAGACTTACTCAAGCGTCAAAAATTGACGATGCATGGGTAATTGCTTTATGTGTTTTATCAAGGCGGAGAAACTACTTCCGTTTTCAGGTTCAACGTCAAATGTTGGGGTGACCGATAATCCACGTCACCCTAAATGAACCCCAATTTCTTTATACTTAATAGTTAATAAGATCTTCGCTCTAAAGTGATCGAAGCGTCGATAGCCATAGGCATTGCGTTT
>NZ_PDYM01000076.1 GCF_002743055.1 Sporosarcina sp. P13 | reverse complement strand
CAATATTAATCCAATCAAACGACCCAACAAAAGTTTTAATAAGTAATACTAGGCAAGCGATAAAAAATACGATTGAGAAACCAATTAAAAACTTATGCATATTTCATCCTCCTCTTAAAAGAAACTGGCCCGTTTACGGAAGACAACTCCTCGTAAATGAATTGTTTTCTTCCATAGCTCCAATATACACGACTTGTTTACATAAAAAAGTCTTCCTTTTGAAATAAAAGAGAGACTTTTTGCAAATCGAACATATTTACATTGTGTTAGATTCGATAGTTATTTGAGTACACTTTTTATTGCTTTCTACTAACACCCAAACATCTTAAAGCCCTTTGCATATTATTCTCCCATATAGGCTTTAATCTATTTTGTTACATTCGTTTTTATATTTTAATTCTAAAAAAAGATTCCCGCCTCTTTTAAGTAGAGTTGGGAATCTTTTTTAGGTTAATTACCAGCCATAGCTGCAGTTAGCGTATTTTCATCGTACTCTTCATCATAGACTAAGTTATAAATTTTCCAATTTCCGCCTTCTGTTTTCTTTAAATATGCAGTTCCTGATATATCCATTGTCATTTCAAAATACATATCTGATTCACTCACGGTAACATGAACCTTTAGATTGTCTACTTTAACTTCCGCAAAACGCTTATTTAAAGAAACAATTGTGCTTGAATGCTCACCAACTTGTTCCATCGTCATGGAATCAAATGAATATTCAGGGTCATCCAGTTGACCCTGGCCGTCAAGTGAAAAAGCTAGATAATACCCCATTGTAGTTTCGCGATAAAGAGCTTCCAACGCTTCAAGATTTTGTTGTTCAGAATAAAGTGACAACTCTTCTGTGACGTTACGATTTACAGTTTGAATCACTGAAAGTTCGTCTTCAGCTGTTCCAGATTCTAGATGTAATGCACGGTCAATCATCAATACGGCATGAGAACGTTTAGCGAAATTATTCGGTTTGAATTCGTCTCCATAGCCATTCACGATTCCGACACCTGCCGTTTTTACAACTGATTCATAAGCGTAGTTTTTTTGAGTTACATCTTTGAAAGTTTTTCCTGTTGTCGAAAAATCCACCGTCTCCTTAAATGCGCGATAAATCATAGCAGCCATTTGAGCACGGGTAATCTTATCATTTGGTTTAAAGGTTCCATCTTCTTTTCCAGTAATAATCCCTTTGCTACTAGCAATTTGGACATAGTTATAATACCAAGCTGAAGAATTTACATCAGGGAACGTTTTTTTGATCTCACCATTTGTTAAATTCATAGCATTTACCAAAATTTTTGTGAATTGTGCACGGGTGATATTATTTTCTGGTTTTAAAAGAATGGATGTATATTCATATTCTTCTCCATCTTCTTCATAAACCTCTGTTTGTTCATATCCATCTATGATATCTGCGTACAAGAAGCGTTCAAATTGTTCATATGCCCCATGCCCGTGATCTACATCATCTATGTAATATTGATCAATGGTTTTTTCTGCTGCAAAAGTAGGTGTTGCAGAAAAAAGACTAAAAGTAACTAGTAAAACTAATAAAATACGAACTGCCTTCAATGGTTTGACCTCTCTTCTTATAAATCTTTAAGACATAAAATATTTTACTTAATATAAACTTAAAATAATACAAGAATAATATGGAAGTAATAATATTAGTTGATTCCTAGCTGCAAATCTAACATATTTGTATTGTGTTAGATTCGATGACGTCCATAAATCCTCCACAATCGCCCCCGTTAACGGGATAGTGGTTCTATGCCGTTGATCTGCGCTGCAGCCGGACGCGTTCCGGAGGGCGGGCGGTGAACCACACTCCTCGCTTCGCTCGCTAGGTGTTTCACCTGTCCCGCTGATCCTCCCGGAGTCGCCGGCTTCCGCTCCGATCAACTAAGT
>NZ_PDYM01000075.1 GCF_002743055.1 Sporosarcina sp. P13 | reverse complement strand
GTAAGCCCCCAATCAAACAACGCATATTTTTAAAAAGCATCTCCTAGTATGATCAATATATCAACTTTAAGGAGATGCTTTTCTATTGCAACAGAAACCATTGACCATAGTCCCCGTAAGTTTGCATTCCGCGCCTAGCACGGACCTACCTGCCCCTTCTTTAACATCCTCCGGCTCTTGTTTTGTCAAGAGTGGAAGCGTCGAGGTCACTTTCCAGAACGGCGTGGAAGAGCGTCTCATCCAGATTGTCATGAGGGAGCTGATCAATCGATGAGGCAGGACTATACAGAAGTTCAAAATATCTACATCATCTGCGGTAAAACTGATATGCGTAAAGGAATTGACGGTCT
Organism: Sporosarcina sp. P13; assembly: GCF_002743055.1. Taxonomy (GTDB): domain Bacteria; phylum Bacillota; class Bacilli; order Bacillales_A; family Planococcaceae; genus Sporosarcina. The sequence continues at coordinate 1,995 of NZ_PDYM01000075.1, read as the reverse complement.
GGCTACACTAATTCAGGACTCTTTCGAGCTTGATCCGTACAGTGATTCCATCTTCCTGTTCGCTGGCCTGAAAAAGGATCGGTATAAATGTCTTTATTTTGACGGAGACGGCTTCGCCATGTTGTATAAGCGATTGGATAGCGGGACGCTACAGTGGCCAAGAAATGAACGGGAAGTAAAGAATTTAACCCAGCAGGAGCTCCGCTGGTTGCTAGAAGGATTGTCTATTCAACAGCCAAAAGCGATTCAGCCATCATTAAAAGGAGCATTCTAAATTCATCTTTCATCCGTTCTTCGAACTGGTTATAATAGAAGGAACTAAGTCAGAACGGAAAGCGGTGAGCGACATGTCAAACGGATCTTCAACCGAAAAGATCATTCAATTACTGGAGGGGCAACTGGCTATCGCCAATCAGCAGAATCAGGATCTCTCCAAACAAATCGAATCGCTCACGCGCCAAGTGCAGAACCTTACCAAGCTTCTGTATGGATCAAAAACAGAGAAATCAAAGTACAATGCGCCCGACGGGCAAGGGTCACTTTTTGAGGATGATCCTTCTTTTAATGACTCTGAGCACACAGAGGTACAAAGCCAACAGACAATTTCCTATACTGTTGTCCGTAAAACCCAAAGGAAAAAGCGTAACGATCTATTACGGGAAGATATCGAAACCGAAGTGATCCATTACTATCCGGAAAGTACAACATGCGCCTGTTGCAGTCACCAAATGAAGAAAATCAGCGGAACTGTGGTACGGGAAGAAGCAGTATTCATTCCTGCAACAATGAAGAAGGTGCAACATGTGGAACATGCGTATGAATGTACTCACTGTAAGCGTGATGTCTCCAAGCCTGCCCAAATCATCCGCGGCAAAGCTCCGCAACCATCTATCCAACGAAGCATCGCGGGTCCTAGCGTCTTGGCCAAAGTCATTTATGATAAATTCATTCAATACCTACCCCTTTACCGACAGGTAAAGGAATGGGAACGTCACGGATTGATGACGAATGACAAAAACCTATCTAATTGGGTGATCTCAGTAGCTGATAAATGGCTGTCTCCCATATACGAGCGGATGAAAGATTTGTTAAAGTGCAAGAACGTTCTGCACGTCGATGAAACATACGCTCAGATAATCCACAGGTCAGACGGGAAGTCCGGCCAGAAGAACGCCTATAATTGGGTATGTCGAACATTACCAATCCAAGGACCAGTAATGGTACTTTTCCAGAGTTCCTTATCGCGTTCCCGTGAAGTCTTGAAAAGCTTCATTCGTGGATATAAAGGGACCATCATTTGCGATGGCTATTCTGCATATGGGAATCTAGAAGGCATTACTTTTGCCAACTGCTGGGCACATGTACGAAGATACTGGCTCAAAGCCGACAGCAAGAATGGTCGGCTTGGCGTAGAATATTGCGATAAGCTATATTGGCTGGAACGGAAGTTCAAGCATTTGCCTCCCGGCAAACGGCGAAAAATGAGGAGAAGATATTCAAAACCGATAGTCGAGGAATTCCTCCAATGGGTGGAACAGTCTCCCTTCTATGGGAAAAGTGCGCTTGCCACAGCTGCGGAATATACGCTAAATCGAGGGGAAGGATTGAAGGCTTTCTTAAATGACGGTCGAATTGAAATCGATAATAACCCCGCCGAAAATGCCATTCGCCCCAATGTGATCGGTCGAAGAAATTGGCTTTTCTCGGTCAGTGAAGCGGGCGCGCAAGCGAACGCCATCTGTTTGAGCCTTGCAGAAACAGCAAAAATACATAGGGTTGATTTCTATGCCTATCTGAAGAAGCTTTTGACTGAATTGCCAAACCTGAATTTTCGGCATAGGCCGGAGATATTGGACGACTATCTGCCATGGTCAAAAAACATCTTGCTTTCTTGCGGAAAGCAAAACTAGCCCTACATTCGAAGAAAAAATTCGAATGTAAGGGCTATTCGTGATGCGCACTACATAAGTGTGCTTTTTTATATTTCGGGCTTAC
>NZ_PDYM01000074.1 GCF_002743055.1 Sporosarcina sp. P13 | reverse complement strand
TTAGCTCGAGTTTCATTTGCTGGCATCAATTAAGATACTCATTTTGTTTATGTCACCGACAGAGTCGATGCACAAACGTTTATTTCGTTAACGTTTTGCTGTTCAGTTTTCAAGGTTCATGTAGTCGCTCTTTCATAAGAGGCAACTTTTTAATAATACCAAATCACCGTTTCAATGTCAACACTTTTCTCAAAAACTTTTTAAATCGTTTTTGGCTGAGTTGCTAACTTCAAAAGCAACGTTATTAAATATACCATCTGGATATTTAAAATGCAAGTGTTTTTATTACTTTATTTAAAACTCTTATAAATGACTTATCAAGATTAGATGTAACTAGTCAAAATACCATTAGAAAATAGGGTCTATATTGATATACCCGTAAAGGTTAGGGGTTTATAATTTGCAATTAAATGATTGAGCTTGATATACCGACGCATAAGATGGGGCACTCTAGTGTATCTATCCATTGTGGGACTGAAATATAGTATCTGGTTAACTTAGCACTTGAACTTTATGATACATGTCGCTGTTGTTTGACGTTGTATAAATTATACGACCCCAGAATCACTACAAACAAAAGGAAATCTTTCACCTACCACTCTCCTTTGTGTTTAAAATATATCCCTACCTGTGCTTTTTAAATAGCTATTTACCCTATCCTAAAACACAATCCATTATCATCCCTGAATAACTATGGAATTTGGATCCTTCCAAGCTTACTACTAGCTTATTTAAGTATGTATGCCTTAACCGATCACACCAGTGCTACTGGATTCCATTCCTTGGGTAGCGTTATACGTACGCATAAACGTGGCATCAAGATACATTTTAGAGAAACTTTTTCAATCCCTAAAGACTTCGCGCTGTGTTTAATACTTCGCTAGTCGTGGAATGAAATCTGTTTTAACTGTTTGACTGGTTTCCCGAATGCACTACGGTGTGCACATAATGCTTTCCGTTTGGGCATTTTTAATATCCGATTGACTTCTTTCGTCAGTATGTTCACTTGATCTTCTAACCTTTCAACTATATCGAGTAGCTAGCTAGGTGTTGCTTCTTCTGGCAAGTCTCCTAACTCCAATCCTTCGTCCTATGTCAGGCTGAGTGCCTAGCCACATAGCAGGAGGCTTACACCTAGCATTTTCTCAATTCTCCAACGTGAATACACCTTTCGCGTATTGGATATCACTTCAATCATCTCATCCACTATAGATGCTACATGATCTTACGGAATGAATTTTTGTAGGTCAAAAATGAAAACCTCTATTAATCATTATACGCTTTGAATGTATGGGCTAACTGACGTTTAGTAGTTGGATCGCTTTCTTTGGTCTCTAGAGGAAATGTAATTTGTCTGACATACTCTTCAGTAGTAATATTTGAATTGCCCATAAAAAATCTTCCCCCTCTAAAATGGTGGTTTGGTCATTTTCACTTTACTAGATGGAACAATTTTTGTATTTATTTTCTCAGGGTATTAAAAAAGACTGTCACAGAAAGTCATTTTTCAATGACTTCCTGGACAGCTCCTTTACGTTATCTTCTAGTTGGTCTCTATTCATTGCAAGATATAGCTCAATATCAGCTCTTCTGTAATCTACATAACTATTCCCTGTTTGTCATTCCACTTGTAGCACCGCTCACCGCAATTATTCCCTTGACAGCTTCCTGGTCTATTTATCTAAATCGTCGCGGATTTTTTGTATTTGCTGCTTCATCGAATTCAATTGGTCCTTATTTTGTTGAACCGTATCTACATGCTCACTTTGTTCTACAGCATTTAAAAAGGCCTTTTCCGCCCGTTCGATGGAATTGAACGCATGCTCAACTGCCATCTCCTCTGGATGTGACATTGCCTGTTTTACAGAACGTTCTGCCTTTTCAACAGAATTATTTAAAAAGGTGTTTGAATTGTCTTTCTTCCAACTTTTACTTGAGTCTTTCGCCATAAAGTTTCTCCTCCAATAGTTAAGATGTGGTCATGTCTTACTTAGTATTGGGAGAACCGTTGGAATTATGCGTGGTTGGGCTGTAAAAGATTAAAAGTCATATCTACCTTATTTAGGATCCTGTTATTACTAAAACAACTTTAAAATTAAAAGTGCTGTATCCTACAGTACTTTCTTGAGCCGTCTTTTGTATAAATAAGGTCTTTTTATCAGGGAACAAGTCGTTTTAAAAATATACATTACCAATCGAAAGCATTTAGACCTGTCACTATCTTTAAATAATTTTTTTGAAAACAAAAAAGCCACTCCCCAAAGGGAATGGCTTCGCGTGCCCAGCAACGTCCTACTCTCACAGGGGGAAACCCCCAACTACCATCGGCGCACGAGCTTAACTTCCGTGTTCGGGCT
>NZ_PDYM01000073.1 GCF_002743055.1 Sporosarcina sp. P13 | reverse complement strand
ATGTAACCGTCAAGTAATTTTGAACAGTTTTTGCTCATTAGTTTTGAACAGTTTACGCTTGAAATAATGTTTCACGATACTTAATTCTGTGACTAGCACCTTCAAAGTGAAGGACTTCAGAGCGGTGGAGAAGGCGATCTAAGATCGCCGTCGTGATTCCCTGGTCTCCCAGTAGTTCTCCCCACTCTTCAGGTCCTTTGTTTGATGTAAGGATGATGGAACTTCGTTCATATAGATGATTGATCAAGTGGAAAAATAGATTTGCCTCATTTTGGTCCATGGCCATGTACATCAAATCATCGATTATCACTAGGTCAGCACCTTTAATCCGTTTCATCTGTAGTTGTGATTTACGGAGATATTCTTCACTTTTTAACAGTGGGACTAATTCGCCCATGGAGACAAAGGATACACGGTACCCTCTCTGAATGGCTTCTAGACCTAATCCAATGGCTACATGCGTTTTTCCCACACCCGGTGGTCCCAAGAACACTAAATTGAATGATTCCTCCAGCCATGAAAGTTCTTGGAGCTGCCTTAACTGCCTTTCACTAAGGGAGGGTTGTTCTTTCAAATCAAATTCCTTAATGCTTTTCTGGTATGGGAACTTTGCCCACTTCATGTGCCTTTCTATCATTTTCTCCTCCCGCCTTCTTTCCTCAAACAGAAGAAGTTCACGAAGAAATTCCTGATAGGTCCAAGATTGGGACTCCGCTTTCCGTAAAAAAGTGGGTAGTTCTTTCGATGTCTCTGCCATTCTCAAGCGGTGAAGCTGTCGTTGTAAATCCTCTACTGAATACTCCATATCATGCACCTCCCAAAATCTTCAGATATCCATCCAGTTCCCTCACTGAAGCTTTCTCTTTGTAATACTCAGGGGGTTCCACAGGGTTAGGACTATTAGGGATGATGTCATCTTTATATTCCTGGATGTTGGCTAAATGTTTTGAGACATCTCGAAAATCGTTGGCGCTCCACAAGCTCTTTTCAATACAGAGATCTAGGGCAGACTGGATGAATGGCTGAAAGTCCTTTACAGCCTTTTGAAGAATCTGCAACTGATCTCGCATGTACCTTGGATAACGCTTATAAAGTTCTTCAAGAAATAATTGAATCTTTTCCTGGCTTTCAAAGGAATCTTTTACTGTATCCATATACGCCTGAATGCCTTTGGATCTGTCCCTGGAATGGTGTTTACTTTTGATTAATTGACCTTTCCCCTTAGAAAGGGGATGAATAGCCAACGCTTCAGTACCAGGGACCTTTTCAATCACCAGCTTATCATCATCAATACGGACATGAACCGTGTTATCTCCATGTGGAGTATATGTTCCCAAGGGAACAGAGTAACGATTCGATTGGAACTTAATAATGTTGTCCTTATGTACAGTCCTTGTTATACTTAATGCATGATTGCTTTCGAAAGAGAGCGGTGAGGAGACCTTTCGTAAATGTGGCTTTTCCAGGGCAAACATTTCGACTGGTCTCTTTTTTATTGTATTGTGTACCTGGTAGTTTCCTTTTCTTTCTAGCCAAGCTAAGCACTGCTCATTCCAAGAGTCTATTTGGTGGAACACTCGATTCTTCGCAAAATTCCCTTTGATGAATTTCACCACGTTCTCAATCTTTCCTTTGGATTCAGGGTCTGCAGCCCTGCATAAATAGATTCGAAATCCTCGCTGTTGCCTGTACGCCTGGAATTCCTTTGTATAGATAATATCGCCTCCATTTTCACTGACCGTCATTAGCTTGTCCTGATCATAAACAATTTCATCTGTCATCCCATCAAAGTACTGGAATGCCATCTCGTGACAACGTAGGACATCCCGCGTGGTAAACGGCTGTTCTTGCCAGTAGGCATATTTAAGGCGGGAGTTAGAAAGAACAAAGGCAATGACATAGATTTTTATGATTTTATCTTCAGAAGTTTTCACTTTCTTTTCCCCAAAATCTACTTGCATTTGTTTCCCTTTGGGAGATTCCTCTATAGCTTCATAACTTCGGAATGTCAGTGATTTAGGAATATGATGCTTATCTCGCAACTCCCTTACATAACTTCGAACAGTACTGTCACCCACATCGGTAAATGAGCACCGTTCCTCCAACCAATCTGAAATTTGCGAAGCTGTTAAGTCAGGATGCTCCTTTAGCCAATCTAAGATTAGATCCTGATAAGGATCCAGTTTCCGCGGTCTTGTTTTCAACTCTTCCACCCAACTACAGGCTTCTTCGAAATCCTTTTCAAGATATTCATAGACTGTTGTTCTTGAAAGATTACACTTCCTAGCTATGGCAGCGATTTTAAAACCTTGCTTTTTCAATTGATGTACTCGCACAATCAATTCTAACTTCAGCACCTTTCTTATCCTCCGTTTCATCAGTTATCAAATACACTCTAAGTTTAACTGATAGGAGGATGTGTGAGCGAAAAGTGTTCATTTTTATCGAGCAGAAACTGTCCAGTTTAGTTTAGCAGTTACAC
>NZ_PDYM01000072.1 GCF_002743055.1 Sporosarcina sp. P13 | reverse complement strand
TGGTTATAACGTTTTTGTTTCATTCCGGACACAACCTCTCTATTTATAGGATAGAGACTTAACTAACTTGTGTCCATACATCTATACTAGCTCCAAGGTTTAATTGAAGTAATCGTTCGTATTTTGGTTAATGCTTAGAATCAAAATAAGCGAATATGTTGCAGAATGGACTCTAATTACGTACAAGAATAGATCTTTCACCTAGATTACGTGAGGACCGATCTTAATTTAGGAAAACTGTTAATTTCCAATTGATGGTAACAACACCGAGACTATGGGTACACATTGATGCCATGAATATATTTTTGAGCCTACACAAACAAATTGAATAAAACAGATTATCTAAACTGATGTTAAGTACAAAGTATTGCAAACAAATCTGGGTTCGCTACTCTACTTGTAGTATTGGGCATGACAGCCTTTATAGGAAAAGCCAGCCTATGATATAGTCGGCTTCTTAATTTGGTACTTATGGCCACAGTGGCTCCAATCAAGTTGCAACAGTCTGTAGTTGCAATTGCGATCTCATGTATGACGTTTTTGCAAAATATAACTGATCAGACTTTCATAACTTACGGTTAGCAATCAAATAAATCGGAGGTTGAAATGATTTGAAGGAAAAGTGGAAAGTGATGACGATTTTCGGCACAAGACCCGAGGCGATTAAAATGGCGCCACTTGTTCTTGAACTCGAAAAGCATGCTGAAGAGATTGAATCAATTGTTACGGTAACAGCGCAACATAGAGAAATGCTTGATCAAGTGCTAGATACATTTGGTATAACACCAGATTACGATTTAAACATTATGAAAGATAGACAAACACTTATTGATGTAGCTACGCGTGGACTTGAAGGGTTAGATCGTATTATGAAAGAATCTAAACCAGATATCGTTCTTGTGCATGGAGATACGGCTACAACGTTCATTGCCAGTCTTGCAGCGTTTTACAATCAAGTAGCGGTTGGACATGTTGAAGCAGGTCTTCGTACGTGGGATAAGTATTCACCATATCCTGAAGAAATGAATCGCCAGTTAACGGGAGTGATTGCGGATCTTCATTTCTCGCCGACTGAAATGTCTGCGCAGAACTTAAGAAATGAAGGAAAATCTGAAGATAGTATCTTTATTACAGGAAATACAGCGATTGATGCATTGCAGACGACTGTTAGAGAAAATTATTCTCATCCGTTGTTAGAGGAGCTAGGGAACAACCGTCTTGTCCTGTTAACAGCGCACCGTCGTGAAAATCTAGGCGAACCGATGCGCACTATGTTCAAGGCGATAAGCCGACTTCTCGCAGAACATGAAGATATCCAAGTCATCTATCCTGTACATATGAACCCTGCAGTTCGTGAAGTAGCGGATGAAGTACTCGGTGATAATAACCGTGTGCATTTAATTGAACCTTTGGAAGTTGTAGATTTTCATAACTTTACAGCTGCGTCACACATCATACTTACTGATTCAGGTGGCATACAAGAAGAGGCACCATCTCTTGGAAAGCCAGTTATTGTCTTACGCGACACTACTGAGCGGCCAGAAGGAATTGAGGCAGGTACACTGAAGCTAGCGGGCACTGACGAAGAAACAATCTATGCTCTCGCCAATGAACTTCTAACTAATCAAGATGCATACGAAGAAATGGCTAAGGCACACAATCCATATGGTGATGGACATGCATCAGAACGTATTGTGGAGGTGCTTAAAAAGTACCTTTCTAATATGTGAGTACTGTCAAGATTTGTAGATATTATTTAAATGCCGAATTTAAAATTATGCGCGTGTAGAATTGTGTAAATAAATGCCCTTAATTCAGATTATGGACATGTAGTTTTATCGTCTGTAACATCTTTTTACCATTGAACGCCAAAATATTTCCCTGCAATGCCTCCTGTCTTCCGACACACTGAGATGGTAAACGGGGGCTTATCGTGTTAGCGGAGTTAATAGTTGTGAGTTTAGTAATTGGCCCTAGTCATTTTAAATCCTGTATCTGTGTCTCTCATGTAGGGAGAAAAGAAATTATTGAAAGGCGCATTGGTAAATGACTTGTCAATATTTAAATGAATGTTGAATGCCTAGACACACCACACCAAACACATAGTATTCGATGCATGCGAATGTTATAAATAACTTGAATTTCCGGAAAAATAACTTTTGGATTTTTATAATAATTCTTAAAAATATTGAAGGTTACTCTTTAAATATGTCGAATGAAGTCTGTATCACATATTGAATAGGAGAGTTAGTCATTGGATTTTAAGATACTGTCAAATTTACAAGGTACCGAGTTCGTATCACATTTTTATACTCAAGCAGATCCATCGTTTATGATTGTTGTTACAGGAGAAAACATGGACGGCCTGAAAAAGGGGCCAACCGTACTCTATTTGTACATGTTTTTTGATGGAGAAGTGGATCATGGTATAGACACGTTTATTTTCCTAAACCAGGAGAAAGCATGGGAGTTTATTAATAATTTACAACAAATGTCTGCGATAGAATTTATGATATATTCTATAGGTTTCCCACCTGAGATTTACTAGAGCTAAAAGTGAATAAAAACGGTGCCTGTGCACCACACAATTCAAACACTATTCAGACAATTGGATAATGTACAAGAAAAGAGTCTTTTGATCGAGAAATCGATGGAAGACTCCTTTTTGATTGCAGCCTATCAGACCAATGTAATTGCACACGAACCAACCACAATAGGTCATTAAATAAACATTCTGCTGTTCATTCCAGCTCATCAGCCAAGTCCTTCATCACGATCTTCACTTGAAATCCTTCGAAAGCTGTAAGCCCCCAATCAAACAACGCATATTTTTAAAAAGCATCTCCTAGTATGATCAATATATCAACTTTAAGGAGATGCTTTTCTATTGCAACAGAAACCATTGACCATAGTCCCCGTAAGTTTGCATTCCGCGC
>NZ_PDYM01000071.1 GCF_002743055.1 Sporosarcina sp. P13 | reverse complement strand
TTTAAAAATAGGTTAAGTCCTCGATCGATTAGTATCTGTCAGCTGCATACGTCGCCGTACTTCCACCCCAGACCTATCCACCTCATCTTCTTTGAGGGATCTTACTTACTTGCGTAATGGGAAATCTCATCTTGAAGGGGGCTTCATGCTTAGATGCTTTCAGCATTTATCCCGTCCATACATAGCTACCCAGCGATGCCTTTGGCAAGACAACTGGTACACCAGCGGTATGTCCATCCCGGTCCTCTCGTACTAAGGACAGCTCTCCTCAAATTTCCTGCGCCCGCGACGGATAGGGACCGAACTGTCTCACGACGTTCTGAACCCAGCTCGCGTGCCGCTTTAATGGGCGAACAGCCCAACCCTTGGGACCGACTACAGCCCCAGGATGCGACGAGCCGACATCGAGGTGCCAAACCTCCCCGTCGATGTGGACTCTTGGGGGAGATAAGCCTGTTATCCCCGGGGTAGCTTTTATCCGTTGAGCGATGGCCCTTCCATGCGGAACCACCGGATCACTAAGCCCGTCTTTCGACCCTGCTCGACTTGTAGGTCTCGCAGTCAAGCTCCCTTATGCCTTTGCACTCTACGAATGATGTCCAACCATTCTGAGGGAACCTTTGGGCGCCTCCGTTACTCTTTAGGAGGCGACCGCCCCAGTCAAACTGTCCACCTGACACTGTCTCCTGCCCGGATCACGGGCATGGGTTAGAAGTCCAATACAGCCAGGGTAGTATCCCACCAACGCCTCCTCCGAAGCTGGCGCTCCGGAATCAAAGGCTCCTACCTATCCTGTACAGGCTGCACCGGAATTCAATATCAGGCTACAGTAAAGCTCCACGGGGTCTTTCCGTCCTGTCGCGGGTAATGCGCATCTTCACGCATATTATAATTTCACCGAGTCTCTCGTTGAGACAGTGCCCAGATCGTTACGCCTTTCGTGCGGGTCGGAACTTACCCGACAAGGAATTTCGCTACCTTAGGACCGTTATAGTTACGGCCGCCGTTTACTGGGGCTTCAATTCAGAGCTTCGCTTGCGCTAACCCCTCCTCTTAACCTTCCAGCACCGGGCAGGCGTCAGCCCCTATACGTCACCTTACGGTTTTGCAGAGACCTGTGTTTTTGCTAAACAGTCGCCTGGGCCTATTCACTGCGGCTCTCTCGGGCTATTCACCCTACCAGAGCACCCCTTCTCCCGAAGTTACGGGGTCATTTTGCCGAGTTCCTTAACGAGAGTTCTCTCGATCACCTTAGGATTCTCTCCTCGCCTACCTGTGTCGGTTTGCGGTACAGGCACCTCCCGCCTCGCTAGAGGCTTTTCTTGGCAGTGTGAAATCAGGGACTCTGGAGAAAATTCTCCTCGCCATCACAGCCTAGTGTTATATGAGAACGGGATTTTCCTCGTTCTCCACCTCACTGCTTAGACACACAACCAACTGTGTGCTCACCCTATCCTACTGCGTCCCCCCATTACTCAAACGGCGGGGAGGTGGTACAGGAATATCAACCTGTTGTCCATCGTCTACGCCTATCGGCCTCGACTTAGGTCCTGACTAACCCTGAGCGGACGAGCCTTCCTCAGGAAACCTTGGGCATTCGGTGGAAGGGATTCTCACCCTTCTTTCGCTACTCATACCGGCATTCTCACTTCCAAGCGCTCCACCAGTCCTTCCGGTCTAGCTTCAACGCCCTTGGAACGCTCTCCTACCATTGATCCGAAGATCAATCCACAGCTTCGGTGATCTGTTTAGCCCCGGTACATTTTCGGCGCAGCGCCACTCGACCAGTGAGCTATTACGCACTCTTTAAATGATGGCTGCTTCTAAGCCAACATCCTGGTTGTCTGGGCAACGCCACATCCTTTTCCACTTAACAGATACTTGGGGACCTTAGCTGGTGGTCTGGGCTGTTTCCCTCTCGACAATGGATCTTATCACCCACTGTCTGACTCCCAAACATAAATCATCGGCATTCGGAGTTTGTCTGAATTCGGTAACCCGGGATGGGCCCCTCGTCCAAACAGTGCTCTACCTCCGAGATTCTTTCGTTTGAGGCTAGCCCTAAAGCTATTTCGGAGAGAACCAGCTATCTCCAGGTTCGATTGGAATTTCACCGCTACCCACACCTCATCCCCGCATTTTTCAACATACGTGGGTTCGGGCCTCCAGTCAGTGTTACCTGACCTTCACCCTGGACATGGGTAGATCACCTGGTTTCGGGTCTACGACCCCATACTCATTCGCCCTATTCAGACTCGCTTTCGCTGCGGCTCCGCTTTCTCAGCTTAACCTTGCATGGAATCGTAACTCGCCGGTTCATTCTACAAAAGGCACGCCATCACCCATTAACGGGCTCTGACAATTTGTAAGCGCATGGTTTCAGGATCTATTTCACTCCCCTTCCGGGGTGCTTTTCACCTTTCCCTCACGGTACTGGTTCACTATCGGTCACTAGAGAGTATTTAGCCTTGGGAGATGGTCCTCCCGGATTCCGACGGAATTTCACGTGTTCCGCCGTACTCAGGATCCACTCTGGAGAGAATACGCTTTCGACTACGGGGCTTTTACCCACTACGGCGGACCTTTCCAGGTCGCTTCGCCTAACGCATTCCTTTGTAACTCCGTATAGAGTGTCCTACAACCCCAAGAAGCAAGCTTCTTGGTTTGGGCTCTTCCCGTTTCGCTCGCCGCTACTAAGGGAATCGATTTTTCTTTCTCTTCCTCCGGGTACTTAGATGTTTCAGTTCTCCGGGTATGCCACAAGTACGCTATGTATTCACGTACATGTACTGTCCCATTATGGACAGTGGGTTTCCCCATTCGGAAATCTTCGGATCAAAGCTCACTTACAGCTCCCCGAAGCATATCGGTGTTAGTGCCGTCCTTCATCGGCTTCTAGTGCCAAGGCATCCGCCATGCGCCCTTTCTAACTTAACCTATAAAAGGTCCAACGTCATCCTAGCGATAGGAATCAGAAGGTTAAAAAGTAGATGAATAAAGTATACATACTTCATTC
>NZ_PDYM01000070.1 GCF_002743055.1 Sporosarcina sp. P13 | reverse complement strand
ATCTGCCATGGTCAAAAAACATCTTGCTTTCTTGCGGAAAGCAAAACTAGCCCTACATTCGAAGAAAAAATTCGAATGTAAGGGCTATTCGTGATGCGCACTACATAAGTGTGCTTTTTTATATTTCGGGCTTACGATGTAAAAAGTCTAAGTGACCTTTATCATGAATTTTCTAATCAATAATCAAACATACCTTGTTCCACTAACGGGTGCGTTAACTCAACAACCGTTGCGCACCAAACAGGCCACATTATTAAATAAGAACCAGATCTAAGCAGAGAAAGAGATACATACTTTGAAACGTATAATCAGCATTTAGGATGTGAGGTGTACTGTCAGTGATTGATTGGCGTTGGACTGAAGTTGATGCACTAGAAAATCAAGGTGAGTGGAATGAAGCAAAATCACTCTTGATAAATAACTGGAATCAAAATCCTAATGATTTAAAAACTATTATTCGTCTAGGCTTTTTTTGTTGGTATGTTCTAACAGAAGAGGGAGCATTAGAGATTCAGAATGTAGATTTTGATGAATTAGAGATTATACTACGCCAGGTTACAGATTTTGGAATGGCTAATTTTGAGGTGAATGAGGATTTTTTATGGTGTTTTGGTTATATGATTTCATTATTCCCATATTATTTTGGAGAATATGAATATTGGCAAGAAAAAGGTGTTTCCATGTTAAAGCGTGCTTATGAAATTTGTCCAGATGAACCAGTGTATAAATATTCTTACCTGGGCTCTTTCCCGGTTTCAGATGAAAAATTGAAAGACGAATTTCAAAAGGTTCAAGTTGTTCTTAAAGATAGATTTCAAGGAAATGGAGTTTTATCGGAATATTTTAAAGACGTTTGGAATTGTTGGCATGAGAGTTGAACTAACGGGCGCATTTGTTGTATAGGACTATGCTTCAATCGGCTATTTTGATAAATAAGAAAATGAATTTTTTTAGACTGAAGTGGCGAAGGGGAATATCTATTGAGAAAGTTACTAATAGTGTTATCACTACTTTTTATTATTGGGTTTATTTCCATTCTACTTTTCAACACTAAGAAACAACCCCAAGAAACACCGAAAGTAGTATCTAAATTACAGGATAATGGTTTTGTTGATGGAAAAAGAGAATTTATTTTTAGTGTTGAGAATGTAGACAAAAAGGAAATTGAGTTCCGATTCTTAACTGCCTTAGAATATAATTTCTCATTGGAATATTTGACTTACCAAGATTTAGACACTTTTAATGGAACAACAGAACATATGGATTTGAAAGAAGAAAATGAAGAGGCTAGAAAGGTATTATTAAAACCAAATGAGCGAATTGAATATAGGTTGCATTTAAGTGGTTATCATACGGGTGATTATGAAATGACTATATCTCCATCGGTCTATGAATATGACTTCGGTCTTCAAAGGATAGAATTTAGCATTGAATAGGAAATGACGAGTATTAAATTAACGGGTGCGTTAAATGAATATGGATTGTATTACAATCGGGCCAGATAGTTGAATTAGTGCCGTAACTTTTCCAAAAAGAAATCGTTTAAGTTTATAATGATTTATTTATCAGTTTTGGGAGTGAGGGGAAAATCAGTGTGACAAAGAAAAAAGTGCTGATAATAGCTGTCATAATACTATTCGCTGCTCTATTAGTTAAAGTAATTAAAAAAGATGTATGGGAAGTAAATGAAACAATGTTGAAACAGGAAGTGCTGAGTATTGAAGAATCCGCAGAGTCGGTGAATTTGTCTGATGTGACTCCATTCGAATGGGATCTCGTGTATTCGTTTGACCCATATACATCCAAAGATGCTATCTATGAAACCGTCGGCTACAAGTGGGGCAGAATCAGTGAAACAGTAAGTGAAGGTATGAATCAATTGGTTTTCATGAAGGATGGAAAAGTGGTTTGTTATTTATATGGATATCCTGCGAATAATGGATACGGCATTTATTTCATGGACGACAGTTCTACCGAATCAACACCTGCTTCTCTGCTCAGAGCACAAGACGATTTAACTTTTCAGGTTGATAGAAGAGATAGTTATATCTATTTAATGAAAAATTAATGAGAATCGATTACTTAATTATCGGGTGCAATTCTTTAACAAGGATTTGTACCCTATTTCTATATTCGGGCCAGATTATTGAAGAAAGGTGGGGGGAGATGAGAAAGTACACTTTATTAATTATGGGTATTGGTTTGATATTAGTCACTATATGGTTTAATTATGATATCTATCAACCTAAAGTGGGACCCATCGGCAATAAATTGCCAACGTATAAAGATTATTTGCCTATTACGATAACTAATCTTACCTTAGCTACTTTCGCTATAATCATTTTCATAAGCTTATTCTTAAAAGAAAAAACTGAAAAGAAGAACCCGAACTTAAGGGTTGTGTGGATTGTACCAAATGTTTTTATTTACCTAATGTTTATAGGTGCATTGATATTTGTAACAATTAATGCAAAGGGGATTCAAGAGAACGGTATGATTCTACTGTGGATATTTACTTTATTTGTGCTTTTCGTAGGTTCAGTATTAGGTAGTTTCCATATCAGGTATTGGATTAAACAAGGAAAAATGTGAGAAGATTTTTTCAGTTAACGGGTGCGGTTGTTGCACAAGGTCTATTCCTTAATCGGGCTATGACTATTTAATAAAATACAATCGAGGTGGGCTTTATGATCACTAATTATAAATGTTTTATTGATATCCGTTTCAGTGGTGGGGATATTCAATTTGACGTTTCGAGTGATACACAGTTATTTAGTTTTAAATCAGGGATAGGCTTTATAGCGATACCTAATTTCTTTTCAACGCTTGCCTCTTTATATAAAGGCGAAATCAGTGAAGCCCAAATTGATTGTGATGGAAACTTTGATTACTATATATTTTCTAGTAATGGTGGAAGACTTTTCATTGAACATAATAGTCATTATCCAGAAGGTATATTTAAATATGAATTCAATCTAAAAGAGTATATCTCAGCTGTCTGTATAGGGTTTCAAGAATATCTGCAACAGCTTGAAAAAGAAGGAATATTACCTTTAAAAAATCAAGAGTTTGCCCATCCACTAGGTGATGATGTATTAAACGCTTTTGACGACTTCTCATCAATTTTAAGTAGTTAATTATGTAGATATTTT
Source organism: Sporosarcina sp. P13 (assembly GCF_002743055.1). Taxonomy (GTDB): domain Bacteria; phylum Bacillota; class Bacilli; order Bacillales_A; family Planococcaceae; genus Sporosarcina. Next base: position 387 of record NZ_PDYM01000070.1, on the reverse strand, counting down.
GGTGTAGTCCAACTATCGGGTGCGTTTGATAGTGGTATAAGCATTGCGTCTGAATTGGACCAGTTTTTGAAACAGGGGGATGAATATATGTTTAAGAGAGCATTAACTTATTGTTTAATTTTCATCGTATTTCTAACGGCTTTACAGTGGTTATTCCGACCAGAAATTCTTTGGGTTGACAATATTGGATTAACTGCCATTTCATTTTTTGTTTTTATATTCGTGTCGTGGATAACCAAATCCAATAAAAAAGTTAAAAATTAAATGTCTCGCTCCTCATCAACCGGGTGCGTTAACTGAACAACCGTTGCGCATCAAACGGGCCACTTTGTTGCGTATACTGTTGCTTTCCGTTCCGGCGCACGCTTTCCGGAGGGCGTGGCTTGA
>NZ_PDYM01000008.1 GCF_002743055.1 Sporosarcina sp. P13 | reverse complement strand
CCAGATCTGTAAAGTTCGACAATTGTTTGTTTAAATTCCTGGTTATAACGTTTTTGTTTCATTCCGGACACAACCTCTCTATTTATAGGATAGAGACTTAACTAACTTGTGTCCATACATCTATACTAGCTCCAAACTGATAAGTGGAATTGAAAGTTAGCGTCGCTTTACTTGTTATAATTTTAGAACCATTCTTCCTTTAGTTTTACCTTCCAAAATTAAAGACAATGTTGAAGGTAACTCTTCTAACATTACTTCGGTTGTAATTGTATCCAAGTTCGTAGGTTTCATATCAGTGGCCATTCTGTTCCATAAGGCACTACGAGTAGACATAGGACAATAAACAGAGTCAATCCCAAGTATATTCACAGCCCTTAATATAAATGGGAAAACAGTGGTTGGGACATTAATTCCGCCTGTTAATCCACTTACGGCTACGGAACCACCATATTTCATCGTGCTGACTATATAGGCAAGAGTATTGCCTCCAACGGGATCAATCGCTCCAGCCCATAATTGCTTATCTAAAGCTCTTAATTTTTCTGGTTGTAGATCTTGGCGTGAAATAATTTCATTTGCTCCAATTTCAACTAAGTAGTCATGCTCATCTTCTTTACCAGTGCTAGCCACTACATGATATCCTAACTTAGAGAGTATGGATACTGCAAAACTACCAACACCACCCGTTGCACCGGTTACAAGAACAGATCCCTTATCCGGTGAAAGACCATTCTCTTCCAATCGTAGTATTGAAAGTGCCGCGGTAAAGCCAGCTGTTCCGAAAGACATCGCTTCTTTCATGGACAAACCGTCTGGCAATGGAACAATCCACTCAGCAGGGATCCGCGCAAATTCACTAAATCCACCAAAACGTGAAACGCCAATTTCATAGCTTGTCGCAATTACTTCATCACCTTCTTTATAACGAGGATCAGTAGAAGAAATGACTGTACCCGCCATATCAATGCCTGGAATATGTGGATAGGAAGTAACGATTTTACCATTAGGAGTTGCTGCAAGTCCATCTTTATAATTGACACTGGAGTATGCAACTTTTATAAGAATATCACCTTTTGGTAAATCACTTACTTTAAAGTTACTAATAGTTGTTGTGAATTCATTTACATCCTGATTAACCATTAAAGCTTTAAATTGTGTGTTATTCATAATTAAACTCCTCCAATTGTGTATGTTATTCCGGTAGATACTGACCAGTCAATCTTTTTCTTGGTATACCTCAAGAAAATTAATGAGGTATTAGTTGGCTTCTCAATAAAAGCTACATGATATCCATTATACAATAAATATGTGACCGGTCAATCTTTTTTGGTAAGTAAGCATAATTATGCTTGCTTATAATTTAAGTAGGTAAGGATGGTTTCATAACAATTATCACGATAATAAGTATGTAGTGATTTATTATCTCTCATCAACCATTGTAAAAGACATCCATCAATTAACGCACGAATCATATGACTTCCGCTTTCAATTTCGACATTTTCAAAAATTCCCTCCGATTGACCTTTTTGAATAATTTCACTTCCAATAAACCAACAATTTTTATAGAAAGTATTATTCACCTCACGAAAGCGTTCATTTTGATTTACCTGAGCAAGAAATTCTAAGTAGACTCTGTAGAACACTCGGTTATCATCGGGGCTTTTAAAAGCTGCATTTACATAGGCTCTTAATTTATCAACGGCATATTCCTCTTTTTGGATAGCGGCATATTCATTTTGAAAAATTCGATCTGTCATTGCCGCTAGTAAGTGATAAAAAACATCTTCTTTGTTTTTAAAGTAATAACTAATAACTCCTTTACTAACATCAGCATAGTCTGCGATATCTTGTAAAGTAACCGTAGTAAAACCCTTGTCGCAAATTGCATTAAGTGTCGCACGTAATACTTGCTTTCTTCTTTCTTCCGCCTTTGTAGACATTGCTTCATCTCCTTAAGTTAAATCTATTAGTAAAATTATATCATTAAAATATCGATGAGAACAAGGTTATGTAAATGAATATTACTTCGTAACTACAATAAGCAAGTGTAAAAAGAAAAAAACATTCTGTCCGGTCAGATTTTCGTTGACTATATTTAACGGACGTATTAGACTAAGAATGTAAAGTATTTTGTTAATTTGAATAATTAAGAAAAGAGATTAAGGGGTATGGATTATACAAAGGGGAGGCAATGAATTCTAAATAACATCTAATATAAAAATCATGAAGGAATATACTATACCGAAATGGAGTGGAGAATAAATGATGAATGTAAAAACACAAGATTTTACTAATGTTGAGTTGAAAGTGGAAAATGGAGTAGGTTATATCTCAATTAATTGTCCTCCAGCAAATACATTAAGTACAACAACCATTAAAGGTTTGTCGGCATGTGTAGATTTTATCGAAGACGATCAGAGCATTAAAGCAGTCGTGATAACAGGTGAAGGTAAGATGTTTCTTGCGGGTGCCGATATTAAAGAATTCACAGATGCTTTTCATGATGAAGAAAAAGGTAAGAAGCTATCTGTAGATGCGCAAACAGTATTAAATAAAATTGAGAATTTAACAAAACCTGTCATTGCAGCAATTAATGGTGCGTGTTTAGGTGGAGGATTAGAACTCGCGATGAGTTGCCACCTTCGAATTGCTGCAAATGAAGCGAAACTGGGCCAACCGGAATTAAATTTAGGACTGATCCCTGGTTTTGGTGGTACACAACGACTGCCACGACTAACGAATAAGGCAAAAGCGCTTGAGTTAATACTGACTGGTCAATTTATAAGTGGGGTTGAAGCTGAGAAAATTGGATTGGTCAATAAGTCAGTTCCACTTGAAGAGTTACTAGATGAAGCAAAGAAACTTGCTGAATCAATTGTTTTGAATAAAAGTACACAATCGATTCAGGCGGCAATAACGGCAGTTAATGAGGGGACGAAAACGACGCTTGATGAGGGATTGAAGATTGAAGCAGAGCAGTGGGCTAATTTATTCGTTACTGAAGATATGGTAGAGGGCGTTAACGCATTTATTGAAAAACGTAAGCCGGTGTTCAAAGGGTGAGTAAAATTAATAACTACTACTTGATGTAACAGATGAAAGTTAGGGGGGGAATTAATGAATAGTATTCATGAGTTATTAATGCCAAGTGTAGTTCTATATGGGATTGGCTCTTTTCAAAAAGTTGGAGAAAAAGCAGCGGAATTAGGCGGAAAAACCTTAATAATCAGTGACCCCATTATGAATAAAATAGGATATGTTCAGGAGTGCAAGAATCTACTCAAGGAGAGTGGACTAGCTTACGCAGCGTATTTAAATGTAGATTCAGAACCGACAGATCTTCATGTTAAAGAGGCTATGGATATTTGTCAGCTAGAAAAATGCGATCATATTGTTGCAATCGGTGGAGGTAGTTGTATTGATACAGCTAAAGCTGTTTCTGTCTTGATGACGAACGGCGGTATGATGGCAGACTACTTCGGTACAGGAAAACAACTTACTAATGATCCGTTACCAGTTATTGCGGTGCCGACAACTGCGGGTACTGGATCTGAAGTAACAAAGGTTACAGTAATTACCGATAGTTCAACGGATGTTAAAATGATGTTGGCAGATAAGAGTTTATTGCCGGCAGTTTCCATTATCGATGCGAACCTGACTGTGTCTTGTCCGAAAGGTGTTACAGCTGCAACTGGGGTAGATGCACTTTGCCACGCAATTGAAGCGTATATATCCAGAAAAGCACATCCGATGACTGACGTGTTAGCGCTTACAGCAATTGATCACATTATAGGAAGTATTCGAACAGCCTATGAAGATGGAACAAATTTGGATGCTAGGTCAAACATGGCACTAGGATCTATGCTCGCGGGTGCCGCGTTCTCTAATGCTTCCGTGACACTAGTTCATGGCATGTCAAGACCAATTGGTGCGTTATTCCATACACCACATGGTATTTCTAATGCCATGCTCCTACCAGCTGTTTTAGAGTTTACTCTGGAAGAGTGTACTGATAGACTTGCAGAAATAGGTAGACGAATTAGCAAGGATACGGATGGTTATTCAGACAGAGAGTTAGCGATAGGAGTAGTAAATGAATTGAAACAACTATGTTCTGATCTTCATATTACTAATATGAGAGCATATGGAATAGATGAAGAATTATTTATGAACTCTTTAGCAAAAATGGGGGCCGATGCTATTGCAAGTGGCAGTCCTGCTAACACACCTAAAATTCCTACTTTGGAAGAGATAAAGGAATTATACCAAACGTGCTATGATTATGATTTTAGTCAGAAAATGCAATTAGTCTAACATACAAAATGAGGAGGGATTTTTAATGGTTGTTAAAATAAATGTAGAAGAAGTTAAGAACTTTATTGGTGGGAAATGGGTGGCTGCAGAAACGGGTCAATTTGAAGATGTTCCTAATCCAGCGACAGGTGAAATAATTGCTACTGTACCAATCTCATCTAAAAAAGATGTAGAGCAAGCAGTAACGGTTGCGAAAGAAGCCTTCAAAGTGTGGAGTAAAGTAGCTGTACCTCGACGCGCTCGTATTCTGTTTCGTTATCAGCAACTATTAGTTGAAAATTGGGTAGAACTAGCGAAGATTATTACGATTGAAAATGGTAAGAGCTATACAGAAGCATACGGAGAAGTCCAACGCGGCATCGAATGTGTAGAATTTGCAGCAGGCGCTCCTTCTCTAATGATGGGTGAACAATTACCAGACATTGCAACAGGCGTGGAGTCTGGAATGTACCGTTATCCACTAGGGGTTGTGGGAGGAATTTCACCATTTAACTTCCCTATGATGGTTCCGTGCTGGATGTTTCCGCTAGCAATTGCTGTAGGAAATACATTTGTCCTAAAACCATCAGAACGCACACCACTCCTTGCTAATCGTTTAGCAGAACTATTTAAAGAGGCGGGCCTTCCAGATGGAGTGTTGAATATTGTGCATGGTGCACATGACGTGGTCAATGGTTTAATGGAAAATAAAGAAGTGAAAGCCATCTCATTTGTTGGTTCGCAACCAGTTGCAGAATATGTTTATAAAACGGCTGCAGCAAATAAAAAGCGCGTTCAAGCATTAGCTGGGGCAAAGAATCATTCAATCGTTATGCCGGATGCAGACTTGGATAATGCGGTAACAAATATTATTGGTGCTGCATTTGGTTCGGCGGGTGAACGATGCATGGCATGTTCCGTTGTTGTAGCAGTTGGAGATGTTGCGGATGAATTAGTCGATAGACTTGTAAAAGCATCGGATGAAATCATCATTGGAAATGGCTTGAACGAAGGTGTATTCCTAGGACCGGTCATTCGTGACTCCCATAAGGAACGGACAGAAAGTTTCATCGAGATCGGTGAAAAAGAAGGTGCCACACTACTCCGTGATGGTCGTAATGATCAAGTGGAGGAATCTGGGTACTATGTGGGACCAACAATTTTCGATCACGTACATTCGGAAATGAAAATCTGGAAAGAAGAGATTTTTGCACCGGTACTATCAATTGTTCGAGTAAACAGCCTAGATGAAGCGATTGCACTTTCGAATGAATCCGATTTTGCAAATGGAGCATGTCTATATACCGACAGTGCGAAAGCCGTTAGACAATTTAGAGAAGAAATGGATGCGGGAATGTTAGGTGTAAATCTAGGGGTTCCAGCTCCAATGGCATTCTTCCCGTTCTCTGGCCATAAGGATTCATTTTACGGGGATCTCCATGCTAATGGTAAGGATGGAGTTAACTTTTACACAAGAAGAAAAATGTTAACGGCTAGATATTGAAATTATAAAATTTCACATCAAAAGGGTTAATTTAGACCTTTTGATGTGAATTCTATATTTATTTTAAAATATTGTAGGCGGTGAAGCATGTGGTCGTTATAACAGAAGTAGATAATGGAATTGGTTGGATAAAAATCAATCGTCCGCAAGTGTTAAACTCCATCAACCTAGAAGTAGTTGAACAACTAACACTGGCTCTTGAAAGATGGAAAAACGATGATGCAGTGCTCTTTATTTGTTTATCTGGAGCAGGTGAGAAAGGTTTTTGTGCGGGAGGCGATATGCGTAAATTCTACGATATGAAAGATGATGATGTTGTTTCATATGCAGAAGAATTCTTTTCAACTGAGTATCGTCTAGATGCTATGATCCATCAATATACGAAGCCAATAGTGGCATATATGAATGGTATAGTAATGGGTGGTGGTGTGGGTCTTTCGATAGGAGCCACACACCGTATCGTTACAGAAAAGACCAAATGGGCGATGCCAGAAATGAATATAGGTTTTTTCCCTGATGTCGGAGCAAGCTATTTCCTCAATAAAATGCCTGGATATGTAGGACGATATTTAGCTCTTACTTCAAAAGTAATTCAAGCTAGTGATACGATTTATTTAGGTGCTGCTGATTACTATATGGAAAGTAGTGATTGGGAAACTATTGAAAATGAGATGCGTCAAAAGCAATGGATAGCAGATTCAATTAGTTCAGATTTAGATGACTTTGTTCAATCGCATTGTTATAAAACTTTAAGCGTTTCACCAGTATTACTGGAACAGGAAAAAATAGATCGTCATTTTCAATATGAAACAGTAGAAGAAATCGTAGGTTCTTTACAAAGTGAAGTTATTTCAGGTAATACATGGGCAGAACAAACGGTTAATATTATTCTGTCGAAACCCCCTACATCGCTAAAAGTAGCATTACAACAACTTCTAAATGGAGAAAAACAATCACTTAATGAATGTTTGGAGATGGAGAAAAACATGGCACTTCATTTTATGGAGTCAGCAGACTTTTATGAAGGTATTCGTGCGGTGTTAGTAGATAAGGATCACTCTCCCAAGTGGAATCCCCCATCACTGCAACAAGTGACTACTGAGGATGTAGAAAAGTACTTTTCTGTAATTAAGGTATAAATACTCTAAGTAACTAGTATACGTATGTTGATATTACGTGTTAATCATAAGTTTTTCAAAAAAGACAAAGTACTCTTAAAAAGAGTACTTTGTCTTCTTTTATTCGTATTGCTGTTCAGTAGCGTCTGCAATTGCTTTTGTTTCATGTACGGTACCAAATGGATGCTCTGGCGGCGCATAGATTGAATATAATTTGATTGGTTGACTGCCGGTATTCTTGAGATTATGCCATTTGCCAGCTGGTATGATAAAGATATCGTCATCTTGAACGTTACGTACGAAGTCCAATCGCTCTTTCGTATCGCCCATTTGAACCAGCCCTCGCCCGTCTTCTAAACGTATAAATTGGTCAACGTCAGGATGCATTTCTAGTCCTATTTCTTCACCTGGATTGATACTCATTAATGTTAGTTGTAAATGTTTACCTGTCCAGAGAGCCGTACGGAATGTGTTATTTTGCTTTGTAGCTTCCTCTATATTGATAACAAGTGGTGCTGTGCCGTAATCAGTAAAGCTGTCGTCTCGATGGGAAACAACTTCATTCGTAGGCGTGTAAGCAGGCTGTAAAGGATAACTAGGACAAGGTATGATATAGAAGGGAACATAATAGCCGTTGTTCATAAAACATGGATGGTTGAAGATTAGACTCATTCCTTTCATAGCGCTTTTCCATCTAGTATATGATGTAGATCTATTGATGTGCCGGAAATGAAGTGAGTATGCCAATATAACAATTTGACTAAACGTACTATGCTTTAAATTCACAAACTTGACATATGTAAGCGTTATGACTTTGAATGAATTGTGAAAACCTTCACAAGATACTTCCTTTTGTTGTAGAACAGCGTATGATAAGAATAACAAAAGAAATTGGTTGGTAGATTCCATTCGGGGAAATTTATAACCAATTAAAAAGGAGACTGAACAACATGTGGGTAATTACATTATTTGATCAAGAGAACGTACGAATCTTTGAATATGCTGAGAAAGTTGAAGCAACAAACGCAATGAAGAAATTCAGTAAATATGCTGTTCTATCTTATACAAAATAATAGTGTAACAACTGTCTCACAGCCGTTCCTGCTGTGAGTTTTTTTATGTGGAAATGAAAAATTGAGATTAATTATGCTAGACGCTGGACAAAAAAGATCGTCGAATTATACATTATTTTGTTTGTATTTAAATTATGTTATTTGGGAAAGTCATGCATAACATCTCTTCCAATAACAAGAAAACGTTTGCAGACACAATTTTGCCTTATGTAAGCGTTATGACTTTGAATGAATTGTGAAAACCTTCACAAGACACTTTCTTTTGTTGTAGAACAGCGTATGATAAGAGTAACAAAAGAAATTGGTTAGCAGATTCCATTCAGGGAAATATATAATCAATTAAAAAGGAGACTGAACAACATGTGGGTAATCACTTTGTTCGAACAATCAAACGTACGGATCTTTGAATATGCGGAGAAGGCAGAAGCAACAAACGCAATGAAAAACTTCAGCAAATATGCAGTTCTATCTTACACAAACTAAGTTACGGCTGTTTATAACGGAATACCAATACAAACTCAAAGGAGACTGGAAAACATGTGGGTAATCACTTTATTTGATCAAGCAAACGTACGAATCTTTGAATATGCCGAGAAAGCAGAAGCGACAAACGCGATGAAAAAATTCAGCAAATACGCAGTTCTTTCTTACACAAAGTAATCTACTATCATCTAACCCGTAGCTAATATAGCTGCGGGTTTTTCTTATTCAACAATAATATTGACCAATCCTTTGTTTTCAGATAGGATTAATTTAATTGATCAGTCAGTCAGTTATGAAAGAGGTGAAGAGAATCCTTTCAAGTAAAACAAATCATAAAAAGTTGGACAGAAAAAGTCAGTTGATTGATATTGCTTTAGAGCTATTTGCTACGAATGGTTTTGAGGGTACGAAGATCTCGGATATCGTAGCAGCTGCCGATGTGTCACAGGGGACATTCTATTGGTATTTCAAAAGTAAAGAAAGTATAGTAATTGAAATAATTCTACTAAGTGGTAACGAGTTACTGCAAGTTGTTGGTCAAGGGTACCGTACAACTGGTGGAATGGTTCAAGAATCGGTTGATGCCTCCCGTAATTTATTTGTACAGCTATTTAATTTTGCTGAAAAAAACCGATACTTTATGGAAATTCTATTAAAAGGTATGCATTTTCAACCAGCGATTCAACGAGAGTTAGATGCTATTCGGTGTGATATTCAACATGCATTCACAAAAAACATTAAAAGAGCGCGAGAATTACAGATATTGCCTGAAACAACTTATCCAGAACGACAAGCAGCATTTTTATTATCTTTAGTGGAGGGTGTCATTACACGTTGGTTAATCGATAAGGAAAAGGGCAAATCACCTTTTGAAGGAATGACACCGGAAGAGTTAGCCGAGGAAATGGTAACATTTGAGTTCTATGGTTTAATGGGTATCTAAAAAGAAGGGAAGAGAAAAATGAAACATACAACAAAAGTGATGCTGGCAATGGTATTGATGTTATCCCTACTACTTGCAGCATGTGGTAAAGATGAAAACAAAGCAAAGGAAGGCACATCGGATAATGGGAAAGCGAGTAATCTTCTAGAAGAAATTAACGAACGTGGTGTTATTAAGATAGGCATGATGGGGACGTATGCACCTTATAATTTCCTAAATGAAAAAAAGGAAATGGACGGATTCGATGCGGATATTTCAAAGGAATTGGCAAAGCATCTTGGTGTAGAGCCTGAATTTATTGCGCAAGAGTTTTCGGGAATGATTCCAAGTCTTCAAGCAGGTAAATTTGATATCGTAGTGAGTCAAATGACGATAACAGATGATCGAAAAGAACAAATGGATTTTACGCAGCCATATATAACAAACGAAGTTAAGGTAATTGTGGTAGAGAACAATAATGATATTAAAGAAAAAGAAGATTTTGTTGGAAAGAATATCGGCGTAGGTCTTGGAACAAATGACGAGACGTATTTGCGAACAGTATTAATGCCTGAAATTGGTGATTTTACAATCAAAACGTATGATGATGTCATTACATCATTAAAAGATTTGGATGCTGGACGTATTGATGCAACGATTAATAATCTATATGCATTAAAACCAATCATTGCTGAAAATGGATTTAAAATTAAAGCTGTAGGTAAACCCGTGAAAGCTGATCCAGCCGGTGTAGCTGCCAAAAAAGGGAATGATGAATTAATTACTGCGTTAAATGAGGCGTTAACACAAATAAAAGAAGATGGAACGTATAAAGAAATCTTCAAGAAATGGTTTGGTGAAGAACCTCCAGCAGAATGATGAAAGCGGGATGGAATCTGGATGAATATAGTTATTGAAAATTTACCTTTCTTATTTAAAGGTGCTTACTACACATTATTAATTACAATAATATCCATGTTCTTTGGTTTGATCATAGGTGTGCTAACTGCGATTGCCCGTTTAAAGGGCAATCGTCTTCTTCAAGGAATCTCTCGAGTATATGTTTCGATTATTAGGGGAACTCCGCCACTCGTTCAAATTGTAATCGTATACTATGGATTAGTAGATTACGGTATTACGTTAGGTCCACTAACAGCAGCTTGTATTGCATTAAGTATAAATATAGGTGCGTACGTTTCAGAAACTTTTCGAGGGGCCATTCAAGCCATACCGTCTGGTCAAACTGAGGCAGCATTAGCTACAGGTATGTCTGAGCAACAAGCAGTACGACGAATTATTTTACCGCAAGCCATTAGAGTTGCAATCCCGCCATTGGGAAATACGTTTGTCGGGATGTTAAAAGAAACGTCGTTGGTATCTGTTATTGCTGTAACTGAATTATTGCGGTCAGCCCAATTGTTAGTTGCACAGTATTATGTCTACATGCCAATTTACTTGTCCATAGGCGTGATGTATTGGATTATGAGCACTGGTTTTACATTCATTTTAAATAAAGTAGAAAAACGGCTATCCGTGTATTAAAAGGAGGATCTGGTTTGATTCAGACGAAGAACTTATCCAAGAAATTCGTAGATAATGAAGTATTGAAAAATATTAGTGTGGACATACCAGATCAACAGGTAGTGGCGGTTATTGGACCTAGTGGATCAGGAAAAAGTACGTTTCTACGATGCCTAAACGGTTTAGAGGAAATATCAGGCGGGATTGTTGATGTAAACGGTTTGATCGTAGATGCCTTCGATGCTAAGAAAATCAGACAAAAAAGTGTTCGTTCCATTCGGCAACAAACTGGAATGGTATTTCAACAATTTAACCTATACCCACATAAAACGGCTTTAGAGAATGTGATTGAAGCATTACTTATTGTGAAAGTTATGAAAAAAAGTGATGCGGTTTCAATTGGTGAGAAACTTCTTCAACGCGTTGGATTAATAGATAAAAAGGACTCCTATCCGTCAAAGCTATCAGGCGGACAACAACAACGTGTGGCGATTGCACGTGCATTGGCAATGGAACCGGCTATTATGTTATTTGATGAACCGACTTCGGCATTGGATCCTGAACTAGTGGGGGAAGTGTTAACCGTCATTAGGGAATTAGCGGAGGAAGGAATGTCAATGATCATCGTCACACATGAAATGAGATTCGCACGCGATGTGGCGGATCGAATTCTTTTTATGGCAGATGGAGAAATTGTTGAGGATGCCACATCTGAACAGTTCTTTGAAAATCCGCGAACCAAACGTGCAAAAAAGTTCTTAGAAAAAGTAATTGAATACTAGGAGAAAGGTAGGGTTACTGATGAATGTTCAAGCGAAATGGTTAGGTGGTAGAGCTTTTACGGCAGTTGGTCCTTCTGGATTTGATATGTCAATGGATGCAACAGCAGCCTATGGAGGAGAAGGAAATGGAAATACACCGACAGAGATGTTGCTAGGTGCTTTAGCTGGGTGTATAGGGATAGATATCACGATGATTTTGAATCCCCACCTTGATCAAATTAAAAGCATTGATATAGAAGTAAAAGGTACTAGACGAGAAGAGCTACCTACTGCATTTACAGCAATTGAGATTGTTTTTACGATTGAAGGAGAGATTACTCCTAAAAAGGTTTGGCGTGCCATTAGGTTGGGTAAGGATAAATATTGCGCTGTCTCTGCTTCATTAAAAGCGGATGTTCACTTCTCACTTATGTTAAATGGGGTACAAGTTGAGGAAGTATAACTACTAGAATATTGTTCGTTTAATACATAACCCGTAGCTTTCGTAGCTGCGGGTTTTTCTATGTACTTCGTAAGAAAACTAGTTGGAATGGAATGAACGATTGATTTCATGTGCTAGAATATCTCTATATCAATCTTTTGCATATAGAATGATATAACTAAATTTTACAATTTCTATTGGAATCACTTTAATAAAGAAGGGGCTTTTTTATGTTAGCAATGGTAAATACGTGGTTACAACGAAGGATAGCGATTTTAACACCGATTAGTTTAGTGCTAGGTGTGTTATTCCACCAAGTAGGAGAGCAGTTACTATTCGTCGTCTCCTGGTTGTTTGCTTTTATGACGTTCGTAGGTAGTTTAGGCATGAATGCAAAGGAAACGAAAATGGTCGTAAAATACCCAAGTTTCGTTCTCGCAAGTATAGCTTTTTTGCATATACTCATGCCGGTTTGGGCTTATTTTCTCTCTACTTTATTCTTTGATGATCACTTACTGACGGTTGGATTTGTATTGGCCGTTGCCATACCTACTGGTGTAACAAGTATTATTTGGGTGTCAATTACAAGAGGGAATTTACCACTTTGTCTATCTATCATTTTGATCGATACGTTGTTAGCGCCTCTCATTATACCGGCAATAATTCATGTTGTGGCAGGAGAACGTATTGCGGTAGATACTACATCACTAATCTTGAATTTATTATGGATGATTGTATTACCAACGTTGCTTGGTATTGCATTAAATGAACTAACTAAAGGAAGAGTTCAAAAGACGCTAGTTCCTAAACTAGCTCCATTTTCCAAGCTGAGTTTATTTGCAATCGTCGGTATAAATGCTAGTGCTGCAGCACCTTATGTCAAAACGATTTCGTGGGAGTTGTTCGGTGTGATTGCGCTTGTACTGTTTATCGCTATTACTGGATATGCCGCTGCTTTAGTAATTGGGCATTTATTATGGAAAGATCCTGACATAGCGACAACGTTTATGTATGTGGCGGGGATGCGAAATATTGCGACAGGTGTCGTAGTTGCGACTACATTTTTTCCTCCTAAAGTTGTCGTGCCAGTCGTTTTCGGTATGTTGTTTCAACAAGTATTAGCTTCTGTCTATAGCAAGGTGGCCGAACGATATAGGGTGTATCAAGAACGCTTAGGGTAATGAAAAAACAAACTGCCGCCTTCTGTATGACAGAGAAGCGGCAATTTGATTATTTTCTTTTATTTTTTTTGTTCTTGTTCTTAGCTTTTGAATCAAATTCAGCAGACAATTCCACGTGCCTATTATCATTAGGATTGTTGTTATTACTATTGCTAGCATCTTTACTTTTGTTTTGATACGTCCCCAGTGGATTATGCGTACGTTCGTTCATCGTCTTATTATTGTTTTTGTTACCCATGTCGAACACCTCCTAAAGGATAGTATGGACGGTTTAGGGTAATTCATTCTATGCGCATGTTATTTTGAGATTAACAAAAAAGTGGTATTATATCTTGCGAAGGAGATGGGCGTATGCGGAACATAGTTAAATTTATGATCGTAGTTATCGTATGTACTTTACTTTCAGTGTTGACGGGATGTTTTAATAAACGTGAGGAACAGCCACAACAACTAGATGAGCAGCGACAAGAAGCCACAACAATCGAACCTATTTCCCAAATTGATAAGCAAAATGAAGAAATTCAAAACATAATCCACGAAATGTCATTGGATGAAAAACTAGGACAACTCATTTTAATGGGAATCGAAGGAACGCATCTAGATGCTAAAGCGAAAACCTTCATAGCGGAGCAATATATAGGTGGTATTATTTTATTCAAACGAAACTTTGACAATGTCACGCAATCGCTACGATTGATCAATGAACTGAAACAAGCGAATGCACAAGGAAGAACACCTTTACTAATTGGTGTCGATGAAGAGGGAGGTCGCGTCACGCGTTTGCCGCAGGAATTAATTAAGACTCCGACAAATCGCTATATTGGAAATGTTGAAGGTGGAAAGTTTGCATTTGATATTGGTGAAATTCTTGGAAAGAAGTTACAAGCATTCGGACTCAATTTGGACTTCGCACCTGTGTTGGATATTGACAGCAATCCGAATAATCCTGTGATAGGCGACCGCTCGTATGGTGCCAATCCGCAAATCGTCAGTGAAGCCGGAATTAGTCAAGCATTAGGAATGAAGTCGCAACACGTCATCCCGGTGGTAAAGCATTTTCCGGGTCATGGTGACACAAGTGTAGATTCGCATATTGATTTGCCGGTAATTACACACGATAAGAAACGATTGGATGAAGTAGAACTACTTCCATTTAAGAGAGCGATTGAAAGTGGAATTGATACGGTAATGGTCGGCCATTTAATTGTACAAGCGTATGATTTAACGACACCTGCTTCTATGTCTAAACCGATTATCCAAGGATTGTTGCGTAACGAGTTACAGTTTGATGGAGTAGTCATGACAGACGATTTAATCATGGGGGCAGTACAGAAAAATTACCCGATAGGTGTGACAGCCGTTCGAACGATTCAGGCAGGTGGTGATATTTTACTTGTAGGGCATGGATATGAACCTGTCGAACAAGTGCTAACCGCATTGAAAAATGCAATCACTTTAGGAAAATTGACGGAAGAACGTATAAATCAAAGTGTCGAGCGAATCTTGAAGTTAAAAAAGACTTATGAACTGGACGATATACAACATGATACAATAGATGTAGATGAACTCAATCGACAAACAAAAAAATTGCTAGAGACTATGAAAGCTAGCGAATACTAAGGGGAAATATGTAAATGAAAGAACAGGTACTTTTGCTTCACGGCTTTAATAAGACCGCACGTGATATGTTTACGTTAGCTGATAATTTGGAGAAACGTGGATATAAGTGTCAATCTATTAACCTACCACTAACTAGACATGAGTTTGATTTATCAACTGCACTTGTGGAAAATACTTTATACGATATGGCATCAAAACAAGATACGAAAATTCATTTAGTTGGCCATAGTACAGGCGGTTTGCTACTTCGCAACGTGTTAAAAGAAACGGAAGTTATTTCATCGATTGGCCGTTGCGTTCAGATTGCTACACCTAACCGTGGGAGTCAGCTCGCGCATATAGCAAGTAAAGTAATGGGGTATACACAGTATTTTAGGACATTAAAATCTTTACATAGCACCTATATAGAAAAACTGAATTTGCCTGACTTTACACCTTTCCCTATCGGTGGGATTGCCGGAACACGTAATCATTTATGGCTTGGAAAACTATTGAAAGGTGAGAACGACGGACTTGTAGAATTAGATTCTGTCCATTATCCAGGACTTTCTGATTTTATTACTTTGAATTATGGACATACAGAAATTCATCACAAACAGGAAGTGGCTGAATTAACTGCAAGCTTTTTGCAAACTGGTCGATTCTAATTGTACATTGCTATCCTTTCTGAAAATCCTTATAATAAAAAAGTATAAAAGTTGTATAATAATACAGAAAGTTATAAGAAAAGGAGCGAACCGTTTTGGAACATATGGGAATACTCTCGCTAGTGCCGCCACTTGTTGCGGTCATCTTA
This sequence comes from Sporosarcina sp. P13, assembly GCF_002743055.1. Classification (GTDB taxonomy): domain Bacteria; phylum Bacillota; class Bacilli; order Bacillales_A; family Planococcaceae; genus Sporosarcina. The sequence goes on along the minus strand of NZ_PDYM01000008.1, from coordinate 83,792 downwards.
GCGATCATCTCGAAGAACGTCATCATTGCATTATTCTCAGGCGTCTTTATCGGCGTACTCCTTCTGGTGGGAGGCAATCCATTAACGGCTACAACAACAGCGATTGGCGATTATTTATTTCCCCAACTAATGGATGGATATAATGCTGCGGTATTGGTACTGTTATTTTTCATTGGTGGATTTGTTGCGCTAATGGAGAAGTCTGGTGGTGGTGCTGCACTAGCTACGTCTTCAGCAAAATTCTTCACAACCCGTGCAAGAGCGCAATTAGGGGCATGGTTTGGCGGAATTATTATTTTCTTCTCTGATTTAGGTACACCACTGATTGTAGGTCCTGTGTTTGAAAAGATTTTTGACAAGGCGAAAATTTCTCGTGAAAAACTAGCCTGGATCATTGACTCTACATCTTCACCGGTGGCGGTATTGATTCCGTTCATTGGTTGGGGTGTTTATATTATGGGATTGATTCGGGCGGAATTCGATAAATTAAATATTACGGACTCTGAATTCAGCACATTGATACAAGTCATTCCATTTCAATTTTATGCGATTTTAGCTGTAGCATTGGTTCCAATTATTGCCTTGACAAAACTGGATTTCGGTCCGATGGCAAAAGCAGAACGCCGTGTTCGTGAAACGGGTCAGCTGTATTGGCCTGAATCCAAACCGTTGCGTAAAGCTGAACTTACGGATGAATATACTACTGGAAGCCGTGCGATTTTAGTATGGTTACCTTTGCTCGTTTTATTTGTGACATTATTCGGTTTGCTTGTGTCATTCGGTTTCCCATTCGAACCAGTACCAGGTGGTGATTTCCGGGTCTCATTGAGCACAGCTTATTTATTTGCAGCGATTACAATCATTGTGTTGATGCTTATTTTCAAAATCAAAAAGTTTGGCGAGACCATCGATATTTATACAGCGGGCATGCAAAAAATGGTTTATGTAACAACGACTCTTGTCTTAGCTTGGGCATTAAGCCAAGTGATTGGTGAGATGGGCACAGCAAACTACATTGTGGAATTGATGAAAGGAAATGTTCCAGCATTTATCATTCCAGCCATTCTATTTGTTGTAGGTGCAGTTATGGCGATTGCTTCTGGAACTTCTTGGGGGACATTCGCCATTATGTTACCAATTGCGATTCCAATGGCAGTTGCTCTCGATGCGCATTTGTTAGTTTGTATCGGTGCGGTATTGTCTGGTGGGATTTTCGGAGATCATTGTTCTCCAATTTCCGATACGACTATTCTATCGTCCACAGGCGCGGGTGCAGATCATATCGATCACGTGAAGACGCAACTTCCTTATGCGTTATTGAATGCCATTGGCGCGTTCATCGGATTTATCGTTGCGGGAATCACTGGTAGCGTCTATACGATTTTCTTATCGGTTGCGCTCATCATGATTGTGGCGTTGATCTTATCGAAAAGACGAGCCCAAAACGTGGTCAATTAAATTCAATATAACTATCTAAACAGTACTCCTTTCATCTAGAGGGGAGGCTGTTTTTTTATTTGAAAAAATTCACAACTTCTAATACCTTTTAATATTCGTCTAAGCGGGCATGCTACCCTTGAGGGAATAGTGAGGAGGACGATTGGATGAGTATTTGCGAAGATGTGAAAAAGTTAAAGGCTTTTCGTTGTGATGACCGTTGTGTATTATCCGTATACTTGAACACGAATCCAGCAGATCCCGAACAACAGCAAGCGGCGTGGCGAATTCATCTGAAGTCTGGACTGAAACGATTGGATGAATATTTGGTCGCTTCAGGTAATGAAAAAGAATTAACTGCCTATCGTTCAGTGAAAGATCGAGTGATGAAAGAAGTGGAAGATAAACAAAATGATTTAGCGAAAGGTGTCGTTATTTTTGCGGCTGCAGATCCGGAAATTTGGTCTGTTCATTATGTTCAAGTAGCTGTCAAAACGAGTTTCCATTGGGAAAATCATGCCATGACTGAAGAGTTGGAGTATATGTTAAAAGCATACCCAGAGGCTGGAATTATACTCCCGAGTTATAGCAATGTACGCATTTTAGATACTGCGATGGGAAGAGTTCATGACGAAGTAGTATATGAATTCGATTCGGGTCTTGATGTGTGGAAAGAACAAAAAGGGGTTCAATCATCTATACAACGTGGTGTTGGGGGACATACGGACGGATTTGATATTAGGCTAAAAGAAAATCTAGATCGCTTTTACAAAGACATGGGAGCTGTTGTGGGTAAAATGAAAGCAAAACGTGGATGGAAAGAAATTCACGTGGCGGGTGAAGCCGAGCTTGCAAAAAGTTTTTCATCCATCTTGCGTGAAAAGCCTGAAAGCTGTATACACAAAAACTTCGGGAAATTGGGCAATAATCATATCATCCAAAAAGTCTTCGAATCCCGCTAATGTTGTACGGACATGCTGCCAGTGGCAGCATGTCTTTTTTGATTCGATAAGAATAAGGAGGAAAAACGATATAATTCTAAATTGTTACCGTAAAGTGGTAGGTAGGGTTAGCATTATAAAATGTGTCGTGGAAGAAAAATTACGTGTTCTAATAAAACTAAAAAGCTCTTCCGCATGTTATACTCAACTACATCAAAGGTCTACAGAAGCATCGGAGGTATTATCCAATGAAACATCTCGCAGGCGGTATCCAATGGACCATCTTCCTCATCGCTTCATCAATCGCAGCTCCTATCGCCATTGCACATGTTTTTGGAATGGATCCGATAGAAACTTCGCTATTCATGCAACGAACAATATTTGTATTAGGTATCGGATGTTTAATCCAAGCCTTTTTCGGCCATCGAATGCCAATTAACGAAGGGCCAGCTGGCTTATGGTGGGGAATTTATGTAGTATACGCGGGAATGGTCGGCATATTTTACACGACTTCAACAGATGCTCTACAAGCTCTGCAAAGCGGAATGCTTTATAGCGGAGTTCTATTTATTATTTTAGCCGCCACCGGTATCATCACGAAGATGAAGATGCTCTTTACCCCAGCGGTAACATTCACCTATTTATTGCTTCTTATATTGCAGTTGAGTGGCACATTCATCAAGGGAATGATGGGTGTCGAAGAAGCGGGGGATTATTTAGATCCTGTCATTTTAGGTGGAAGTTTTATTGTCTTATTAATTACATTCATTGCAATGGGCAATAAACGTCCCACAGTTTCCAAATATGCAGTACTCATATCGATTGTTCTTGGCTGGGGATTATTCCTGTTACTTGGCAAGACACCGGATGTTGCTAAAGTTTCAGATCAGCTCATTCAATTGCCGAAGATATTCGTCTATGGTACTCCAGTATGGGATAGTGGTGTACTCGTAACAGCTGTATTCATTACGTTACTGCTCGTGGCTAATATGCTGGCTGCGATACGCGTTATGGAATATTTATTAAAACATTCTTTTGATATCACACCACCTGACCGATTGCGTCAAGGTGCTTTTGCTTCAGGATTTATCCATCTGATTGCTGGACTATTCTCCGCAATTGGTTCAGTTCCAATCTCGGGATCGGCAGGATTTGTCGGTACGACGCGTATGCCGTCGATGAGGCCATTTATTGTGGGAAGTATATTACTAGTACTGATTACGCTTTTTCCTAGTGTTATGGCGATTTTCGCAGCACTTCCAGCACCCGTAGCATATGCTGTAACGTTCGCAATTTTTACCAAGATGGTATCTATGGCATTCAATGAACTCGATGCAGATCCGGAGAAGGATCGGGCTCGGCAAGCCGTTGCATTCGGTCTAATGGTCGGTGTCGGTACAATGTTTGTTCCTGCAGAAAGTTTATCACAGCTACCAGCTATCGTGGCTTCTACACTATCTAACGGATTGATTACAGGAACTATTTTAGCTATTTTGATTGAACAGTATATGATCCGTCGAATGAATAAAAGAACATATACATAATAAGTACAAAAGCCTAACACCAATCGTGTCAGGCTTTATGTATTATTTTCGTTTGTCTTCAGTTGCACGGTACACATCTTTTAAAGCCTCGCGATATTCCTTACCAGTAGCATTTTCACGAACACGTGCAGATTCGTCGGCACTCGCTTCAAACTCTAATCCCATTTCTTCGTTGATGGAGTCTTTATGAAAAAGACCTCTAATACGTTTATTCAATGTATATCCCTCCTTGTCATACTATGTCTTGTTTTGCTAGAAAAAATACATGGATGACAGGTTTTCGTTAGAAGAAAAATGCAGGGAAGAGAGATGACTGCTTATAGGGGAAAAGACGCAAAGCCCAGTAGCTTTACGTCTTTTACATAATGCCGCCAATAAGGAAGAATAACGAAATGACAATGATTGGAATGAAGAGCACTAACGCAATTCCAAAAATAATCACAATCACACCAAATCCGCGCCATGAAGAAAACTGATGAACAATCCCAATTCCTTTTGATAAAATAACTAGGCTGAAAATACCTAAACCAAACGTTAATAAATTAGTTAATAATAACAGTGTAGTCGGTAAACTCATCCATACTGTTGGTTCATTGGTATCCATAAATAAACTTTTACCGAATACCACGACTAGTAGTAGGTTAATAGGCAACATCCAAATTAAAGGGATAGAAGAAATAGGGATCATCTGGAACATATCTTTAAAGTTCCCTTTACCACGAAGCCACTTACCCACCCACGTGTATAGACCAGCAGCAATAAATAGACTGATGATACTTCCGATAAAAGTAGAAATGATTGCAAGTATAACGGTGGCTACTAACGAAAAGTCAGGTAGTATATCCGTATCTGCAAATGAGGTCAATCCCAAGCTGATAGCAGATAGAAATAAGATGAGAAAGCTATAAGTCCACGTTTTGTATTCCAGAACATAACGAATCGTTTCCTTTGGTTGTGTCCATATAGATACGAGTGGATTCATTAAGCACAACCTCCTTTCTTTCTATAGTATACGTTTCATCACTTTTATATGTTTCAAGAGTAGGGAATTATAATCCTCACTGCTTAAAAGTTAGCGTGTATTTGCTATACTTTCTCTTATAGTTACTTAAGGAGGACGAATTCAATGGCAAAATTATTCACACCTTATACAATCCGCGGCGTAGAATTTAAGAACCGTATCGCGATGGCACCGATGTGTATGTATTCCTCACATAATCAAGATGGGAAAGTACAGGATTGGCATAAAGTTCATTATCCAACACGTGCAGTAGGGCAAGTAGGTCTCATTATCGTGGAAGCGACAGCTGTTCAACAAGCAGGTAGAATTTCCAACGAAGACTTAGGGATATGGTCAGATGATCATGTCGAAGGATTGACCGAAATCGTTCAATTGATGAAACAATATGGCGCAAAGACAGGAATCCAGTTGGCGCATGCAGGCAGAAAAGCGACAGTAGACGGAACAATTTATGCACCGAGTGCCATTGCATTTAGTGAGGATTATAAGACACCAGCCGAGATGACTGTCGAGGATATCGAAGAAACGATTGAAGCATTCAAGCAAGCGACGATTCGTTCCAAGCAAGCAGGATTTGATGTTATCGAAATTCACGGCGCCCACGGTTATTTAATTAATGAATTCCTAACACCGTTATGTAATCAACGTACAGATGAATATGGTGGATCAGCGGAAAATCGTTATCGATTTTTAGGACAAGTCATTGACGCCATCCGTTCCGTTTGGGATGGTCCACTCTTCGTTAGAATTTCAGCGGAAGATTATGCAGATGGAATGGACACTGCACAATATATCGAGATGGCGCGCTGGATGAAAACGCAAGGTGTCGATTTGGTGGACGTTAGTACAGGTGGGGTAGTGCCGGCGACTATTCATCCATTCCCAGGCTACCAAATACCGTCTGCAGATAAAATTCGCAACGAAGCGCATATAGCTACAGGTGCGGTTGGCTTAATCACCTCGGCTCTTCAGGCAGAAGAAATTTTGCAAAATGGTCGTGCGGATATTGTGTTGTTTGCACGCGAGTTACTACGTAATCCATACTGGCCATACAGGGCGGCAAAAGAGTTAGGTGTAAAAATTGAATCGGCTGTTCAATATAATCGTGGTTGGACGTACGAATAACTGTAATAACAATCTTCATAGAAATCTTTCCCGTTAATCGCAGGTATTCATATCATTTCCGTTCTCACTGTATAGCAAACTAACTAGCGGATATACTACGTTTATATGGGAGGGGATTTTCATGGAAGATTTCACATTTACGAGTGCGGTATTACAGGATTACAAAACCGGTATGGGCGCAATGAGCGAAAAGATACCTAATGTAATCAAATCATTTAATACATTCTCAGAAGCTTGCTTTGAAGAAGGTGAAATTAGTCAAAAGCAAAAGCACTTGATTGCGCTTGCGGTGAGTGTTTATGCACATAGTGAATATTGTATTATCTATCATACAAAAGGTTGCATAGATAGCGGTTGTAGCACATTGGAAATTTTAGAAGCTATTAGTATAGCAGCAGCACTAGGTGGTGGAAGTGCGCTAAGCCAAGCGGTCACATTAGTGATGCAAACAATGGACGATTTGCAGGAAGATCCGAATCCAATTCAATGAAAGTGAACCTTACCGATAGTATTACGGTAAGGTCTTTTTTATTTTCACTATAGTAAATGGGTAACTCATAACCCAATTCAATTTACTCATATAGTGGACATTGTGTAGTGACTTATCGGATGATAATGTGGAGGGGAGATGAAATGTTGATTCAAACATCAAATGCTTTATTAACGAAGGAAGACTTTAAGGAACGAAAAGATTTACCTGAATGGTTGCTTAGAGAATATGGGACGTTCCATAGGATTGTGACAGATAAAACATTTCCGTGTTATTTCGGGATGGCGGGGGAAAACAAAGGGGAACTGCGCTATGCGTATATAACTCAAGAGGATTGGTCTAGTCTACCTCATGCGCTAGAAGCATTTTTAACATTGTTCGAAAACCCTAAGCATAAGCGCCACGGGTTATTTGTTTTTGTTGAACCTTTCAAAAGAGAAGGTAGTATAGAAGAATACCGTCAACAATTCTGGAATATTTTGCAGTATCTTCATAAACAAGATACAAAAGAATGGCCAGCTGACGCACCACGGGATCCAGATCACTATCTTTGGGACTTTCATTTTTATGGTGAACCAATATTTACATTCGGCAATGCTCCTGCATATAAACAGCGTAAAACTCGTGACTTAGGAAACTCACTCGTTATCGGTTTCCAACCGCGTAAAATATTCAAGGGGCTTGAAGGTACAGAAAAAGGGGGGATCAATTCACGTGAGAAAGTACGTGAACGGGTCGAGGTTTGGGATGCATTACCGAAGCATCCAGACATCAGCCACTTTGGTGATCCAACACATAACGAATGGAAACAGTTCTTCATCGGTGACGACTGCGAACCGCTGACTGGAAAATGTCCGTTCAAGCATAAGGAAATATAACTTGCGATACCTGAAAAGGTATCGCTTATTTTGATTGCGTTATAAGGTGTTCCACTTTTACTATAGGGATAGAAGGAGTGAAGAAAGTGAAAAAGTACAATCAAGAAGTTAAGGGGTTGTTAATTGATGACGAAACTCGTTGCGTCCATTATTCAACAGAAAATGACCGTATTGCGATTAAGTTCTACTGTTGCAAAATATATTATCCTTGCCATGCATGCCACGAAGAAAAAGGGTGTGGTCATTCTGCTGTATGGCCTGCAGATCAATTGGATAAAAAAGCAGTCCTTTGTGGAAGTTGTGGACATGAGTTGACAATTGCTGAATACTTTCAAAGTACATATACATGTCCGGCTTGCGAAGCTAATTTTAATCCTGGCTGTGGATTGCATAGGAATTTATACTTTGGTAGCTAACCAAGCTACTGAAATAGAACTTTTTCAGATAATAAAGTTGAAATAATTAGAAAGTACATATAAATCGAATAGAATATATGCAATAATGATATTTATTCGAGAAGTCGTCGATATAACTTTAGATACAGAGAGGAGAACGGCTATGGGCAATGAAGGTACAGCTAGAAAAGAAAGACGTGGGTTATTCAATCGCTTTCTAGATTTTATTGAAAAGTATGGGAATAAATTACCGGATCCGGTGATGCTTTTCGTATATATTACTGCTATTATTTTAATTTGTTCCTTTATTTTTGGTAAGCTCGGGACTACGGCTGTCAATCCTGGAACGGGCGAAGAAATAGCAGTTATCAATCTTTTAAGTAGTGAAGGATTCATTAAGATGATGACGAACTTAGTCGTGAACTTTACGAGTTTTCCACCGCTTGGTTTAGTATTAGTTGTTATGTTCGGTGTGGGACTTGCAGAATCTACGGGTCTAATTTCTGCAGTGATGAAGGTAACCATTTTAAATGCACCGAAAAAGATTATTTTACCGGTCATCGTGTTAGTAGCTATTTTAGGAAATGCTGCTGCTGATGCAGCTATGGTCGTATTGCCTCCAATTGTTGCGATGATTTTCATTGCGCTCGGACGTCATCCAATTGCTGGTTTGGCGGCAGCTTATGCATCTGTTGCAGGAGGATTTTCTGCAAACTTGATCTTGAGTGTAATCGATCCATTAATCGCAGGATTTACGGAAATCGGCGCACAGATTTATGATCCAACGTATACAGCAAATCCGGCGATGAATTACTATTTCCTTGCTGTGTCCGCTATCATTTTAGTACCCGTAGCTGTATTGGTTACGACGAAAATAGTGGAACCACGTTTAGGGGTTTACGAGGGGGAAATGGAAACAGTTGAAGATTTGTCTTCTGTTGAAAAGAAAGGCTTGTTATGGGCAGCGTTGTCTGTCGTGGCTTTTGTAGCTATTATCTTATACTTATCCATTCCACAAGACAGCCTATTGCGTGATCCAGAGACAGGATCGTTGACTAAATCACCTTTAATGGATAGTATCGTACCATTTATGATGATTTTGTTTATGCTTCCTGCTTTAATTTATGGGAAGGTTGTTAAAGAGATCAAGGACTCAAAAGACTTTGCGGATCACTTAGCAAGAGCGATGTCTGGCATGGGAATGTATATCGTTATTGCGTTCGTAGCAGCGCAGATGATCGCGTACTTCAGTTGGAGTAACCTGGGGCCGATTGTTGCGATAAAAGGAGCGGAAACGTTGGAGGCATTTGGCATGAAAGGGCTTCCGCTGTTCATTGGTTTCATCATTGTAGCGGCTTTGATTAACTTCTTAGTCGCGAGTTCTTCTGCGAAGTGGGCGATTCTTGCACCGGTGTTCGTACCGATGTTCATGATTCTAGGTTATGACCCGGCAGTTACACAAGTGGCTTATCGAATTGGAGACTCTATTACGAATCCAATTACGCCAATGCTTGCCTATTTTGCGATTGCTTTAACATTTGCGAAAAAGTATGACCCGAGAATGGGAATTGGTACGTTTATGACGTCGCTCCTTCCATATTCGATTGCATTCAGTATTATGTGGCTTATATTATTCGGGATCTGGTTTGTACTTGGATTCCCACTAGGTCCAGAAGGTAATATTTTATTGAATAAATGATGAAAAGGGATATCCATTCAGGGTATCCCTTTTTCATTCACCGGTGGTCTTTAATTCATTCTAGGTACTGTAAAATATCTTCAATCGCCAATTCACCAGCTGTTTCCCAACGGCTTTTATCACGGATTTCTGCATCTTTATCTACTGGCTCCTGAAATTGATTAAATGAACCGCTTAATAAAGAACTTGCATTGCGGTCAAGGCCAGTGTTAACAACATGTTTAATTACATAGGGCTTTTTGAATTTGATATACGTATTATAATCATCTAACTCACCATCATGAACGACGAACGGGACACGCAAGTAAATCGTCTCTCCACCTTCACGTGAAAGAATGGAATCAAAATGCCCCCTATTATAATCCCAACCGCCCCCAAAATGATACCCATGATCCGAAACTTTATCGCGAAGCGTTCCAAAACACGCAAGTTTACCTTCAATTGGCGTATCTAATTCCAGCATGCAATCACTCCTTTTCATCAGAATCTCTATATTCATTGAGGTTTATACATGTAATATGAATTTTCGTGCAAGCGTATCTAAATTTGACGAAGGGGTAAATTTAGCAACACCCTTGTGTACCTATTCATCGTCAGGTAAAATGAATGCAAAGCTACCGGGAAGGGGAAGAGTGTATGTTAAAGCATCCGGGTATTGCAGCCGTACTAAGTTTTTTCTGGACTGGTGTCGGACAAATCTACAATGGACAAATACTTAAAGGGATTCTACTTATTATCTTGCAAGCAATTAATGGTTTACTCATGTTTGTGGTCATCGGATTCATAACCTACCCAATTGTATGGATTTGGGGAATGTATGATGCCTATAAGACCGCTGAACGAATGAATCGCAACCAAACATACTATCAATAAAAAAATGTCCCGCCATACATGGCAGGGACATTTTTTATTAAACAGATTTTAAGCAGGAACCTCGTACATAACTTCGCCAGCAACCACAGTTTTTTCTACTGTGATCTCGGGGATGTGATCGACAGCTACCGAAAAAATATCTTCTGCTAAAATCGTGAAATCTGCATCGAATCCAACTTCTAGGCATCCACGTACATGTTCTTTTCCAATCGTAGCTGCTGCGCCGGACGTGAAAAGTTGCACTGCTTCATAGCGATTAAGTTTTTCTTCTGGCAAATATCCTTCATGCTGTTCCATTGGTGATCGTCTCGTAATAGCAGCGTGAATTCCAAGCAAAGGATTAGGATCTTCTATTGGTGCATCAGAGCCCCCACCACATATAAATCCTTTATCAAGAAGTCTCTTCCAAGCATATGCCCATTCGAGACGATCGTTTCCTAGACGTTCTTGCACCCAAGGGAAATCAGAAGAGACGAAAGCAGGCTGAATATCCAAGACGATTGGCAATTTCTCCATGCGTTCTACTAAATCTTCTCGCAATAAGATGACATGTATAAAGCGGTCTTTTTTACCCTCAGGAACAGGATGTTTTTCGATAACATCAAGCGCTTTTTCAGTAGCTAAATCACCAATTACATGGATCGCGACTGCTTCCTCGTAGCAACGGGCCAACTCTACGTAGTTTTCCAGTTCCTTGTCTGTCAGTACAGCAGTCCCGACATTTCTGGCATCATCTGAGTAAGGCTGGCTTAATAATGCTGTACTTCCACCAAAAGCTCCATCTATGAAAAACTTCATCTCACCTGGCTCTACCCATGGCTCATTATATGAAGCATGTTCTTTTATCAACTGCTGAAATACGCTGAAATGGCGCAATAAATGCGTGCGGAACTTTCTTTTGCCCCCTAGTACGTTATTTAATGCTTGTAAAGGGGTCTGGTAGTTACCATAATAACCTAAGTCATCTGTCACCACACCAGTTAACCCGACTGACAATAAATGATCTACTGAAGTTTCTAACGCTTTTGTTATATAACCTTCAGTAGGTTCAGGTAGTAGCTGTAAAATGCGATGCATGGCACCTTCCTTTAACAGTCCAGTCGGTTCTCCATGTTCGTCACGCTCAATTACACCATCATCTGGATCGGGTGTAGCTTTTGTAATGCCAGCCAGTTCCAATGCTTTAGAATTAACGAGTGCCGCATGCCAACAAGTACGTTTTAAAAGCATAGGTGATTTCGTAATTGTGTCGAGTTCATAACGATTAAAGATTTTTTTGTCGGAAAAGTTATTTTCATCCCATCCTTCGCCTATAAACCACTCATCTTCTGGCAAATCTTTATATGCATGCATCAACTGATCCATCATGTCAGCAGAGGATGTAGCCCGCGAAAGGTCTAATCGAAGCAACTTCTCTCCTTGACCGATAATATGCATATGATTATCAATGAACCCAGGGTAGACAAATGCGCCTTGTAAGTTTATATCTTGTGTTGCTTGACCTTTGAGTTGTTCATAGGAACCGCTTGCTGTAATTTTTCCGTTTTCCGTTATCAGGGCATCCACTGTTTGCCCTTCTCTTTGTAGCGTATAAAAAACTGCATTATGCCAAAGCGTCTTCAAACCGATACCTCCCTACTTTCCACTCTACTTATAATAAACCGCAAGTGGAGAATGGACAATAAAAGAGACACAAAACAAAAAACTGTTGTAAGAATCGTAAAATACGACTTCTTACGACAGTTTTTCACTTAATACATCTTCATATATCGCTTAAATTCCCAAGAATGGGCCAGAATACGGTAACTTTCCAATTCCAGACGTTGCCCTTCACTGAATTTCGCATACGTATATGCACCTACTGCGTCTTGAATCGTCAGGTTTTCAGGTAATTCAATCGTTTCTTGATCTGAATTTGTAGGAAACTTCTCTAGCTATGTATCATATAGTGTGTGGTAAAGGAGTGGATCAGTTGATAGAACATCGAGTACTTACGATTGATGGAAAGGATTTTCAAGCAGTAACAGTGAAATTACCGAAGACAACACTTCTGACGATTTCGAATGACAGGGGCTATATTATGTGTGGTGCGTTGGATGTAGGTTTGTTGAATAATGTTCTGGCAGATCGAAAAATCATAGCAGGTCGTGCAGTCGGAGTAAAGACGATTGAACAGTTACTTGCAGCACCGTTAGAATCAGTGACGCTCGAGGCGGAAAGTATTGGCATCAAAGCAGGTATGGTGGGATCAGACGCATTGGTGAAAATGACCTAAAAAGTGGCGCCCCTATATGGGGGCGCCACTTTTTAGGTCATCGTTATTCTTTTTCGTATTTCTCTTCGGTGGATGAACGATTTTTTGTTTTGCGATGATGTCTCTCTTCTTCCTCTTCCATTCGGACATCTTCCAAAGGAATTGCGTCTACAGTTTGCATATCTTCGTGCATGTCATAAATACTTTCTTTATCTGTCTTTATATTTTCAGGATTATCCATGTATCCACCTTTTGCATCTTGACGGTCTTTTTCTGTGAAAACTTTTTTCTCTTCACTCATTAAAATCAACTCCTTTGTATTCTAGTGATTTAATTTAAGAATCTACCGAGTAAGCCTTTATTGGATTTTTGCTGTTGTTGCTGTTTGTGTGAACGATCACCGCGCATTGGTATGTCGTTAAACGCATCTAATTGGTCGGTTAATTTCTCGCGTGATTCTTTATTACGCATCAAATAGGCTGCGCCTAGTCCGATTGCTGTCAAAGCCATTTTTTTATTCATGAAATTACCTCCTTCTTCTGAGTGGTTAGTTATATTTTCCCTAATTCATTGAAATTAAACACACACATAGTAAAGAAAAAAGTAGAGGGCTGCCATTCGTCAGAAAATCCTGACATCTGGCCGCCCTCTACTTTTCAATCAAGCTGCGGAAAATTTTATGTTTCGAACTACACCATACTGACGAAAATTGTACGCTCGTCGTATGCGTCTTCTACTGCTCGAACTACTGTGTGAGCAGATATTTCAATTGCACTTACACAAAAAGCTTTCTTCGCACTACTTGGTAAACCTGTCTTACGATGGAATCTTAAAAACAGATTCCTTAACCGAGTGTACCTAATTGCCAGTAAAGAAAATTTTCCGCCAAGGCTGTGCAGCTCTTCCGGACCTAGCAAATCACTTACCTAACCCGATCTACTAGTTTCCTTCAGTTTGCCTTGTAGTACTAGTATACCCGGATAAACCATTCTTAAACATCTTTTTTAAAATTAATTTAAAAACTTATTAAAGATTTTTCTTGCTCGCGGTAAATGCGCTGATGATCTATAATAGAGGACTGAGGTGAGAGCTTTGAACAATGAAATAGCAGGGAAAAGCATGAACATCCATCTTGCTGTAAAACCCTATTATGGAAAGAAAACTAAACGATGAATACTATACAGAATTCGGAAATGATACCTTGCAGTCTTGAAATTACGAAAAATGCCCGCAAAGGCGTGGAGCAGTGGTTTTTAAATGAACAGGCATTTGTTTCATCGGAATCTACTTTTGATATACATATTGAGAAAAGACCAGCCAATCGTCAAGGAAACCAGTCATTCGCACTATTCTTTGATCCACGTACCAATAAGAAGTTTGCCAAAGAGGTACAGCAGCGAGTAGCTGTTATGGAATGTGTGCTAAAGCCAGATGGTCTAGTTGCGACTGGGTTTCATGTCAGAGGAACAAGAGAACCTGTACGGACGAATCGTCGACTTCATACAGCGATGAAGTTTCGATTGAATCGTGTGGGGGTTGCTTTGCCAATTGAGTTTTATACGAAATTACGTGATCTACCAATTGCAGAAGAGCGCTCAGAGTACGTCAAGAAAAGAATTGAAAGTTGGGAAGGTTATCTTCAAATCGCAGAGAAAAATGCCGATGTGGAGGATATTTCTTGTACCTTTACGCAAAGCAGATTTTCAAGTGATTTTACGAAACTGCATCTTCACTGTAAGGACTTGCAGACGAAGAACTGGAAGCAATTGCGAGGGTTTAGTGTGAAAATGCTAGAGCTTTCTACAGAAGTCGGGCAGATTATTGATGTCCAAAAATCGCAAAAGATCATCATCGTTGAACTCACTCAACGTTTCCAAAAACGAGCGCGTCAAGAAAATTGGTTGCCTACATCAAATAAAAAATTAGTGCTAACGAACTTTGCTGAATTAAGTCAGATCAGAAGACTACGCAAAGGGTTTAAAGACTTGCAAGAAGGGCTTGCAGCAAACGCTAATCTGGAGAAGGTATTATTTGAAGAACGCCCAGTCGTGCAGATTAACAATAAGCAACTTGAACTTGAATATCATAATAATTTAAATGAATTTCAACGAGAGGCTGTGTCAGGTGCGATGAAAGCACATGATCTTTTCGTCATTCAAGGACCTCCAGGCACAGGGAAAACAACGGTGATTTCTGAGATTTGCTATCAAAATGTTAAGGCGGGATTGCGGACATTGGTTGCTTCCCAATCGAATCTAGCTGTAGACAATGCACTTGGGCGTTTACTGACAGATCCAGCCACCCGAATTTTGCGTTATGGACGATCTGAAAGTATTGAAGAAGAGGGCAAACGTTTCATAGAAGAAAATGTCGCTTTCCATTGGCGAAATGAAACGCTCGAAGCTGTCCAAGCGACACGTGCGATTTATCAAGAAAAAAATCGAGAAATGTTGCAACAAGTAGAACAGCTTGAACATAAAAAACTACAAAAAAGGAATAAAGAATTAGAACTGACTGAACAGCTACGTCAGCAAAAGTCTTTAAAAATAGAATTACGTGAGGTAGAGAAAAGTCATTCCACGGAGCAAGCCCTTCTAGATCAAGTGGCACAAAGACTATCTGATAAAAAACAAGCGATAATTCAAGCGGAACAACAACAACAGTTACTAACAGAAGAAATTAATGTCCTGCAAGCAAAACTAGACCTTCTAGCGAATAAAGATGAAGTGACAGAAAAACTTAAAAATCTACAAAATGAGCAGCAATGGTTAAAGCAAGTAGAAGAGTACGTTACGTTACAAACTAAATTACAACAGTCGATCAACGACCGTGAACACATTATAAAAACTATAAAAGAATGGCCAACTACGGAGCATTCGTTTAGTGCCGCACAACAACAAATTAGAACAATAACCAAAATGGATGCAGTACAAAATGTGTTGTCTGAACAGCAGATTGAATTACCAATCCATATTGTTTTACAAATAAATGAGTTGCACCGCCTTATCAAATCGATTGAATCAGGTGAATTCACGTATGAATTTCAAGAGTGGAAAGAACTGTTTGAACGATTTCAAACAGCGATTGACAAAACAGAACAGCTCTTGTTGAGTCAACGATATCCTGTAGCTACTATTGAAAAACGTTCTACCGAAAACTTCACGACCATTCAAGAAATGCACGAGATGATTGATCGACTCGGAAGGTTTCTAGTAGATCCGACAACGAAAAAGACGTTGCAAATTAAAGGGGATAGTCCAGAAAAAACTGTAGTCTTGAAAAAGATTGCACAAGGTATGTCTCTGTTTTATGTAAAGGAAGAAATTGTTCGTGATAAAGGGGCAGCCATTAAGCAACAGCAAATTCAAGCAGTAAAGCAGCTATTTACCAATATTAAAAATGAAATACTCAACTTTCTATCTAGCCAACAACGTGAAATACAAAAGAAAAAACAACAACTACAACAGCAAGATATGCAACTAGAGAAACAACAACAAACAATACAAAAAGCGTTGGGCGAATGGCTACAAGTAAACGACACACCACAAGAACCTTTAGAGTTACAGCAAGTTGCCGATGAAATTAGTGAACTGGAAGTGATGATTTTCGAGTGTCAGCAACAATTACAACAAATCATTCAGACGACTTCATCGTTAGATACAGCACAACAAAAATTGTTATCCAACACACAGCAACAAAAAGACCGTCAGCAACAACTCATCGTAATTGAGCAAGAGCAACAACACATGCAACAACAATGTAGTCAACTTACGGCACGAATCAATGAAATTAAAAGCAAACTGGATCCGACTATTGAAAGTCAATTAACGCAAACAGCGAATGAATATCACGAAACAACAGAGCAATTGCAAGAACTCAATAAAGAACGTGAACAATTGCCGATCCTCCAAGAACTTCAGGAACAGTGGGAGCAACTATTACAAGAAGCCAATGATTATGATTTAGACGAAATACGAAAACTGTATGTTGAACATGCGAATGTAATCGGTACGACTTGTGTTGCTTCCGCCTCCAAAAAGTTCATGGATGAATATCCTGTATTTGATGTCGTGATTATTGACGAAGTTTCTAAGGCGACACCTCCCGAATTGCTTTTACCTATGTTAAAAGGAAAAAAAGTGATACTTGTTGGTGACCATCATCAGTTGCCCCCGCTTGTCGGCCAGGAAACGATGGATGAGTTAGTTGATCAGCAAAAAGATCCTGAAGTACAACGAGAAATGAAAAAACTATTGAATGAATCGTTATTCGAGCGTCTGTTCCGAACGTTGCCTAAGCAGAATAAAACGATGCTCAGTATTCAATACCGTATGCATGAAAAGATTATGGCGACAATTGCGCCGTTCTATAAAGAAGGGAACTATCAATTGCAATGTGGCTTACCTGATTCAGATGCTATGCGTGATCATCTACTCGAAACTACAACGATTAGGCGTGAAGACCATCTGTTATGGCTAGACACACCGAATACAAGTCCATTCTTTGAAGACAAAGTCAAAGGTGGTACGAGTCGATTCAACGAAGCAGAGTTAAACATTATAGAACAAACGCTAGTAGATTTAGAGGAAGCGACAAAACAAGCGAAAGTTGCTGGACGTATGAAAGAAGAAGACAAGAAGAGTGTGGGCGTTATCAGTTTTTACGGTGAGCAAGTGAAGCGTATTGACCGCTTGATTCAGCAAGAGATTAAACCGAAACAATTACATTGCCGCACAGGTTCAGTCGATAAGTTTCAAGGGATGGAAATGGATATCATCATTTTAAGCTTTGTAAGGAATCATGGAGACCCTAGTGGAGACATTGGATTTGCAAAAGACTATCGACGGTTGAATGTGGCATTATCCCGAGCACGAGAATTGCTTATTATCGTTGGAAGTTCCGAAATGTTCACGATCAAAACAAAGAACGCATCTACACGCGATATGTATCGTCAACTGAAAGAAGTTGTTAAGTCCCAAGATGGTTTGAAAAATGCAGCATCAAGTAAGGGAAGGTGAGTGTATGGACTCTCTTCGGAAAAAGCTACAGCGAGAGATACAGCAACAAACAGATATCCAAATACAACAATCTGATAGTTGGGGGTTGCCTATCGACCTCGTCAAAATACCTTATACGACGATTAAACGAACGACGATGGATATTTTGATGAAGATGATTTTATTGACGGTGCAAAAATTAGAAGTTTCTAAGCCGAAGATGATTGCGGAGTTTTTGGCCGTAGAGCCTTTATTTGTAGAGGATTTATTCACCAGGATGGAAGTAACTAATATGATTGAGCAGAGAAAACGCATCTATCGGCTGACGAAAGTAGGAATAGAGCAACTTCAATCAGGTATCTATGAACATCCGGCGAAAAAAAAAGACACAAATTTTTATTATAGTTCCTATCATGATTCCATCTTGAGCCAATACGGTGAAGGACCTAGAAATGAAAAACTCAAGCCCTTTCGACTAGCTACGAAGCAACAGAATGGAGCAGAGGATCTACCAAAAGAACAATTACGAACTGCACTTCTTCAGGCAGGTGTAGAAGAGGCAGAAGGTTCACTACAAATCGTAATAGATAAAATAGGTATTCCTATGACTATGGAAAGCCAATACATTCCTTGTGTAGAGTTTTACGTCTATAACCGTACCGAGGATCGTTATTATACAAGAGTTTGGAATACGTTACTTGAGCAATGGGATGAACGTTTAGAGAAGTTAATTGATGAACTAGATCCGTTGAAGAAGTGAAAGTGAATTGAAAAGGCAGTGAAGGGTAAAAACCCTTCACTGCCTTTTAATCATTCGCTTCACGTTAGCCATGAATTTAAGAATTTTTTCTTCCTGGATTTTTAGGTTGTTTTCGTAACTCCGCTAATTCTTTTGCCATCTCTTCTCTCATATCTTTTGGAGCAATTTTTTGATTCTTTGGTGTCTGTGGTAAAGAACCAGAATTATTGCTACCAGTCTTATTGTCATCGCGTCCCATAGTTCCACTCCTTTCTGACATGAAGTTCTTGTTAGGTTGGTCTAATGGTATGGGAATATACGCTTCAATTCACAATAGAATATCTGTTGTTAAAACACGTTGATAAATTGGCAAATTGTTTAGTGTGTAGCGAATTGGGAATATAAGCACTAAGCTCACTAACAAGCTAGTAAATAAAAATACTAGGAGGAAGAATATATATGACGAATAAAAAAGGTTCCAAAAACAACGAAAAGAGAATGACATTAGAAGAGGCGGGACGTAAAGGAGGACAAGCAACTTCAAAAAAGCATAATCGAGAGTTTTATGAACAAATAGGACGTAAAGGTGGAGAGGCTACAGCTCAAAAACATAGTACTGAATTTTATAAGGAGATTGGTCGAAAAGGTGGACGTGCAACATCGGAAAAGTACGATAAAGAATTTTATGAGTCGATTGGTCGAAAAGGAGGAGAAGCACGAGCGAGTCAACGTACTGATCAGGTGGATTCTGAGTGAATTTGATAGTATTCACACGCATGAATGTAGAATAGATGAAAATCCTCTTGTTTCTACTGAAAGAGTACAGTATAACTGTAATTAGTAGAAATGAAAGGAAGTAGGTGAGACTGTGGATCAACGGAAAGAACAATGGTCATCAAAGCTTGGGTTTATCATGTCATCAGCAGGTGCAGCAATCGGTCTTGGGGCTATCTGGAAGTTTCCTTATGTAACCGGGATGAGTGGCGGAGGAGCATTTTTCCTTCTATTCGTAGTCTTTACAATTTTAATCGGTTTGCCCATGCTAATATCAGAATTCATTATTGGACGTGGTGCTGGTAAGGAAGCAGTGAGTGCCTATAAAAAGCTAGCCCCTGATAGTGCGTGGCCTTGGATCGGTAGATTGGGCGTGGCAGGTTGTTTCTTATTGCTGTCATTCTATAGTGTCGTAGGTGGATGGGTTTTCGTATATAGCGGCCTAGCGGTACAAGGAAAGATTATCAGTGAAGGAGCCTCCTATTCTGAGCAATTTGGTTCGGTCGTAGGTTCATCAGTAACAACATTAATCGGTTTATTGTTATTTACGATTATTAACGTTTTAGTTGTTTCATCAGGCGTTCAAAACGGTATCGAGAAAGCGAATAAATATATGATGCCTTTGCTATTTATCTTTTTCATTATTTTAGTCGTACGTTCGTTAACATTAACAGGTGCAATGGAAGGTGTATCATTTTTCTTGAAACCAGACTTTTCTAGTATTACAAGAGAATCTGTTCTTTATGCACTAGGTCAATCTTTCTTTTCACTAGCTGTCGGTTTTTCTTGTATGGTCACCTATAGTTCGTATTTAAAAAGAGATGTTAGCCTTACGTCATCAGCCTCTTCAGTTGTTGGAATGAATTTGTTCGTTTCATTATTAGCAGGACTAGCTATTTTCCCAGCAGTCTTTGCATTTGGTCAAGAGCCAGCTGCAGGTCCTGAACTATTATTCATGGTATTGCCAGCAGTATTTTCTCAGCTACCATTCGGACAAGTATTTTTGGCATTGTTCCTAATATTGTTCTTATTTGCGACCTTGACGTCTTCATTCAGTTTGTATGAGATTATCGTGGCGGCACTGACCGCTAGCGGAAAACGATCTAGAAAAGCCGTTACGTGGATTATCGGACTCGTTGTGTTTATTGCGGCGATACCATCCGCACTATCGTCGAGTACATTATCTAGCTTTACCATTTTCGGTAAAAGTGTTTTTGACGCCACGGATTTTTTGGTCAGTAATATCTTACTACCGACAGGCTGTCTAATGATCGCTGTTTTTATCATACGGAAAATGGATCAAGTGCTGGTACGTGAGGAATTTACATTAATGAGCCCCCAATCAACAAGTTTCTATCCTTTATGGCATCTATTGATGAAGTGGGCCGTTCCTTTAACGATTATTATCGTATTCTTAAATACATTAGGTATTGTTCAATAACTGTGAGACTCTCATTTTATGGGAGTCTTTTTGTTTTGAAACAAAAGAGTTAGGGAGTTGAAAGTATACCATTTCACTGCGTTCAAGGCGGACGCCCTCTAGAAAGCCTCCCTCCTGTAGCGTACATCACGAACAGATTATCAAGTAGAAATTTCTATTTATGTTTTTTAATGAAATTACCGTACATTTGACATCTAATAATTTCAATTGTATAATACCTATTAAACATGTTGGAATAATATATTATAAAGAGGAGAATGGCAATGCAGAAAAATATAACGATCCGTTCTGGAGAAAATAACTTATCTGGCGCCTTGCATCTTCCTGAATATACGAAAACAAAAATACCATTGATCATACTTATTCATGGATTCGTCGGGAGCAAAGTAGGAGAACATCGTCTGTTTGTAAAAGCCGCACGCTATTTTACAGAGCGTGGCTATGGGGTATTCCGGTTTGACTTTAGTGGCTGTGGGGAAAGTGATGGGGATTACGGAGACGTCACGGTAACGAAACAGTTACGGGAAGTGAAAGACGTAATAGATTACCTAAGTCTAATACATGAAATTGATGAAGATCGTGTGACGTTGATAGGCCACAGTCTAGGTGGTGCAGTCGCATCATTAACAGCGGCAAAGGATTCGCGCGTGAAGCATCTACTTTTGTGGTCTCCGGTAGGCACACCATATGAAGATATTACGGGTATTCTCGGGCCGAAAGCGGTTCGTGAAATCTCTAAAGAAGGTCAGCACGACTATCTAGGATTTATGATTAGCAAAACGTTTATCCAAGACTTGAAAACACATCAGCCACTTGAAGCAGTTCGTTCATACACTGGGCCTGCACATATTATTCATGCAAAAGCAGATGAACAAATTCCAAAAGAACATGCTGTACGTTATAGTAATTCGTTTAATAAAAGAGCGCATACAGCAGCCGTTTACGCTCAATATATTGAAAGTGCAGATCATACTTTTTCTAGTTATTCATTTGAAGATGAATTATTCAGCAAGAGTATCGCGTGGTTAGAAGGACATCCAAGTGATCAAATTGCCTTGCAACTTTGAACGATAAAAAGTAAATAAAAAAGGTGGGCTGCATGTAATCTGTTTCCGCAGATCATGCAGCCCTAAATTGGAATGTAGGATAAAACTAGAAAGAAAGAGAAAGAAAATTAATCCACCACTGATTTATGAGCCTGTAGGAAACGTTCATTGACAACGTCCCAGTCTACTGTATGCCACCAATGTTGAACGAACTCAGGACGACGATTTTTGTATCCTAAATAATAGGCATGTTCCTAAACATCGATGACAAGTAATGGCGTTTTATGATTTTTCAACGGTGTATCTTGGTTTGGTGTGCTCATAACAGATAATTGACCATTATCTAGTAAGAGCCAACCGTACCGACTATCGAACGGCCGATAGCAGCTTTGGATAATGAAGAATCGAATAAATTGTAACTAATATTGTAAATGATTTATGAAACGAGTCAAAAGAACCAGTAAACTATCTCTATTTTTATCATAGCTAGTTTGTAAGTTTACCTTATTTTCTTCAGGGGAATAGTGCTACAAAGCGAGGGATGCTGGTATGATAAAAAAAATGATAATCACCATTATTTTGATTCTTATGAGTAGTAGTGCAATAGACGAATCTGTATACGCTATAGAATCTACTGGCACAATTAGTGTGGTTTCATTCGATGGGATGGGCTATATGGATACGCAACGTTATAAAAATAAAGGAGTTATGAAGAACCTTGAAGAACTAGAGAGAAAATCTGCTTACGCGACGAATTTTATTACGGTCACACCTTCGTTGACCGCTCCTTCTCATGCAGCGATGGCTACTGGCGCGGGACCTGCAAAGACTGGAATCGTTAGCAATAGCTTTCACTCTACAGGAGAAAAGGTAAAGGATGATCAAAGTGGATTCTCTCAGACATTAGGCGTAACTCCGATTTGGAAAGAAGCTAGAAACCAAGGGAAAGTAACTGCTACTGTAGCTTTCCCAGACTCCAATCCGGATAATGCTTCAGCAGCTACGTACGCCGTGTATTCTGGCGGAACGCTAGCTGATGCAAAGTTGCATGATTTGAAATTCACATCGATTGATGATCAGCGTATAGAAACTTTATCGTCTGGTGGCGTTGGGGTTAAGGAAGCTGTCATTGCCTTGAATATAAAAAATATACCTTCTAAAGAATTATATGTATTAGTAACTGACGAAAAGGAACCAGCTATTTATCTATCCACAGATAAAAAAGAACTGGGACAGCAAGTTTCCACAAAAGATTGGATTGCTGTGGACCTCGATCTTCCAGACACGGAAAGTACGGGGTTTTATGTGAAACTTAAAGGAGATGTTGATAATTTAGAGACACTTAAGTTATTCCAAGGGACGGTAATGGGAAGTATTTATAAAGGTCCAGATGGATTTGCTGAAACTATTTCATCTGAATTTGGATTTTATCCGTCTCCAGATGAGATAGATGCTTTTAAAGAAGGGGACATCACAAGAAAAGAGTATGAACAAGTAAGTGAACGTTTCACGGATTGGGTTACGGAAGTCAGTCTATTTATTAAAGAACAGTACACACCAGATTTATTATTTTACTATTATCCCCATTTAGATAATGAGTTGCATAACTTTTTGTTGATTGATCCAGCGCAACCTGGGTTTGATATGAAAACCTTCAATAAAAATGAAGGCTATGTCAGATGGGCATTTCAACAAGCTGATCAAGCGATTGGGAGGATTAACAGTGCATTGACTCCAAATGATCATTTATTAATTGTATCAGATCATGGTGTGGAGCCGATTCATACAAGACTCTCACCAAATAAGGTGCTAGAAGAGGCCGGCCTGCTTGTGAAAAATGAAAATGGAACTATTGATGCTTCAAAAACAAAAGCGTATGCAGAGGCGAGTGGAACGATTGCGCACATATATGTGAATTTGAAAGGTCGAGAGAAAAGGGGAATTGTGAAACCTGAAGAATTTGAAGCAGTGAAGAGTCAAATTGTAGAGATATTTAAAGACTCTACACTATTCTCAAGCTTTTCTTTTAATCCATCAGATACTGGTGTACCTGCATTCCGCTTGTTGTTAGGGAAGAAGGATTTTGCCTACAGCTATCCGCTTGTGCCTAAATTCTCTACGCATTCTCAGTCAAGTTTCCAACCATATGAGAAAGTATGGGAGAAAGGAATGCCGGAATATGATGGGATGGCTAATGATAATAGTGGAGATATATATTTATCAGCAGCATCGGGGTATTTAATGGGGAAAGATGCAAGGACAGCTATCGAGCCAACCGAGGAATTAGGCAGTCATGGGGGAGATCCAACGAGGCCGAGATTGCGTCCAATTCTTTACGCATATGGTCCAAAGGTTAAGACCGGTGAATTATCCGAGCGAATATCAATGATAGATATCGCACCGAGTGTATATGAATTATTAGGTATACCGGCTCCGGAATTCGTAGAAGGAAGTTCAATTTGGGGGAGAAGATAAGTATAGGGTGACTAGTTAATCATTCGTAAATTTAAGACTGTGCCTATAGGCTACAGTCTTTTTTATCTTGACAGTTTGTTCGTTAGAAAAATGGGGAAGGATATAACAAAATAAGTAGAAATGAGGTGGAGGAACTGAATAAAGTATTTACTGCCTTGGCATTTATAGGTGTACCATTAGTTTTGATCGGTTCCTATTTAAAGTGGTCAGACTTATGGATTTTTGCACTTGCTTGTATTAGCATCATTGCTTTAGCTGCATTCATCGGTAGAGCAACGGAGAGCTTGGCTATTGTTAGTGGGCCGCGAATCGGTGGTTTGCTAAACGCAACGTTTGGTAATGCAGTCGAACTTATTATTTCTATATTTACGTTGAAAGCTGGATTGATTGGAATTGTATTAGCTTCTTTGACAGGTTCAGTTTTGGGGAACTTACTTCTGGTGCTTGGTTTATCGTTTTTTGCCGGGGGACTGAAACATAAGCGCCAAAATTTCAGTATCTATGACGCACGCTATAACTCCGCGTTACTGATTTTTGCGGTCATCGTAGCTTTTGTAATACCGGAAGTATTTTCGGTGACAATGGATACGCGAACGCAGCTGAATCTAAGTATCGGTATCTCAATAATACTAATTCTTCTCTATTTGGCAGGTCTTTTGTTTAAACTATTTACTCATCGGGGGGTCTTCGGCTCCGATAATCATGAAACAGAAGAGGTACCTGAATGGACGAAAAAGAAAGCTTTGCTCGTGTTATTGTTATCCACGGTAGCAGTAGCGTTTGTTTCTGAAAAGCTTGTGCACACCTTTGGTACATTAGGTGAAAGGTTTGGATGGACGGAGCTATTTATCGGTGTCATCATTGTAGCAGTTGTAGGAAATGCAGCAGAGCACTCATCTGCGATTACGATGGCAATGAAAAATAAAATGGATGTTTCCGTTGAGATTGCAATTGGCTCAACTTTACAAGTAGCGATGTTTGTTGCACCGGTGCTCGTATTGATTTCTCTTATGATGCCGCAAGCGATGCCGCTCATATTCACATGGCCAGAGCTCATCGCCATGATTACCGCCACGCTCTTAGTCGTTAATATTTGCCATGATGGCGAATCGAACTGGTTTGAAGGGCTGACACTATTCGCCGCATACTTGATTATGGGCATTGGATTTTTCTTGCTATAATTACAAAAGACCGATTCGCATCTAGATGCGAATCGGCTTTTATTAGGATAGACGTTGTTTGAAATCTTCATAGCCAAATTGTTTTACAACTTTAATTTGTTGATCGGCGGTATGAAGGACGATAGATGGCAAATTCACACCGTTAAACGTATTGTTTTTCACCATTGAATAGTGTGCCATATCGCAAAACACAAGACGGTCACCGGGCTCCAATGGTGCATTAAATGAATAATCACCAATGACGTCACCTGCTAGACAAGTCGGTCCACCAAGTCGATACGTGTAGGCTTTTTCGTTTGGCATACCCGCATTGATAATTTCTGGACGGTATGGCATCTCCAGTACGTCTGGCATATGGCAAGAAGCCGATGTATCCACTATCGCAATATCCATACCATTATGCATAGTATCTAGCACTGTTGCGACGAGGAATCCTGTATTGAGGGCAACCGCTTCGCCTGGTTCCAAGTAAACTTCTAGACCATACTTATCTTGCATAAAACGAATGGAGCGAATTAAAGTTTCGATATCATAATCAGAGCGAGTAATATGATGTCCGCCACCGAAGTTAATCCATTTCATTTGCTGTAAATAGGGTCCGAACTCTTCGTCGATAATTTGGATGGTCCGCCATAGTGTATCCGAGTTTTGCTCGCACAACGTATGGAAATGTAATCCACTAATTCCTTCTAGTTGATCTGGTTCAAAGTTCTCCAATGTGACACCGAATCTTGAATAGGAAAAGCACGGGTTATACATATCTACTTCGATTTCGGAGTATTCTGGATTAATCCGAATACCGCATTCAACGGATTTTTCATTCGACTGTACACGATCTTTAAATTTGTTCCATTGCGCGAATGAATTAAATACTAAATGGTCGGATAAGCGAAGGATTTCGTCAAACTCATCTTCATGAAAAGCGGGCGTATACGTATGAACTTCCTTGCCCATTTCTTCATAGCCGAGTCTTGCTTCAAGCAAGCCGCTAGATGTAACGCCATGAAGATATTGGCCGATTAACGGATACACTTCAAACATAGAAAAACCTTTTTGAGCCAGTAGGATCTTACATCCTGTTTGATCGATAACATATTTCATTTTTTCTAAATTATCGATGAGTAATTGCTCATCGACTACATAACTAGGTGAAGGAACTGCTTGTACATCAAAGTTCATAATAATCTCCTCAGTCAATCAAAGTAGGATTGAAATCTTCATGCCAAGGTAATCCATGTTTATTCAAAGCTTCCATGAATGGATCTGGATCAAATTCTTCAATATTGAAGACACCTGGTTTTTTCCACTTGCCTGTTAGTATCATCATCGCACCAATCATTGCTGGAACACCCGTTGTATAAGAAATCGCTTGTGAACCGACTTCACGATAACATTCTTGGTGATCACAAACATTATAAACATAATATGTTTTTGGTTCTCCGTCTTTTATTCCTTGATAGATACAGCCGATGTTCGTTTTTCCTTTTGTACGTGGTCCTAAAGAAGCTGGGTCAGGTAGTACGGCTTTAAGGAATTGTAGTGGAACGATTTGCTGACCTTCGAAATCGATCGGCTCGATAGATGTCATACCGACGTTTTCAAGGACGCGTAAGTGAGTCAAATACTTTTCAGAGAAAGTCATCCAGAAACGGATTTTCTTGATACCTGTAATGTTTTTAGCTAACGACTCTAATTCTTCATGGTATAACAAGTAGACATCTTTAGGGCCGATTTCAGGTAAATCATAGACACGTTTCATTTCAAGCGGCTGTGTTTCAACAAACTCGCCATTTTCCCAATAACGTCCGTTTGCTGTAATTTCACGGATATTGATTTCAGGATTAAAGTTTGTTGCGAACGGATAGCCGTGATCTCCTGCGTTTGCATCGACAATATCAATCGAATGAATTTCATCGAAGTAATGCTTCAGTGCATAAGCTGAAAATACACCAGTGACACCAGGATCAAATCCGCTACCAAGCAATGCAGTAATGCCTGCTTCTTCAAACTTTTCTTTATACGCCCACTGCCATTTATATTCAAATTTCGCGGTGTCAAGGGGTTCGTAGTTCGCTGTATCCATATAGTCTACTCTTGTCTCAAGACAAGCATCCATAATCGTTAAATCTTGGTAAGGTAGTGCGACATTGATGACGATATCTGGCTTGAATTCATTTATTAATGCAACTAACTCGGCTACGTTATCCGCGTCGACTTGTGCCGTTTGGATTTTTGTACGTCCGCCATCTAACTTTTCTTTCAAGGCATCACATTTTGATTTCGTCCGGCTTGCGATACATATTTCTTCGAACACATCCGGTACTTGACAACATTTATGCACAACAACACTAGCGACTCCGCCAGCTCCGATAATTAACGCTTTTCCCATTAAAGAACACCACCGATTATTATTTTTTATTAAGTGCAATTGTTAATTCGCGTAACACTTTACAAGCAACAGCGGTTGAGACACCGCTTTGATCATAGACAGGGGACAATTCATTAATGTCACAAGCAACTATATTCAAACCGCTGACGGTGAGAATGGCTTGCAGTAGTTCTAAAAAGCTAACACCGCCTGCTTCCGGGGTTCCAGTGCCAGGAAATACGGAAGGATCAAGGACATCCAGATCAATCGTCAAATAGACAGGTTTACCTTGTAACTTCGCCACTGTGTTTTCAAGTCCGTCAAAATTAAACTTATTCATGAAAACATGTTGTTTAGCAGCCCATTCGAATTCAGGTCGATCACCTGAACGAATACCGTATTGATAAATCTTACCATCCCCAAGCAAATCCCAAATTCTACGGATTACAGTTGCGTGGGACAGACGTTGGTCTAAATAATCATCTCGCAAATCAGTATGCGCATCAAACTGAATGACATGCAAATCAGGATACTTTTTCGCGGCCGCACGAACAGCTCCTAATGTAACAAGATGCTCTCCGCCGATCATACAAGGGATTTTCTCATCTCCTAAAATTTGAGTAGCAAACTGTTCAATTTGCTCTAGCGCACGCTCCGTATTACCGAAACTCAGTTCCAAATCGCCACCGTCAAATAAAACGTAATCCGTTAAATCTGCGTCTTGATAAGGACTATATGTCTCGAGTCCGAATGATTCGCTGCGCATCACTTTACTTGCGAAACGTGTACCCGGTCGAAACGATGTTGTGGAATCAAAAGGTGCGCCGAAAACGACAAGTGATGCATCGTCATAGTCTGCTTCAAAGCCGAGGAATGTTTCGATATTTTTATTCAGCATGAATTAATAGCTCCTTTACATAGTTCGGCAATGCGAACGAACCGACATGAAGTTTGGGATTATAGTATTTCGTCTTCAAGCCGAGCGCATTCCATTTGTCAGCATCTAGATCTTCAACGGGATCATATTTCTTCGATGCAAATCCAAATAGCCAGTGACCCGAAGGATAGGTCGGGATATGCGCTTGATAGACTTTAGAAACCGGGAAGAAGCCCATAATGCTTTTATGCGCACGCTGCATACCAAGTGCATCTTCTGCGTAGAATGGACTTTCATGTTGATTCACTAAAATACCGTCATCATGCAACGCTTTATAACAATTGCCGTAAAACTCTTTTGTGAATAAACCTTCTCCCGGACCGAATGGATCTGTCGAATCGACAATAATTAAGTCGTACGCGTTTTCTTGCTGGCGTACGAACTTCAAGCCATCTTCGAAATATAAATTTACTCGAGGATCTGTCAGCTGACAAGCAGTTTGTTGTAAGTACTTCTGACAAACTTCGACTACTTGCTGATCGATTTCTACCATATCGATTTGTTTGATTGATGGATATCGTGTTAGTTCGCGAACGGTTCCGCCGTCACCTGCACCAATCACAAGGACTTTTTCGATAGCAGGATTTGTCGCCATAGGAACGTGAACAATCATGTCATGGTAGATGAATTCGTCTTTTTCTGTCACCATGACATAGCCATCGAGTATTAGAATCTTGCCGAATTCCACCGTTTGTAAGACATCGATCTTTTGGAATTCACTAGTACCTGTGTAGAGATGTTCTTCTACTTGAATAGAAAAACGAACATGTGGTGAATGATCTTCGGTATACCAAAGATTCATCGGTCAGCCTCCCTTACAACGTTGATATATTCGACTTGCGGATCTTCTGTACCTGTTAAGAAACAACCCTTGTCCTTGCAGTAGTCAATGTAGTCGATGATTTCTTTTGTGATGCGTTCACCGGGTGCGACAATTGGAATGCCGGGTGGATAACACATGACAAATTCACTGGCTACACGGTCTGCAGATTCGGATAAGTGTAAGATTTCTTTCTCTGCATAAAATGCTTGCTGCGGTGTTTGGACAATTTCAGGATTAATATATTCATGATCAAATAACGAACCTGGATCTTTTTTATAGCGGCGTTTGATTTCCGCTAAAGCAGCGACAAGACGTTCTAAGTCGAGCGTTCGGTCTCCAACGGAAATATAGGCAAGTATATTGGCTACATCTCCAAATTCGATTTGGATATCATATTCATCACGCAGAATATCGTATACTTCAATGCCGGCAAGCCCCATTTGACGTGTATGAATCGATAGTTTTGATTCATCAAAATCAAAAACGGTATCTCCATTAATTAGTTCTTTGGAATACGCATAGTAGCCATCGATTTTATTGATTTCGTCACGTGTATATTGTGCCATCTTAATGACCTTATCGAAAATTTCTTGACCGTGCAACGCGAGGTTCTTACGGGAAATGTCTAGAGAAGACATAAGCAAGTAAGAGCCACTAGTTGTTTGTGTCAAGTTAATAATTTGGCGTGTATAGCCTTCACTTACTTCGTTGTTAATTAATAAAAAAGAGCTTTGCGTTAGCGACCCACCAGATTTGTGCATACTAATAGAAGCCATGTCTGCACCTACAGACATGGCAGAAGCAGGTAGCTGGTCATTGAAATAAAAATGGGTTCCATGTGCTTCGTCCACTAAAACGAGCATTCCATGGTTATGTGCTAGATCAGTAATCGCCTGCAAGTTGGAACAGATTCCGTAATACGTAGGATTATTAATCAGAATTGCTTTCGCGTCGGGATGATCTAGTATGGCTTTTTTGACCTCATCAACCGACATACCAAGCGGAATACCTAATTCTTCTTGGACACCGGGATTGACATAGACAGGTACAGCACCGCTGAGAATTAATGCGTTAATCGCACTGCGGTGCACATTGCGCGGCATGATGATTTTCTCGCCTGCTTTACAGGCTGTCATGACCATCGCCTGGACTGCTGAAGTGGTTCCATTGACCAAAAGAAATGCGTGCTTAGCGCCAAATGCGTCAGCGGCCAACTCTTCTGCTTCACGAATGACAGAAACCGGGTGACATAAGTTATCGAGCGGTTTCATGGAATTTACATCATGGTGCAGACAGGCTTCGCCAAGGAAATTGGCAAGATCCTTATTACCACGACCATGCTTATGTCCAGGCACATCAAACGGAACAACGCGGGCTTTTTGATAGTGTTGCAATGCTTCCATAATTGGAACGCGATGTTGGGATAGTGTCACGGTTATCTCCTCACTCATTTTCATAGACATTGGAACCGCTAAAGATTTCAATCATCTCTTTTCGTAAATTATGAGAGATTTGAAGCCGTTCCTTCGGTGGAAGTTCTGATACATCTTTATTGAATAAATAATCCTGTAAGTCAATTTCTTTAATAAGCATCTTCGTGTGGAAAATATTTGCTTGATAGACGTTGACGTCAATCGCATCATATTTCTCCAACGTTCTCTGATCAATGAAATCTTGAATCGACGTCATCGCATGATCCATAAATAACTTTCTTCCGTCAACCGCTCGTGTAAAGCCACGAACACGATAATCAGCTGTAATAATATCCGAGTCAAAACTTCCGATTAAATAATCGAGTGCATTCAATGGTGATATTTCCCCACAGGTCGAAACATCTATGTCCACTCGAAACGTCGCAATGGAGTTATCTGGATGGTATTCTGGGTACGTATGAACGGTCACATGACTTTTATCTAAATGACTAACGACAGAATCTTTCTCAGGTATAAAGGGTATCGCGCCTTGATTACAAGATGGGTCAATCTGGGAGGCAGGGAACTTTTCCTCTGAAATCATCAAAGTCACGCTTGCCCCTTGTGGATCATAATCTTGCTTACTGACGTTTAGTACATGTGCTCCAATCATCTCGGTGACATCATATAAAATCTTTGTTAATCGTTCTGAATTATATTGCTCATCTATATAGGCGATATACTCACTTTGCTCTCGTCGACTTTTCGCATAGCTCACATCATAAATGTTGAAGCTAAGAGTTTTTGTGAGGTTGTTAAAGCCGTAGAGCTTCAGCTTATTTTCCAACCTTAACATCCGTCCTTTCTTCTTA
Organism: Sporosarcina sp. P13; assembly: GCF_002743055.1. Lineage (GTDB taxonomy): Bacteria > Bacillota > Bacilli > Bacillales_A > Planococcaceae > Sporosarcina. Next base: position 52,070 of record NZ_PDYM01000008.1, on the reverse strand, counting down.
TTATCTTAAAACTTTATTGGCATAAAAAAGTCTCACTCCAATCGACATGCAGATACACAAACATGACAGATTGGAGAGAGACCTTTACTCTGTTCGCTTGTATATAAACGTGTAGAGGAAATACCTCTAGTCCATTACATAACAGGTGATTGGGTTGACGAAATGCTCACAGTCTTACTCTTCCTAAATTAAAAAACTTATGAAATTGTCTTCATTATAAATGAAATGGACAAAAAAACAAACCTTTTTCCTTTAAAAATATTAAAAAGAATGGCGGTAGTGTAAACGAATCACGTCGCAATAAATTGTCCTGTGAACGTGATTACGATATGGTATAAAGTAAATATGATAATCTTTTGGAGGTAATTGAATGAGCGAGACAACAGTTGGCTATTTAGAGAACGTACGACAGGATTTTGAGACGAGTCCATTTTGGAAGTTTGCAGGCTTGCAAACGCAAAAGTTAGAAGAGGGCGATGTAGAATTATATTTACCGTACCGTCCAGAATATGATAATGTGCGTGGTACTATTCATGGTGGAATGTATATGTCAGTTTTAGATACGACAATGGGTATGTTATGTAGGTCACTTGGTACAAGTGACGTCATGACTATTCAGATGGCGACACAATTTCTAAAGCCCGTTGTTCAAGAAGCGGTCTATTCAAAAGCGTCTGTCATCAACCGAAGTCGTAGCACAGCGTTAGTAGAAGGAAAACTGTTTAATGAAAATAATGAAATGGTAGCACATTGTACGGCTACTTTTAAACTGAAGTAATTTTGCTTCTACAGATAGAAAGTATTTAGAGATAGAGGCAGGTTGTTTATGAATAGGAAAGCATTATATTTAGGATTATTTACAGTCGTTGCATGGGGTTCAAGTTTTGCGGCTATTCGTGTTAGTTTGCTTGGAGGATATTCTCCAGGACATTTAGTATTAACACGTTTTATGGTCGCGTCATTAGTATTTATTTTATATGCGCTTTGGCCGGGAACGAAAATTCGTTTTCCCGCTTGGCGCGATATTTGGAAGATTATATTGTTAGGTTGGACAGGTATTAGTATCTACCATTTTGGTTTGACGTATGGTGAACAGACTGTGTCTGCTGGCACGGCGGGCTTGTTTATCGCAACAGTACCGATTTTTACATCAATTATAGCAGTGATCTTTTTGAAGGAACGACTGAGTCCGCTTGGTTGGATTGGTATGGCTATCGGCTTGGCTGGCGTTGCATTGATCACGATTGGAAGTGCGGATGATGCTGTAGAAGTGTCTGTTGGTGCATGGTTTATCTTAGTGGCTGTTATAGCGACTTCATTCTTCTTTGTATTTCAAAAGCCTTTATTTACACACTATACACCGATTGAACTGACAGCCTATTTTACTTGGGCTGGTACATTACCATTCCTGTACTTCGCACCAGATTTAATTGGTGAAATTCAAGGGGCTACGCTTGAAGCAACGATAGCTACTGTATATATGGGTGTAATTCCTGCGACGATTGCCTATGTCACGTGGTCTACAGCATTATCGATTGCGGATGCAGGAGCAGTTTCGAGTCTACTTTACATAGAGCCTGTTGTGGCGATTTTAGTCGCTTGGGTGTGGCTGCAAGAGTTACCAAGTGGTTTATCCACGATTGGTGGTCTAGTCGCTATTTTGAGTGTCATCGCAGTTAACTGGGAAGTTATGAGGCGACGACCTGCACTTAAGTAAAAGACAGCCAAGCATCATTGCTTGGCTGTCTATCGGTGGATCAGACTTTAGGAACGAACGTTTCACAATCTGTTTCAGCAGAGTCTCTCGCTTTTTTACCTTTTCTTGTTACGACTCTAATTTCTTCTGCACTACATTTATTACCCGATTCCCAAAAGTTACAGTTCGTTACTTCGCATAATACGTCTTTTGCCAATTGACCCACCTCCTTTATTATACCATGCCCAGAATTTCTGAAATTATACCTGGCAAGAAGATGGGTTATTTATTAACAGTTTGTCTGTTTCATATTTCATCAGATAAATACTACTGCTTCTTTAGGAGTAGGTAACTCCACAATCCGTTGTACCTCTGTGCCTTCTAGTGTTTCTTCCTTATATAGCGCATTAACTAGTTCTTCAAATTGATATGCATTTTCTGTGATCAATGTCTCAGTCTTTTTAGCCGCTTGGTTAAAGAGCATTTGCATTTTCTCTTCTTTTTCGACTTTGTTGAAGATTAGTGAAAATCCGTCCTGGAAGAGACCAGTATTGACCATGCGTTCTAGAATGTCTTTTGCTTGCTCCACGTCGCCACCAACACCAATACTATGCTCACCTAAATAAAGACGCTCGGCAATTCCGCCTGCTAAGATCATGCTGACTTGATCGAGTAGTTCACTGGCAGTCGATAAGTGTAGCTCTTTTTGAATAGGGGCAACGTAGCCAAGCGCTTGACCTCTTGGGATGATTGTAGCTTTTCTCACGGAGCCTGGTTTAGTGATAGCTGCGATGAGTGCGTGACCTGATTCATGAATAGCGACACGACGCTTTGTCTCTTGATCATTCAATGTTCGTGCAGTATTTCCAAGGATTGTGCGATCAATAGCGAAATCTAAATCATGCTTCTCGATCAGTTTACGGCCTTCACGAATTGCACGACGGCTAGCTGTCTCAAATAATCCGCTGATTTCTGCACCTGAAAATCCGGAAGTGCTATCTGCTAACATATCTAACGAAGCGGCAACATTTGGTGCTAATGTTTTACCATTCGTATGGATATCGATAATTTCTCGACGACCTTTTGTATCTGGCAATTGAACATTGAACGTGAAATCAATACGCCCAGGACGCAAGAATGCATCATCCAGCATATCTTTTCTATTCGTTGCCGCAATAAATAACACCCCGTCATTGTCCTTGCCACCGTCTAACTGCACGAGTAATTCCGTTAACGTCTTTTCAGCTTCGTCTCCGCCGTGTTCTTTCCGTTTACCCGCCAACGCATCAACTTCATCGATAAAGATAACTGCTGGTGTTTGTTTACGTGCATTTTGGAATAGTGTCCGTACTCGTGACGCTCCGACACCCACAAATAATTCGGTGAAAGCTGCGCCGCTTGAAGAGTAGAATGTGGCACCGATTTCTTTTGCCATGGCTTGCGCTAATAGCGTCTTACCTGTTCCGGGAGGTCCATACAACAAAATACCTTTAGGTAATTCAATGGACATTTCTTTAGCGGTTTTAGGATTTTTGAAGATCTCCAAAGTTTGTAGGATTTCATCTTTCATTTCCGGTGGTAATCCACCGATATCGTTCAATGTGACATCGGGTAGTGGTGTTGCTTTAGAAGCTTGATGTTTCATACCCGATGCCCCAATATTTAGTTTACCTTTCTTGTGAAGAATAAATAAGGCGACCATAGTAGCGAGCAAAAGACCGCTAATGATCCAACCACTTGCTGAACTAGCTGTTTTATATTGATAAGAAATATTATATTTTTGCACTAGATCATCCACTAATGTACTCTGTGGACGAACCATTGTGATAAACGTTTGATTATCTATTGCGACAGAAAGTGTTCCATCTGCTGTTTCGTTAAGTAACAAAGAGTCACCGGAATGTGAAGCAATCAATTTTTCCATCTCTGCAAAAGAGATTTCTTTTCCACCAGCTCCTTGTAAATAGTTCCAAGTGACTCCTGCAGCGATTGCCGTGACAAAAAGGACTACGAGTAGAATCTTAGATGCTAGCTTTGATATAGGCTTCAAGGTCGGCTACAGCTCCTTTTATATATTAGTTAAATTATAATCAAAAATAGGCGTTTTGAATAGTGCATATAATAAAAAGAAATTACAGTTTCATTACAACATGAGAAAATACCTACTAACAAGTTTTTGAACTAGTTGAATAATTAAGGATTTGAATACGAATAAAAAACACTCTAGAAGATGAGAGGCCGGCACAAGCTTCTAGAGTGTTTGGTATGGATCAGTATTTTATTTGGGACGGATATCCTGTAATACAGCAAAACCATCTTTGACTTTCATTTGTGCAAGTAACTGACCTTTTTGTGATAGTTTTTCTAACTCCATGCCTGTATTCTCCGACACGTAAAAGCGGTCGGGGAGGAAGTCTGCGTAATAGATAGTCTGGTCACCATCATAGGGTTCTCCGTAATAATACATTGTTCCCTTCAAGAATAGATCTTCATTCGGCTTATTCGCTGTTACAGTTTTTAAGGTGAAAAGATCTCCACTACCTTGACGTTCCAAAACAGCATAGACCGTTAGATTACCGGAGTTTTTAGATGTTAACTCTTCTAATAGTGAAGGGTCGATTGCTTCTTTATCAAACTCTTCTATTGCAAACCGTAAACTGACATAATCCCCGTATAATATATCGCGGGGATCGACAGGAATAGTTTCCAATAAAATTGTCTCCCCTTTATTCAACGTCCACAAAGGTTTCCATGTCATCGATACGAGAAGTATGATGGGGACAATCAGCGCGATAAGAAAAAGATTTCGTTTATTCTTCATGACGCTTCACCGTCTCTCGCCGAGATTTTTCAAACCAGAAACCAAATCCGATAAATAACAATCCGCCGATGATGAAGAATAGAGATTTTGGCATAAAGTCATATGTTATATCTGCATAGTATCGGTAGATTAACGCACATGTGATAAGAATGGCAGGTAAACTATCTTTCTTCAAGAAGTAAATCAACAGGATCACGAATAGGGCGGTGAAAATATAAGGTGCGGTATTTTCAATCGGCAATTCTCTCCATGAAAATGGGAATGTTAGCATGATACCTGTGATGCCGAAAAGGATGGAACCGATCCAAGTAGATTCATGTTTGTATTGTTTGAATGGGAATAACGCAAGCAGTACACCGCCTACAAACACAAGCAACATGGAAATCCATTCGTCTACTCCAAATGATTCTAATAAGTTGACGATAAAAGCTGTAGCTAGTAAAACTCCCATGATGAATAAAGAACCTTTTTTTCCAAGTCTCTTTTCATTCATCCAAAACAATGCAGGAATCAATAGAAGTAACCAATAGGGAGTGACGCCGTCAGCACTGAATGCGGAGAAGCTGTAGATAATCAAAAATGCACTAGCGAATACAGCTACCAACTGATCTCTTAAATAATAAGCAAGTGGTAAGATTCCGATACCCCATAGTAGAAAATCTGTATAAACTGTATATTGGAGGTGGAAACTTTGGCCAATTAGAAAAATCCCTGCACCGTATATGGCGGCACCGATATAGTACATACTCCGGGCGGTTTTTTCGTAATTCACCTCCAACTTATAGCCAGCTAAGTAAAATAGAATAAGCCCTATGACAATTAATCCGAATTTAAAGAATGGTGTTAATCCAGCCCAGTTGCCTGCGATGAAACTTAATATACCGATTCCTACAAGTATAGCTCCGAAGACTAGTAGTACTCTGACAAAGTTGGCTGCTTCTTTTGTTTCGTAAATAGCCAGTATATCTTTAGCATCCTCATGTTCCATTTTCCCTTGCTGCTGCAGAAATTTGAACTCGTTTTCTAGAAATGTATACTGCGGCTTGCTAATCTTTCTTTTCACTTAAAGCCCTCCTTTCATATCTTTACTTAGTAGTCGAGATATATCGCGTAATGTTACAACTATAATACCATTTTTCTAGTCGGAAATTAGTTGGAATAAAGATTCCGGTAAATTTTTTTACTATCCTTTAAATTCTACTTGACTTTACTCTTGCTACCGATCCATCCAGTGATTGCTAAAACGAACGATAGTGACCCTTATATTTCTATTAGTGATGCTGTCTTGGAAACGATACGGTAGCGATTGATTCTTTAAAAGAATTTGAATCTGTTTGGAAACAACAGGAATTAGAAGTATTGCTTATTATTATGGCGTTCCTCTCGTTTTTAACACTGCTAATCATCAATAAAAACGTAAATGAGGATTTATAGGTGCGGTAACAGTTCTTCTGTTAAGTGTCGTTGCGGCCTTTATGATATCCACTGTTCTCCAATCGGTAACCATCGGTAATGACCGTGAAATGATGGAAGGTAACGTCCGCTATCTGCCGTTTTTATCTAATTATTGAACTGTCAAAAGAGTATGTGAATAATCCTATACAATTAAAAACCTACTTGACTAATAGGATTAATCATAATACAATGAAATCATCTTTAACATAGTTGTCGTCAAAGCTCGCCAGGCGGCTGTTGATGAAACGATAATAAAAGAGAATACTAAAATAGTTTGCGAGGGTGATGAATATGGCGTTACAAGTGACGAACAGTCCGTTTAGTGAAGAACAAGTGGAATTGCTCAATCGTCTGCTACCTGGTATTACAAAATCACAGCAAAGTTGGCTAAGTGGATATTTGACAGCCGTCAGTGCGGGGGCTTCGTCGTCACCGAGTGCAGATGTCGCTGTGCTAGAACGTCCAGTGATAGAAGTACCAACTTCGGTAAAAGAAATTACAATTTTGTATGGTTCACAAACAGGAAATGGGCAAGGAGTAGCTGAACGTGCAGCTGCGAAGTTGAAGGAGCAGTCCTTTGAGGTAACTATTCAATCTATGAGTGATTTCAAACCGAATACATTGAAGAAAATTGAGCATTTATTATTAGTTGTTAGTACGCATGGAGAAGGAGATCCACCTGACACAGCGCTTCCATTATATGAATTCCTACATGGCCGTCGTGCACCAAAGCTGGATCATCTGCATTATTCCGTACTTGCACTTGGAGATAGTTCATATGAGTTTTTCTGTAAGACAGGTGCTGATTTCGATCAGAAACTATCAGAACTTGGCGCAACGTCACTAGCTCCACGCGTTGATTGTGATTTAGATTACGATGAGCCGGCAGCGCAATGGCTAGCAGCAGTAGAAGTATCACTACAAATTCAAACAGGCGGTCAATCCGCAGCGGCAACTGTAGCTGTTGAGAGTACATCTTCTTCACAATACTCACGAACGAATCCGTTTAAAGCGGAAGTTTTGGAGAATATTAACTTAAATGGTCGTGGATCCAATAAAGAGACTCGTCACTTGGAACTTTCATTGGAAGGCTCAGGGTTAACGTATCAACCAGGAGACAGTGTGGGGATTTTTCCTGAAAATAATTCCGAGTTAGTTGATGCGATTATAGGAGAGGGGAGATGGAACCCTGAAGAAACTGTAGAAATTAATACGCAAGGTGAGCGTCGGGCGTTACGTATCGCATTATTGAATCATTTTGAAATAACAGTATTGACAAAACCATTGCTTGAAAAATTATCAAATTACTCAAAATCGGAACAACTGAAACAATTAGTGGATCCAGCAAATATCGAGGAGTTACGCGCGTATATTGATGGTCGTGATGTACTAGATGCACTGACTGATTTCGGCCCTTTGTCCGCTTCTGAGCAGCAGTTTGTAGGGATTTTACGCAAGCTACCTGCAAGATTGTATTCTATCGCAAGCAGTTTAGAAGCAAATCCCGAAGAAGTGCATCTAACTATAGGTGTCGTGCGTTATGAAGCGCATGGGCGTGACCGTCAAGGCGTTTGCTCTATCCAATGTGCAGAAAACCTTAAGCCGGGTGATACATTACCGATTTATATTCATAAAAATGATAACTTCCGTCTACCGGAAAATGCCGAAACGCCGATCATCATGATTGGTCCAGGAACAGGTATTGCACCATTCCGATCATTCATTGAAGAGCGTAGTGAAACAGGGGCAGAAGGTAAGTCCTGGCTATTCTTTGGTGAACAGCACTATGTAACAGATTTCTACTATCAAACGGAGTGGCAGAACTATGTGAAGGACGGTGCGTTGACACGTCTTGATGTAGCATTCTCTCGTGATACTGATGAAAAGGTCTATGTGCAACACCGGATGAAGCAAGCGAGTTCAGAACTTTATCAATGGATTGTAGATGGTGCAACGATCTACGTTTGTGGAGACGAGCAAAACATGGCGAAAGACGTTCATGCGACATTGCTAGAAATTCTACAACAAGAAGGCGGCAAGTCACTTGAAGAAGCGGAGCAGTTCATAACACAATTAATTCAAGACAAGCGATATCAACGAGACGTATATTGAACCACTGGAAAGGGGATTGCTGAAATGAGTTCAACGACTAAGCCGGTCCACATACAGGATGGACCACCAAGTGATGTAGAAGAAATTAAAATTGAAAGTGATTACCTGCGTGGGAATTTGATTGAGACGATGGCCGATTCATTAAGTTCGGGAATTCCTGATGACGATAACCGTCTGATGAAATTCCACGGTAGTTACTTGCAAGATGATCGTGATTTACGGACAGAGCGACAGCGTCAAAAACTAGAGCCAGCGTATCAGTTCATGATACGCGTGCGGACACCAGCTGGTATCGCAACACCGAAACAATGGCTTGTTATGGATGAATTAGCACATAAATATGGTAATGGCACACTAAAGTTAACGACACGTCAAGCATTCCAGATGCATGGGATTTTGAAGTGGAATATGAAAAAGAATATCCAGGAAATGAACGATGCTTTATTGGATTCAATTGCGGCTTGTGGTGACGTCAACCGAAATATAATGTGTAGCCCGAATCCAAATGAAACAACCATTCATGCGGAAGTCTACGAGTGGTCAAAGCGACTAAGTGAAGATTTATTGCCGCAGACGAATGCTTACCATGAAATATGGCTGGATGAAGAAAAAGTAATTGATAGTACGGAAGGCGTAGAAGTAGAGCCGGTCTACGGTGCAACGTATTTGCCAAGAAAGTTCAAAATCGGTATCGCAGTCCCTCCAATGAATGATATAGATGTCTTCTCGCAAGATATTGGTTTAATTGCTATTGCTGAAGAGAAAAAACTAGTTGGCTTTAACGTAGTAGTAGGTGGTGGAATGGGGATGGCACATGGGGATGAGCAAACGTATCCTCAACTTGCACGTTCAATTGGATATATTCCAGCCAATCAAGTCGTTGAAGTGGCAAAACATTTAATGATGATTCAGCGTGATAATGGTAACCGATCTGTACGAAAATATGCACGTTTTAAGTACACAATCGATTCACGTGGGTTGGATTGGTTAGTGGAAGAACTTCACAGCCGTCTAGGATGGGAACTAGAAGAAGCTCGTCCGTATCACTTTGATCATAACGGGGACCGCTATGGTTGGGTAGAAGCAATAAATAATCGCTGGAATTATACGTTCTTTATAGAGAATGGACGCGTTCGGGATACGGAAAACTATAAGTTGATGACAGCGTTGCGTGAAATTGCAGAAATTCATACGGGTGATTTCCGCTTAAGTCCGAATCAAAACTTAGTACTTGGTGATGTGACGGCCGCTAATAAGAAGAAAGTCGAAGAGATTATCGCTCGTTACGATTTAGAGAATGCTTCGGAACAATCAGCACTACGCCGTAATTCAATGGCTTGTGTAGCGTTACCGACGTGCGGCTTGGCGATGGCTGAAGCAGAGCGTTATTTACCTTCATTGATCACAAAGATCGAAGGCTTACTCGACGATGCAGGTCTGCGTGAACAAGAAATCATCACGCGCATGACAGGCTGCCCGAATGGCTGTGCACGTCCTGCAATAGCGGAACTTGGCTTTATCGGAAAAGGTCCAGGTAAGTATAACATGTACTTGGGTGGCGGTTTTACCGGACAACGTCTAAGTAAAATCTATCGTGAGAATATTGGTGAGGCAGAGATTTTAGCTGAGCTAGGACCGATATTGAAGCGTTATGCGAAAGAACGTAATGATGGTGAGCGCTTCGGTGACTTTGTCATCCGTGCTGGCATCGTTGCAGAAACAACAGACGGAACTAATTTTCACACTGTATAAACGACAACGAGCCATTTGGGGAAACTCAGGTGGCTCGTTTTTGAATAGAAAAGATAAATGGCTAAATATTTGTTCGGTGACCCGAAATTTACGCTGCAAACCGGAATAATCCACCCTGAATGCGGCGTAACGGTACCTTTCCGCTTCACTCTTAGAAGTTATAAAAATCCGGTAAAAGCGAATTGGCTTCTACCGGATTTGTTGTTCTTGCTGTACAGGGAAAGCTAGTTGTAGCTCATTGAGGAATGTCTGGCGTTCTTCGTGATTATTCAAGTAAATAGGTTCAATTGCTTCTTTTAACCAACTTCTGCGCTTTGTACGGTCTGTCACTTGCTGCTTCACATAGAGTCGCACGTCCGCTAGAAAATCCAAATAGTCTTCATAACGTTCGTCATATGTTTCAGCAATTTCTGTCCGGATCTTCATCGCGAGAGAAGGGCTAGCCCCGCTGGTTGAGACACTGATGATTAGTTTTCCCCGGGTGGCAACGGCAGGGATTTGAGCAGTACCTAGGGAAGGATTGGAAGCATGAACCACTAGCTTCCCGTGGGCTTTTAATAACCCTGCTAGATGATCGTTGACACGTTCATTATCTGTCACAAGCAATGTTAGAAAAGCGTCTATTACGTCATTCCAATCCGCTTCCTTTTGAATAAGTTGTACGGACCCTTCATCCGCAAGTAGTAAAAGACAGGGATGGAATACTGGACTGATGACAATTGGATGAATGCCGAACCGATGTAAGTTAAGTACTTTATGATAGGCTACATTGCCGCCGCCGATGACAACTACTTTTGAATCCTTCAAATTTTCAAGCATAATTGGGAACATGCAATCCACTCTTCCTTTCTACTGCTTCATCTGCCCTTTCATTTAAAATCGAATGGATCGCTGGATCATAGCCAAGTGCAGGACAGAGATGAATCGCCGTTGTTGTCTTTAGTTTCTTAACAGTACGTTCAATCGTTTTCATTAAAATACCGGTAAACAGTAAATAGGGTAGGATGTATAGATTGGTAGGCTTTGCCTCGAGTAATCTCGTGAGTTCATCTTCATAACGTGGTCTGCATGCTGCTAAATAACCGACACTGACATGTTGTAATCCTGTTTTCTCTTGGAAAATCCGTTGTATTTCCGTAAAGTCCTCTCTCGTTGCAGGATCACTACTACCACGTCCGATAAGTAAAACAGTAGCGTCTGCAGGAATTACTTCCGTCGTTTCATGTAGTCGATCAATCATTACATCGACCATGCGTGCATCTACACCAATTGGATCTCCATAGTACACGGGAATTTCGGGATAATTGTTCACCACTATCTGCAACTCCGTAGGAATATCTACATTTGCATGGCCTGCACGTAATAGCAAGAACGGAATTGCGACAATTTCTGTTGCTCCACGTTCAATACAACGAGCTACACCTTCAGCTATTGACGGTTTAGCTAACTCTAGGAAACAAGCTTCCTGGATAGGTACGGCATTCGTTTTCATAGTCTTTTCGATGAACGCCAAAGCAGCCTGCTGTCCTTTCTTTACGCGGCTGCCATGGCAAATATATAAAATCGCTCTCATACTATTGCCTCATGTAGGCGACGTTCTGCACTAGACTCTTCAAACCATTGCAACTCATCATGTAAGCGGACGACTTCACCGATGACAATCATACTTGGATTAATAACATTTTCTTTCTGCGCTGTTTCAGACATTGTACTAAGCGTCGCTGTAACAGTACGCTGAGCATCTGTCGTACCCCAATGGATGAAGGCGACTGGTGTATTTGGATCTTTTCCATGGTCAATCAATTGCTTCTCGATATACGGAAGATTGCTGACTCCCATGTAAATAGCAAGCGTATCTATACCTTTCGCAAGCGCCTGCCATTTTTCAGCTTCCTCTACACCTTCTTTTCGATGACCTGTTACAATAGCAAATGAAGCACTGTAATCCCTGTGCGTAACAGGAATACCTGCATAAGCAGGAGCTGCGATTCCAGACGTTATGCCTGGAATCACTTCGAATGGGATGTGGTGCTCTACCACAAACGCTGCTTCTTCACCGCCACGACCGAATATAAATGGATCGCCACCTTTTAGACGGACGACATGTTTACCTAGCTTCGCGTGTTTGACCAATAAGAAATTGATCATATCTTGCTGTACAAAATGATGCTTCGGTAGCTTACCAACAAAAATCAACTCTGCGTCTGATTTTGCATATTGCAGAATTTCTTGATTGATCAGTCTGTCATAAAGAATTACATCCGCTTGCTGTATCGCTTTTACTGCTTTGACGGTCAATAAATCAGGATCACCTGGACCTGCACCGACTAACCATACTTTTCCCATTCCAATCACTCCTCAGTTATTCCATTAGTTAATCCATTTTTTATCGCGTAAGTAGCCGATTAATTGTTCTACACATTCATCTACCGTATACTTGTCAGTTTCCAAAGTTAGTTCTGGTGTTACAGGTGCTTCGTAAGGAGAGGAGATACCCGTGAATTCCGGAATCACACCCGCACGTGCTTTCTCATATAAACCTTTAGGGTCACGCTGTTCACAAGCGTCGAGTGGACAGCTAATATAGACTTCCACAAACTCATCCTCTTCTACTAAACTCCGTACGCTATCGCGATCCTCCTGAAAAGGGGAGATGAATGCCGTGAAAACAAGTTGACCGCTATCAATAAATAGTTTCGAAACTTCACCGATTCTACGGATATTTTCTTTTCGTGCTTCATCCGAAAACCCAAGATCTTTATTCAAACCGTGGCGTACATTGTCACCATCGAGTACATACGTATTAGCGCCCAAATCATGTAACCGGCGAGCGGCTGCGTTTGCGATTGTGGACTTACCCGATCCGGAGAGACCAGTGAAGTAGAGAACCGCGCTATGGTGGCGGTTTTTATCCCGTTGTTGTTGTTTCGAGATTAATTGGTCATGCCATACAATATTCTTTGTCATATCGTTTCTCCTCACTTCACCAGTTCTTTTTCTTTTAAGCCATTGATCAAGACGTTTACCACTTCTTTACGGCTGAATTCTGCTGGAGGTAAAATGCCGTTCTTCAGCATTTCACGTACTTTTGTCCCAGATAAAATAACGTGGTTTTCACTCGTGTGAGGGCATGTTTTCGGTGTTGCCATGTTGCCACATGATTTACAGAAGAAGCTATGTTCAAAGAATAATAGCGTAATACCGATTTCTTCTGCCGTGAAATTGGAGAAGATTTCTTGTGCTTCATATGTTCCGTAGTAGTCGCCAACCCCAGCGTGATCACGTCCAACGATAAAGTGTGTACAACCATAATTCTTTCGTACAAGCGCGTGGAAAATAGCTTCGCGAGGACCGGCATAGCGCATTGCAGCTGGGAACACGGCCAATTTCACACGATCTGCAGGGTAATAATCACGCAATAATACTTGGTAACTTTCCATCCGAACATCAGCTGGAATATCATCGGATTTCGTTTCACCTACTAAAGGGTTCAACAGCAATGCATCTACAATTTCAAGCGCTGTTTTCTGGATGTATTCATGGGCACGGTGAACTGGATTGCGCGTTTGGAATCCGACAATTTTCTTCCAACTGTTCTCCTTAAACGCTTGACGTGTTTCTGCTGGATCAAAATAAAATTCTGCAAAGTTTTTCCGTTCAATTCGTTTGATTAATTTTATTGGTCCTCCAATGTATACATGGCCACGGTCTAGTAATTTTGCAACGCCTGGATGTTTGCGATCTGCTGTTTTATATACTTTCACTGCTTCTTCTAATTGATTGGGAGAAAAAATATCTTTGATTTCTAGCGTTCCATAGACGGCTCCTTCGAATTCTAGTAGCACCGTTTCTCCCACTGAATAAAGTGAGTGGTCTTTTACAGGTAACGTAATTGGTAAACTCCAAACCGTTCCATCGGCTAGTCGAATATTATTTACTACGGAGTGATAATCTTCAGCAGTCAAAAATCCTGTGAGGGGACTGTATGCACCTGTTGCAATTAGTTCCAAATCGCTTACTGCTGTTGCATCAATCGAAATCGTTTTGTTTAACCCTTCGATTGAAAGTGAAGGATTATATAGATTTACTAAAGTACCGCCATGAGGTTGTATTGTTGTCATTGTTTAAACACCTATCCTTTTTATATAATAAGTCATATAGAAATACTCGGTTTTGAAGATAAAAAATTTACGTATGCAAACCGCATTCTGTCTTGCCGCTTCCGCTCCAGCGTCCGGAGCGCATATCTTCTTCTGTGAAAGCTGGTTTCGTACACGTTGCACATCCAATGCTTGGGAACCCTTGATCGTGAAGTATGTTGTATTCAAGTTGGTGTTTATGAACAAAACGCCAAACATCTTTCCATGTCCAATGAATGAGTGGACATACTTTGATTTTTTCAAAGCGTTGATCTTGATTGAGATATTCAGTAGACTTTCTATTCTCGGATTGCTCTCTGCGTAAACCAGATATCCAAGCTGTAGAAGATGAGATAGCTACTTCTAAAGGTTTGATCTTACGCAAATCACAACATTGGTTCGGATTAGTCTTCCATAAATCCAAGCCGTATTGTTCTGTTTGCTCCTCGATAGTCAATGTTGGTTGTTGCAGATGAATTTGAAGTTGCGGATAACGTTTCTTAACTTTTTCAATCGTTTCATACGTTTCCTTGAAGTGATAGTTGGTATCTAAAAAAATAATTTTCGCATCTGGCTTCACGCGTGAAATCAGTTCAAGCAAAACAATTCCTTCAATTCCAAAGCTACATGCGTAGACAAGTTCTTCCTCATAATGATCATAAGCCCACTGCAAAACTTCAGAAGCTCCTTTTGTCTCAGAACCTTTCGGAAACTCAGGCAACACTGAAGACTCTTTCCACGATTCAAATGTGACCATTCCATCCCCCCGCTAACTTGTAATATTTCCTATAGTTTAGCAGATAATTTAAAATAGTCAATACTAATTAGAATAGTAGGATTTAAACATTGATAGCTTGTATTATTAATAATAAAAGGCTCAAGTGTTGATCATTGTACTCAATTTAGCGCTGGCGGATGGCTTCCGCGTGAGCCGGAAAGGGAGAGCACCTCTCTGTCTCATCGCTCCGCCTACCGCTTGTAAGGCGCCTTCGTTTGGTAAGGGGAAGTAAGTGGCATAGTCCGTTGAAGTTAGTAAGGAATTCAGTAATTTCTAGACACTTTGATCCGCTTCTGAATTTTGTTAAGTAATTCATCACTGTACCCACTTCGGCGCTGGCGGATGGCTCCCGCAATAAGCCAGATAGGAAGAACACCTATCCGTCTTATTGCTCCGCCTACCGCTTGTAAGGCGCCTTCGTTTAGTGGAGGGAAGTAAGTTGCATAGTTTATTGAAGTTAGTAAGCGATTCAGTAAGTTCTGGACACATCAATTCGCTTCTGTATGTGGGAAGTAATTCATCACTGTACCCACTTCGGCGCTGGCGGATGGCTCCCGCAATAAGCCAGATAGGAAGGGCGCCTATCCGTCTTATTGCTTCGCCTACCGCTTGTAAGGCGCCTTCGTTTTGTGAGTGGAAGTAAGTGATAGTACGTTGAAGTTAGTAAGGGTTTCAGTAAGTTCTAGCCACTTCAATCCGCTTCTGTATGTAGAGAAGTGATCGTCACTGTACTCACTTCGGCGCTGGCGGATGGCTCCCGCAATAAGCCAGAAAGGAAGAGCGCCTCTCTGTCTTATTGCTTCGCCTACCGCTTGTAAGGCGCCTACGTTTTGTGAGTGGAAGTAAGTGGCATAGTACTTTAAAGTCTAAAAGTGATTTTACTATGTACCAAAGCCCATCCAATCTACCTTGTACTCAAAAAGCGAAGGCACAACTGCGGGGTCGGCCGAAGCCAGGAGACAACTAGCGCGACCTTCGCTTGTTGGCTCCTGGCGGGAGGCAATCCCCCACGTGCCGAAGCGGTGGTAGAAAGTTGACCTATACTAACTTGAGGATCGGAAATAAGTCGAGCAACGATCCTACACAAAATAGTTTTCCTACGTACAGAAGCCTATCCAATCTACCTTGTACTCAAAAAGCGAAGGCACAACTGCGGGGTCGGCCGAAACAAAGAGACGGCTAGCGTCCTTTGCTAGTTGGCTCTTTGTGGGAGGCAATCCCCCACGTGCCGAAGCGGTGATTGAAAGCTGACCTAGACTTTATTAAAGTACGTTTCCAAATCGCGTTGCGACATGCTATGAATACCAACACAAAATAAAAAAAGTTTTTTACTTTTCATGTCAAAACGCAATTGGTATACTAAAAAGAGAGTAGGAAACCATTATAACTATAGGAAAGAGTGTGCACCGAATGGGCCGTAAATGGAATAACATAAAAGAGAAGAAAGCGTCTAAAGATGCGAACACAAGTAGAATCTATGCAAAGTTTGGCCGCGAAATATATGTAGCAGCAAAATCAGGAGATCCTAGCCCTGAATCCAACCAAGCACTAAAGATCGTACTAGAACGCGCAAAAACATACAGTGTACCAAAAGCTATCATCGACCGTGCGATTGAAAAAGCAAAAGGTGGCGGAGAAGAAAACTTCGACGAACTTCGTTACGAAGGCTTTGGCGTCAATGGTTCGATGGTAATCGTCGATGCATTGACAAACAACGTTAACCGTACAGCTTCCGAAGTGCGAGCGGCTTTCGGTAAAAATGGCGGGAACATGGGAGTTAGCGGTTCCGTTGCATATATGTTCGATCCAGCTGCAATCATTGGTATCGAGGGCAAAACCGCGGACGACGTGCTTGAGCTCATGCTTGAAGCGGATGTTGATGTGCGCGATATTGAAGAACATGATGAGCAAGTTCTAGTGTATGCCGAACCATCCCAATTCCACGAAGTACAAGAAGCATTCCGACAAGTGGGTATTACAGACTTTACTGTGGCAGAATTGACGATGTTAGCTCAAAACGAAATTTCATTGGATGAAGAAGCACAAGAACAGTTCGAAAAAATGATTGATGCACTAGAGGACTTGGAAGATGTTCAACAAGTCCATCATAATGTAGATTTAGCATAATAAAAAACAGCTGTCACTGTGGGAAGAAACCTACAGTAACAGCTGCTTTTTATTTCACTTCAACTCTCCACTCATCAGTCGGTTCCTCGTCAGATACGACTTGCCCGGGTAAGAACACAAATGACCACGGTGTTGCGGCATACGGTGGGATATCCAATGAAAGGGAGAACGTTTCTTGAGCTATTATATCTCCGAATTCATTGACCACATAAACGTCTGTGTCGCGAATAGCGAGCTCGGTCGAACGGTTATTTTGCAGAAAAACAGTAGCGACAACACCGCCATTGCGCTTACGCTTTATAAGAATAGGACTCACAGTAAATTCATCGTTGAGTGGTTCCTTCGTTGCGTATTGTTGAATAAAGGCTAATTTTTGTTGCTTAGACAATGTGGCTTCCCATGTTTTCTCGAATACAAGTTGCATACAGCAGCCCTCCCATGTTTTATTCCAACTAGTATTCCCGCTTTCTGATATTTTAGTCCTAGTCTTTATTATACCATAAGTAAATATGGAGTGAGACTAAACTCACTGGTAATTTCCTTCTTGGGAAGGTGACTTTCTTCTACCGCACAGGCACTATACCGGCTGAAGGGTTACTGGAAATCATGTATACTACTCTATGAGTTGATTATTTTAGAGAGTGAGGAGAGAAAATTATGACACGCGTATTATTTGTCTGTCTAGGAAACATCTGTCGTTCACCAATGGCAGAAGGTGTTTTTCGAAAATTAGTTAATGATGAACAATTAACAGGTCAAATCGAAGTAGATTCTGCTGGTACAAGTGACTGGCATATAGGCAAGCCCCCCCATACAGGTACATTGTCAAAGCTTGCAGAATATGAAGTGTCCTCGGAAGGTATGGCCGCACGTCAACTAACTGTAAATGATGCAAAGGATTTTGATTATATTATTGGTATGGATACTGAGAATATCAGCAATATCCGAAGTCTATTTGGTGATAATAACCATCAGCGGGTGATTCGATTTTTAGATCTAACAAGCCATCAGAAGGATGTACCAGACCCTTATTTCACAGGTGATTTTCAAGAAACATACGACTTGGTGTTTGAAGGTTGTCAGGCATTATTGGATCTTATTAAGAAAGAGAGATTAATGAAATGAATATCTCCATTCTATATGAAGACAATCATTTGTTAGTAGTGGAGAAACCAGTGAATATTCCGGTGCAAGAAGATGAGAGTGGAGATATGGATTTATTGTCTGCACTTAAAGAAGACATAAAAAGGCGTTATAATAAACCTGGAAATGTCTACTTGGGCCTTGTGCACCGACTGGATCGTCCTGTTGGTGGTGTTATGGTATTTGCGAAGACGTCCAAAGCAGCCTCACGGTTATCTGATCAGTTACGTAGAGGAAAGATTGATCGTAAATACTTAGCGATTTTGCGCGGTGTACCGAAGAAAAGACAGGACACCCTTCGACATTATCTATATAAAGATCGAAAAAAGAATTATGTGTTCAGCGTAAAGAAAAATCATCCGGAAGCAAAAGCAGCTAGCCTTGAGTATTTGTTGCTTGGTACGGCAACGGATACTAGTTTACTGAGTGTCCGTTTGCATACTGGACGATCACATCAAATTCGTGTGCAATTAGCGTCAGAAGGATTTCCGCTATATGGAGATCAGAAGTATGGTAGACAAGTGAATAGACCCGGCGAACAAATCGCTTTATGGGCTCATACGCTAGAGTTCGAACATCCAACAACGAAAGAAATCGTTCGTTTTGTATCGGAACCACCTAGACTGTATCCATGGGAACTTTGGAATGATCACGACCAAGTCTTTAAAACATATGGCTAGTAAAAGACAGCAGAATCTTGACTTACGAATTTGAGACATCTACACTTAAATGGAAAAACGTCTGCTGGAGGAATCTATGAGCAAGCATCCTTTTATCCCGATTATTGTCGGAACGAATATTAATGCCTATAATATGGCTATCTCTTTTCATGAAGAATATGATATGAAGCCAGTGATTGTAGGAAGGGAACCATTACCTTTTACAAGCTATAGTTCAATCACTGATATCCAAGAATTTCATCCTGGATTACACGATCCTGAAGTGTTCGTCCAGTTTTTACGTGAAGTAGCAAAGAAGCATCGTACAGCTGATCAAAAGCTTATTTTAATTGGTACTGATGATTTGTATGTTCGCTTGATTATTGAACAGCGTGAAGCATTGCAAGAGGATTTCTTATTCAATTATATTGATGAGGAACTGATGAATGCGGTCTATATTAAGAAAAACTTCTATGAACTTTGTGCGGAACATGGAATTGATACACCGTCTACGTATTTCCATTCGTGTCTTTCGGATGAACCATTTACTGATGATGTGTTATTTCCGGTCATTATAAAACCTAGTGATGGTGTACAATATTATCGCCATCCATTCGAAGGTTTACAGAAGATTTACAAAGTGGATACATATGAAGAGATTAACCGCATTATCCAAATGGTGAAAGCGAGTGGCTATACGGAAGATTTGATTATTCAGGATTTTATTCCTGGAGATGATTCGTATATGTGGGACGCAGTGTACTACGCTAATCAACACGGAAAGCCGCAACTGATTACGTTTGCGCAAGTCGCGTTGCAAGAACGTGCGATGACTGCTATAGGGAATTACACGGCATTGATTACGCGTTATCATGAAGAAATGATGACGAAACTTGCTAAATTCTCAGAAGCCATTGGCTATGTAGGGTATGGTAACTTCGATTTAAAGTATGATGAACGTGATGGTAAGTTCAAAGTATTTGAAGTGAATATCCGCCAGGGACGTTCAAGCTACTACATTACGCAGTGCGGAGAAAACATGGCGAAGTATTTAGTAGATGATTTGGTCTATGGCGTCGAAAAACCGTTGACGTATTTAGATAAGCATTTCTTATTTACAGTCGTGCCAAAAGCTGTGCTGAAGAAATTTGTTTATAATCCTGAGATGCAAAAAGAAATCCGTTCGCTTATTAAATCAGGTAACTATGGCAATCCATTGTTTTATAAAAAGGATGGTCATCTGAAACGGAAGTTCTATATGTTGATGAGGCAGATTAATTATTTTAAAAAATATAAAAACGCAACTGAAGAATAAAAACATCCCTACGCATTTGCGTAGGGATGTTTTCTAATATAATCACTTCTTATCTGAATCTCTCAATAGATATTTCCGCTTTAAATACTACTACGATGAAACCTTTCTCCACTGTTTATAGTATAGGACGTTTTGGTTAATAGTGGAATAGTATTAAGTATTTAATATATATGACTTTATTAAATGTAGTGGGAATGGTTAAAAACCTATGATATTTCTTCCGTTTCTTGACTTGAAAAATGCAGTAGGCTACACTTAATAGAGCTATGGCTGTACTTTTCTGTTGAATTTTCCGCTTATTTTGATAGCGGAAGAAAATTTAACCGTACGGAGCTAGAGTAACCTAAGGAGTGTACCAGCAGTGCCGATTTTAAATAAAAAAAATGTAGAAGATGTTAAAAGATATGAAACGTTTGTGAGAAATTCTCCTTTTCGATCGATCACTCAAGACCCTAACTGGGCTAATGTAAAAGATGATTGGGGAAATGAGCAGGTTTATGTAGAGCGTGATGGTGAAATCGTTGCAGCGATGTCTTTGCTTATTAGAAAAGTGCCAGGTGGGTACTCATTACTGTATGCTCCACGCGGACCGATTTGTGATTTGCACGATCAACAGTTAGTAGAAGAATTGTTGAAGGAATCGGAAGTGCTAGTAAAGAAATATAAAGCATTCGCGTTGAAAATGGATCCTGAACAGCTCTTCACGGAAGAGTTAGATCAGATGTATCGTAATGCCGGTTATATAGTACGCAATGAGGGTGCGGGAAAAGAAGACTTGATTCAGCCGCGATACAATATGATTGTGAAATTAACTGACGAGGATGAAGAATCTCTAATGCTAAAGTTTCGCGGTAGAACGAGAAGTAAGATTCGTAGTTCAGCGCGTAAAGGTGTAGAAGTTACCTATTCTCGAAGTGATGACTATTTAAAGAAGTTTTTCGAGATTCATGAAGAGATGTCCGAGCGGAATCAGATTTCCATTCGTTCGTATGAGTACTTCGTAAAAATGCGTGAAGCTTTTGATGATCTACGAATATATTTGGCCAAGCATGAAGATGACTATTTAGCAGGAGCTGTCACGATTAATTACAATGGTAAGCTCTATTATCTGTATGCAGGTAGTTCAAACGTAAAACGAAATCTGAATCCAAGCTATCTCATGAATTTTGAAATGATGAAGTGGGGATTGGAAATAGGTGCCGAGCAATATGATCTAGGCGGCGTTTTCGTTCTGGATAGTGAACAAGATGGCCTATATAATTTTAAAAATAGTTTTTGTCAGAAAGACGGTGTAACGGAATTTATCGGAGAAATTGATAAAGTGTATAATCCGTTGATCTATAATATGTTCGTTAAAGTTGTACCTAAAATTCAAAAGTTGAAAAAGAAGCTTCAAAAAAAATAACCGGTGGAACATTTTAACTACAGAAAAGAGTGAACCGAATGACTTTTTTAGATGAGCTGAATGAATCTCTACGTACAAAATGGAAGTTTAAACAGCCTATGCCGATTCAATTAAAGATGATTCCTGAAATGCTAGAAGGCAAAGATGTTGTAGCCGAATCGCCTACGGGTACGGGGAAAACATTAGCTTATGCATTGCCAGTCATTCAAATGGTGGACGGTGACTTGCCGAAAACACAGGCTTTGATCATCACACCCTCACAGGAATTATCGATGCAGATTGTCAATGTGATCCGCGATTTGGTCGAAGGTACATCTGTAACGGTGACGCAGCTAATTGGTGGGGCGAATATGCAACGCCAGATTGAAAAGCTAAAGAAGAAGCCGACGATTGTAGTAGGAACGCCAGGACGATTGAATGAACTTGTAAAAGAAAGAAAGTTGAAGATGTATGATATTCAACACATAGTCATCGATGAAGGCGATCAATTATTGTCTCGTGAATATCGCGTACTCGTAAAGAATTTGATTGAATCAACGAACCCTAATCGTCAAGTAGCGGTTGTTTCCGCTACGATTACAGATGAAATTGAGTTAGTTGCTAAACATATGATGAAAGAACCTATTCGTTTGCAGGTAAATGCTGAAGATATTCCCGATATTGGGCAGATTATTCATTCATATGTTAAAGTCGATGATCGCAAAAAGACTGAAGTGTTGCGCGGTATTTCTGCATTATCGGGTGTGCGTGCGTTGACGTTCATGAACAATGTAGACCAACTGCGGATGAAAGAATTGAAGTTGTTGTATAACGATGCACCAATTGCTGTGCTCTATTCCGATATGAAGAAGCTCGATCGTCAAAAGACTTTAGAGGATTTCAGATCAGGAAATATTCGTATATTAATCGCAACTGACTTAGCTGCCCGCGGTTTGGACATCGAAGGTTTGACGCACGTCATTCACGTTGATGTGCCACACACTGTAGAGCAATATGTACACCGTTCCGGACGAACAGGCCGTGCAGGTGCAGACGGTGAAGTTCTAACGCTATTATCTTATGCTGAAGAACGTGATTACCGTAAATTGACAAAAGGTATCAAAACTGTACAAAAGGTTTGGTATAATGGTCAATTAATCGAAGGTAATTCAAAGACAGTAGATGAAATGAGAAAATCAGCACCAAAGAAGTCAAAACCAAAACAAAAACAAAAAAAGAAATAAAAAAAGAGCATATGCAGTCGCGTATGCTCTTTTCCTATAGCTATCAATCAAGAGATGTTAAAATGATTGGCTCGCTTTTTGTTACAACAATCGTATGCTCGATTTGGGCCACTAGTGACTTGTCTGGTGTCACAAACGTCCAACCATCATCCAGTTCAATCACATGCTCTGCCTTTTGTGAAATAAACGGCTCCACTGCCAAGACCATACCGTCTTTTAACAGCTCCTTATCCCAAGGGTCGAAATAGTTCAAGATATGCTGAGGCTCTTCGTGTAAAGATTTACCAACGCCATGTCCTGTTAAGTTCTTGATCACATGTAAGCCGTTGTCTTTTGCTTCACGCTCCACGGCCTTTCCAATCTGATTCAGACTAGAACCCGCTTTTATTTTCAATAGCGCCCGGTCCAACGCAGACTTTGCTACATCACATAGCTTCTGTTTAGCTTCATCAGGAGTACCCGCAACAAATGAAATACCTGTATCCGCAAAATAGCCATCTTTTGATCCCGAAACATCTATATTTACTAAGTCGCCGTCTTGAATGACATAACTTCCAGGAATTCCGTGAGCTACTTGGTGATTGACACTTATACAAGTATAACCGGGGAAGTCGTATTGATCGATGGGTGCAGAGACAGCACCTTTTTCTGTAAATAAACGTCCCGCCATTTCATCGAGTTCTTTTGTTGTGACACCCGGTACAGTAGCGTCCTTTAAAGTTTCTCGGATTTCAGCGACAATACGTCCGATTACACGTAAACCTTCTAATTGTTCATCATTTTTTACAATCATGTTCACAAGTCCTTTCTTCCGTACGAATTTTACATTCCATACTATATCATACTCTATCCATATACTTTTAATAATTTACATAAAGTTCATTGGTCTATTTTAACACTTTAACACCTTGATAGATATTCCATATTAGTACTATAAGAAATAGTATACTGTATAAAGTGATGAAAAGTAACGGTAATACGCTCCAAACCATCATATTGCTATCTATTATTGAAGTAGACTGTGAATTTAAAGAGAATATAGAAAATGATAGGATGATAAACCCTGCTATCAATAAAGCCATTGGAATGATGTGAGAAACTAAGGACTTTTTAGCATGTTTTTTCACTTCATATTCATCCGTTACAAAAAAGATGATTGCCGGAAGTAACAAAGGAGCAAAAAAGATACTAAAATAACAGAGTGAAGAGAGCAATTTTGAATTTGACATAGCGTAACCTCCTATACGATATAGCATGCTAGTTCATACTGTAACATATACCCTAGTTTTATGAATCATCACATGAAAAAAACACAGCCGCAACAAAATGCAACTGTGTTAGAGATTTTGTGTTTTAGAAAAGCGATTACCCATGAGTAGAATGAATACAATTACAGCCGAAAGAAATAAAGCAGCAGTGGAGACGAATAATTCATCTGTTCCATTTTTTATAGCGATCCCGATAAAAGACCAAATAATAATAAGATTAAACACAGCATCTCGGTAATGATACATAAAATGAAGTGCGATAGCCGCTGCCAGACTTAAAAAAATAACGGTCCATAAAGGGTCACTTAAACCCCAACCTGTCCAATCATGAAATTTGAAAGCATAGTAACTGTTAGCAATTACCGCAATGAAAATCCAAGCCATATAAGCGGAAATCGCCATTCGTTCGCGATTTGAACTCTCTAACTTTGGATAGCTGAAATAAAAGAGTAACAAACAAACCAATAAACCGATGACACTAACGATCGCCCAGTAATAATAACCATAATGCCATAGTAATAACCATGCGATATTTAAAAAGCAACTGATATTAAAACAGATTGTCCGTAGCGTGGCAATCGAAGAAGAAAGTCCAGCTGTTGTTTTAGAAAATGAATATAACCAACTAACCATTAGTAAATCCAGAACGACCCATATAGAGAAAACATACTCTGCAGGCATGAAAAGAACGGGTACACGATTAGCAATTTCCCAAGTAGTCAGCCCATTAAGCGGAATTAGGTTTGCAGCGATATGCGTTCCAATCATGATGAATAACGAAAGTACCATCAAAATTATTCTTAGCATGATAAAATCCTCCTGAAGAATAGTATACAGACAATAAAGGGTGATGGATGATGAAAGTATGAATTTTCCTTTACAAATGAGAGGAAATGACATTCTGTTGTCTTGTAGTAGTAAAAAATACTATAATGAAGTTAGACAAGTGGAATTGATTCTCCATTTCCTTCATAACTATGAAGGAAATAGTCGTTAATAATACAATGCGTCGAAAAGGATGAGGCGAAATGATTTTACTCGAAGGGGAGCAGTGTTATTTACGGATACTAACAGAAGACGACGCTTATCAGTTTACCCAGCTGCTACTAGCAAACAGGGACTACTGGACAGAGTTTGAACCGCGACACGATAATACCTATTATACGGTTTCTATGCAGCGTGATAAAATCCGTGAATCCCTTTATCAGATGCGAGATCGTCGAGAGTATAACTTTGGAATTTTTGATTCGCAAACTAGTATGATCATCGGACAAATATCGTTGTACAGTATTAAACGTCTGCCATTTTCAAGTGGATTTGTAGGGTACTCAATTGACCAAAGGCAAACGGGTAGGGGGATCGGCACAGAAGCAGTAGAGCTGATTAATCAATTTGCTTTTGAAAAAGTGAATTTGCACAGGGTAGAGGCTTACGTGTCTCCACGTAATATAGGCTCCGTAAAAGTTTTGGAAAAGGCAGGATTTGAACGAGAAGGATTGCTACGAGAGCTACTGTTCATTAATGGGGTGTGGGAAGATCACTTTATGTATGCAATGGTCGAGAGCGATTATTGAAAGGGTAAGACCGCATGGCGGAAGTGGACTGCAAAAATAAAGAACCGACTCTTGGAATGAAAAAGAGTCGGTTCTTTATTTTGTAGAAAGGATATTAAACAGTTTCCATTGATTTGTAACCGTTTTCAATCACGTCAAGCTTACCGTTGTCAGGGTTAATAACGAGACCATGAACGTTGACGTCTTTAGGAATTAAAGGATGGTTTTTAATCGCATCCACACTCTTTTTCACGCTTTCTGTCACATCACTAAAGCCGTGAAGCCAAGCATTCATATCGATTCCTGAGTATTTAAGTGTTTTAAACATCGACTGATCGATCCCACGCTTAACCATGCTGTCTACTATACGTGAAGTATCGATTGAGCTCATACCACAGTCATGATGACCTACTACATAAACTTCATCTGCTTGCAGTTCATAAACCGCGACCAAAATGCTTCGCATGAGACCGCCGAATGGGTGTGTGATGATAGCACCGGCACTTTTGATGATTTTTGCATCACCATTTTTTAAGTTCATAGCTTTCGGAAGTAATTCAATCAGTCTTGTGTCCATGCAAGTTAGGATAACGATCCGCTTATTTGGAAACTTTGTTGTGACGAATTCTTCATATTTTTTTTCTTTAACAAACGATTCGTTGTAATTCATAATTTCCGATAATGATGTCATGTAATAATCCTCCAGGACCTAGTTTTTGTTAAAAGAAAAGAGTCGCCTACAGGGCAACTCCAGTTTAATTAGAAAACCTAATTCCGATTGCTCGGAACATAAGCAGATTAGTTTATGTCTTCAGGTTTTGGATCGATAATCACAGAGTCAGATGAATCCATTGCGCCAGCTAAAAAGTGCATTGTAAACCAAGATGCTAGTCCAAGAACGACCATGTAACCGATAACTGTAGTATACATTAAGCCCATTTATAAGCCCCTCTTTCCATTAGTGTTATGTTCTCGTATTTATTATACACGATTTTTAGATGAATTTTAAGAGCAACTAAAAACTTTAAATGAAAAGTGACGGATTTTAGAATGCCCAGTTACCTTTTCGGAAGATAGGTTCGGATGTGCCGTCTGATAAGACTCCATCAATATCCATGTTGTTGGAACCAATCATAAAGTCTACATGTGTTAAGCTTTGATTTAAACCATTTTCCAGTAATTGTTCGGAGTCCATTTCTTTACCGCCTTCTAGACAGAATGCATAAGCGCTACCAATAGCTAAATGGTTTGAGGCATTTTCGTCAAATAATGTATTGTAGAACAAAATATTTGAATTAGAAATGGGTGAATCATGGGGAACTAACGCCACTTCACCTAAAAACTTCGAACCTTCATCTGTATCAATTAATTGCTTTAAAATCGCTTCTCCTTGTTCAGCGGAAGCATCGATAATCGCTCCATCGTTAAACGTAATTTTGAAGTTGTCGATAATTGTACCCGCATAGCTTAACGGTTTTGTACTGGATACATAGCCGTTGACACCCGTTTTTAAAGGGGCAGTGAATACTTCTTCCGTTGGCATATTAGCCATAAATTCATGACCTGATTGGTTGATGCTACCTGCTCCACACCATAAGTGCTTTTCTGGTAACTCTATTGTTAAATCTGTACCTGGAGCTGTATAATGGAGTTTCAGATAACGTTTTCCATTTAGATAATCAACTTTCTCATGTAAGTTTTCATCGTGTTGCAACCAAGCTTCGACAGGATTCGGTAGGTCTGCTCGCACAGCTTTTAAGATTGCATCCCACAGCGCTGGTACTTGTTGATCTTCAGAAAAATCTGGAAAGACTTTTGCTGCCCAAGCACTAGATGCAGCAGCTATTACAGTCCAGCTAATTTTATCGGACTGCATAGCTTGACGGAATTTGCTGAGAGCTGTACTAGAAGCTTTTTGATTATCACGAATACGGTTTGGATCAATGCCGTTCAGTAAATCAGGATCTTGGGAAACGATTGACATGAAGGCGGCACCTTTCTCAGCTAGTTCTTCACGTTCTATTTTCTTCCATGTAGGGAACTCAGTAAATGAATTATTTGGTGCTTTTTCGTAACGTAGGCGAGTCACTACATCGTCTATCCAATCCACAAATACTTGGCGTGCGCCGGCTTCATAAGCTTTTTCGACAATCAGACGTACGAATGATGTAATCTCGGTAGATGCGCTAATAAACAAATATTGGTCGGGCTGAATATTTACACCTACCTTAACTGCTAATTCAGCATAATTGGAAAGTTGATCTTGAAAATGATCCATTATGACATCTCCTTTTTACATAGTATGTCAATAGTAACAAGTGAGGATAATAGTTCGCAACGATAAAGCGTACGTAATACAAAGATTGACATCAAATATCTATGAATAGTTGCCTGTTGCATCTAAAGAATGATAACCAATGACCGAAATAATAAGAAGAATGCAAGGCTTGGAGGCTTTTAATATGGATTTATCCACAGTAGTAGGGTTGGTACTAGGTCTTGTGACATTAATAGTTGGGATGACGCTTAAAGGTGTAACTCCTGATGCGTTATTGAACCCCGCAGCCATCCTCATTATCATCGCTGGAACGATTGCAGCCGTTGTTATCGCATTCCCGATGAATGAGTTAAAAAAGGTACCTAAGTTATTAAAAATTATTTTCACTCAGCAGAAATTCACTTCCGATGCAGATCTAATTCGTCTTTTTTCTTCTTGGGCGGACGTAGCGAGACGCGAAGGCTTATTGGCGTTAGAAGCGAAAATTGTCGATATTAATGATCCGTTTTTAAAAAATGGACTAGGTTTGGCTATTGACGGACAAAACGCTGACTATATCCGTGATGTACTAAGTGAAGAAGTAGAAGCAATGCAAGATCGGCATTCTGTCGGTGCGCTGATATTCACCCAAGCAGGAACATACGCGCCAACACTTGGTGTTTTGGGAGCCGTTATCGGATTGATTGCAGCTCTAAAAGACATGAACAATATCGATGCACTCGGTCAAGCAATTTCGGCAGCATTTATCGCTACGTTATTGGGGATTTTCACAGGGTACGTCTTATGGCACCCATTTGCCAATAAACTAGTGCGTAAATCAAGAGAAGAAGTTCGACAGAGAACAATGGTTATTGAAGGAATTCTTTCCGTGTTGGAAGGAGAAGCGCCGCGTGTAATTGAACAGAAACTAGCATCTTATCTATCTGTTGAAGACCGTAAGAAGTTAGCTATGGACAGCAGCGAAGGAGCTGGTAAGGTTGGCCAAGAAACGTAAGAAAAAGAAACATGAAATGGAACATATTAACGAATCCTGGCTTCTTCCATATGCCGATTTATTGACACTATTACTTGCATTGTTCATCGTAATCTTTGCCTCGAGTGCAGTGGATGAAGCACGTTTTTCACAAATTTCACAAGTATTTAATGAAATATTTGAAGGTGGCGGGAATGGAATTATAAATGAATCTGCTCCGACGACTAAAATTGTTCCAGATGATTCAGAAGGGAAGTTGGAGGATAATTCATCTTATTTTGAAGATCAGAAGTCGCTTAGGGAAATGCAGGATGATTTAGATGAATATATTGCAGTGCATGAATTAGAGAATCAATTTGAAACTGAATTGACAGTTGAGGGATTACTGTTGACGATACGTGACAGCGTGCTGTTCGCATCTGGTGAGGCAACCATTACGCCTCAATACAAAGGCTTAGCAAACGACATTTCACGGTTGCTGGCTTTAGAAAAGCCCCGACAAGTTGTCATTGCAGGGCATACAGACAATATACCAATTAGAAATGCCCAGTTTTCTTCAAACTGGGAGTTGAGTGTTATGCGTGCGGTAGAGTTTTTAAAAATTATCGTAGAAAACAATGAAGTAGATCCCAATTTATTTAGTGCGAAAGGTTATGGAGAGTACAAGCCGATTGTACCGAATGACACGGTGGAGAATCGTAGTAAGAACCGAAGAGTAGAAGTGCTTATTCAACCACTAGTAATGGAAGATGGAACAGCTATCATTCCACAATAAACTGCATAAAAAAGACCCCCTTAGTGGGAGTCTTTTTTATTTGCGCATAGAACCAAGTTCTGCCGCAATGGCTTGCATTTCATTCGGCGTAATATTGTCACGCTTCATGACCATTTCATACATATAGTGCAAGTCTTCGTACTGTTCTGTACTGAAGTTTTCAGAACGCATTGCGTCGACATTCACCATACGGAGTTTTTCTTTGATTTTTTCAATCATATATGCAATATTCTCAGGTGATTGTACTGATAAATCCATGCGAGTACCGCCTTTCTATCCTATCAAATCTATCATTTCATGAAAGTGATAAGCTGTCAACTGAACTGTAACCAATTACTTGTGTTGTTCTTGTCGTTCTTCGTCTATTTTCTTTTTAAAACGTTTTGTTTCTAGTAAGACGATCCCCGATAGACCAAGAAGTCCTATCAAGTTCGGTATTGCCATTAGACCATTTAATACATCCGCCAAAATCCAAACTAAATCTAGTGAAGCTGTAGCACCAACATAAATGAAAGCTACAAAAATCACTCGATAGACTAATACAGCGGCTCGATTCGGTATTAAATACTGGAAGCATTTCTCACCGTAATAACTCCAACCTAAAATGGTCGATGTTGCGAAGAATACGAGACCGATCGAAACTAGAATCGGCCCAATTCCTCCTAAGAATGAACCAAATGCCTCTGCTGTTAAAGCACCTGCATCGATTGATTTATCTTGCCATTTATCACTCATAACAATCGTTACACCTGTGATTGAACAGATGATTAATGTGTCGAACAATACTTGTGTCATGGATACAAGAGCCTGACGTCCAGGGTAGTCTGTTTTTGCGGCTGCTGCTGCAATCGGTGCAGAACCTAGACCGGCTTCATTGGAGAATAATCCCCTTGCTACACCGAATCGAATGACGGCCCCAATTGCACCACCTGCAACTGCTTGCCCCGTGAAAGCATCAGAGAAGATAAGAGCGAATGCTGCGGGTACTTGTTCGAAATTCAAGAACATGACAATCGCGCCCGCAATGAAATAGAATAAAGCCATAATAGGAACGAAAAATGCAGTCACGCGACCGATTGATTTAATTCCGCCAAGAATAACTAGTGCACCAAATATTAACAGTGCAATACCTGTAATATAATGAGGTACTTCGAATGTATTGCTCATTACGTCAGCTACCGCTTTGGCCTGTGTTCCGTTACCAATACCGAAAGCTGCTAGCGCTCCGAAAATCGCGAACAATACACCGAGCCATTTTTGTTTCAGACCATGTTCCAAGTAGTACATCGGACCACCAGCCATTAAGCCGTTAGAGTCCTTCACACGATATTTTACTGCCAGAATAGCTTCACTATATTTTGTTGCCATTCCGAAAAAACCAGCCAGCCACATCCAGAAAATAGCACCAGGACCACCGGCAACTACTGCTGAAGCAACCCCTACGATATTTCCAACACCCACTGTTGCGGCCATTGCCGTCATAAGTGCCTGGAACTGGGTGATGTCTCCATCGACTTTTTTATCATGCTTTCTTGAAAATACTTGTTTTAATGAATAAGGTAATAATCGCAATTGAATAAATGTCAAACGAAACGTTAGAAATATTCCGGTACCAATTAATAAGATTAGCAGTGGTGGACCCCAAATGATATTAGAGGCACTGTTTAAAAAGTTTGTGATCTTTTCCATTTCATCCCCTCCAATTTTTTTCTGTGATGTCCTGAGTCGATTCTAAAATCGTTGAAATCATCTCCCTTTGGAACCATAGATTAATTATATGTTATGGTTAATAATCTAAAATATAGAACGCTGCGTCAAGCTTTTTTTAAAATAAAGTATCACATTCATTGTTTGGTAACATGTAGTGTGGGTATAATGAAGTGAAAGGTTTACGTGAAAAGGAGGCGAATTTCATGGGTTCTAATAAGTTGGGAACATTTATTGTAGGTGGCGCGTTACTTGGTGCGGCGGTAAGTATGTTGGACCGCACGACAAGACAACAAACGGTCACTTTGGCACGGACTTCATTTGAAAAAGCGATGTATTACAAAGAAAATCCTGATGTAATGAAAAAACAATTGCAAGAAAAGAAAGATCAAATGCAAACGTTATTCGAGCAAGTAAAAGATGATGTAGAATACGTTAAATCCCAAGTGGATGAAATTAAGACATTGACTCCACAAGTAAAAGAGATGTTTGCTGATACAAAAGAAGCGTTTACTGATTCCAAATCGGAATATGAACAAATCATAGAGGACGATTCCACAGCAGCATCTACTGCTACTGTAACTAAGGATAATTCATTACCCCCAATGGTTCAAAAAAAAAACGTAGTCCCGCTAGAGAATCAATAAATATTCAATCGATAAACGAAAGGGGGACACATGAGTTGAAAGATCATGAACGTACCCCTTCTTCCAAATCAGATAATGCATCCGCAGCAGATAAGGTGAAAACGTTTATCGAAGATGTTAAGGATGGGGAAGGGGAAGATTTCAATCCCGCTACAACGAGTGGTTTCATTAAGCAGTTAATCATCCGTGTGAAAGAATTGGATGTTTCTGCTTCAGCATCACAGTTAGCTTTCTTTTTCTTATTGTCATTATTCCCTCTATTAATCTTCCTGTTTACGTTGTTGCCATACTTAAATCTTGATCAAAACCAGATTTTTATGTTCATTCGTGAGTACGCGCCAGAAAGCACTGCTGCATTAATAGAGTCTACTTTGTCTGAAGTTCTAGATAATAGAAGTGGTGGCTTATTATCTGTTGGTATCCTTGCTACTATTTGGTCCGCATCTAAAGGAATGGGTGCGATATCAAAAGGTCTGAATCAAGCATATGAGGTAGAAGAAGATCGAAACTTTTTTATTTCAAAAGGGTTGTCGATAGGGTTTACGATTATGCTGATTGCTACAGTTATAAGTGCTTTAGTTTTACCGATATTCGGAGAACCAATCGGTAAGTTCTTATTCTCCTTTATGGGATTAGAAGATTCTTTCTTAACGATTTGGACTTCGATTCGATTTGCAATACCACCCGTGTTGATTTTCGTTGTGTTTTCTTTATTATATTGGATCGTACCGGATGTTGACTTGCGTTTTAAAAGTGTAATTCCGGGGTCCGTATTTGCGACAATTGGATGGATCATTACATCATCGTCTTTCTCTTTCTACATTAGTAATTTCAGTAGCTACGCCAATACGTATGGTAGTATCGCTGGTATCATAGTGCTGATTATGTGGCTTTATCTGTCAGCTATTATTCTGATACTTGGTGGTACCATCAATGCAGTAATGAAGGAACGATATGAGAAAAAGCAGCAAGTGACATCATGAAAACAGGCACGAAAGGAAATATTTCCTTTCGTGCCTGTTTTTTATTATTCTATTTTATTGAGCATCCGTAAACCATTGAGAATGACAAGGATCGTACTGCCTTCATGTCCAATAACGCCTAGGGGTAGATCAACTACTTGCATGAAGTTAGAAATGATTAAAATCGCAATGACTGCTATAGAGAAGAATACATTCTGCTTCACTATCCGTTGCATTTTTCTTGAAAGCTTTATCGCATATGACAATCGATTCAAATCGTTCTGCATAAGTACGACGTCAGCGGTCTCTAGAGCGACGTCCGTTCCTTCGCCCATTGCAATCCCTGAAGTAGCTGTTGCAAGTGCAGGTGCGTCATTGATGCCGTCTCCTACCATGCCTACTGTACGGTATTCATTTAATAATTTCTTCAACTCGTTAACTTTCTCCTCAGGTAGGCATTCGGCGACATAAGAATCTACCCCAACTTCATCTGCAATCGCATGAGCAGTCTTTTCATTATCCCCAGTGAGCATAACTGTCCGAATACCAAGAGCTTGCAATGCTTGAATTGAAGATACTGCCTCTTTTCGTAAGGTATCTTTCAATGCGGCTAATGCTACAATGCCTTTGTCATCTTTCATAAAAATAACAGTTTTACCTTCATTAGCAAGTGTAGTAGCAATATTATGTTCAAAACTTTCTACTAAATCAACTCCGACGAATTTAGGATTACCAATTCGGATATCGCCCATTGCTGTTTCTGCTTTAATACCGTAGCCTGGTACATCTTCGATATGAAGATTACGTTCAGGTGTTACTTGTTGCTCCTCAGCATATTTAGTGATAGCTCTGGCTAATGGGTGATTGGACATTGCCTCAACCCCTGCAAACAAAGCAAGTGCTTCTTTAGGATTGGTTCCTTCACGAACGATGAAGTCCATTACAATCGGCTTACCAGTCGTTAATGTTCCCGTTTTATCAAAAGCAAAAGCATTCAATGTACTCAAATGTTCCAAGTGAACGCCACCTTTGAATAAAACTCCTCTTTTCGCACCGTTAGACACGGCCGCTAACGTCGCTGGCATAATAGCAGCCATTAATGCACAAGGAGAAGCAACGACTAACAATACAATCGCCCGGTAGAATGTTGTTGTCCAATCCCAGTTGAATAGGAAGTGGGGGAGGAACATCATGATGACAACAGCAACTAAGACAATTTTTACATAAGAGCCTTCGAAACGTTCGATGAATTGTTGTGAAGGAGATTTTTCACTTTGCGCATTTTGAACCATCGCAATAATTTTTTGGAATAGAGTCTCAGAGCTTGGTTTCGTCATTGTCATTCGAATAGTACCGCTAAGGTTTACTGTACCTGCAAATAACTCATCGTTTTCCTGTTTTGTAACCGGTATGGACTCTCCATTGATTGCGGACATATCAATGGACGTGATGCCACTTAACACTTGCCCATCCACTGGAACACGTTCGCCCGGTTTTACAAGTAGAACATCACCGATAGATAAAGAAGTGATAGATACTTCTTCTTCGCTACCGTCATCTTTTATCAACCAAGCGACTTCAGGTTGCAATTCCATCAATGAAGAAATTTCTTTATGGCTTTTATTTAGTGTATATGTTTCAAGTGCGCCGCTAATTGCGAAAATAAATATTAAAATAGCACCTTCCGCCCAGTAGCCAATAATGCCAGAGCCGATCGCTGCGAAAACCATTAACATTTCCACATTCAGTTCTTTGTTTTTAATCGTCTCTTCAATACCTTCTTTCGCCTTAGCGTATCCACCGATTAAAAAGGCTATGATATACAAGGTGATTGAGAATGTCTCTGTACCGCTTTTACTTAACAGCCAAGCTGTTAAAATTAAAACTCCAGATATTATAGCTGCTAGTAACTCTAAACGAGCAGACCAATCAATCTCTTGTTGAGGATGTTCTTTGATATGGGTTGTCATTTGCTCTCCTCCTAATTGATAATGAATTTCAATTTCAAATGTCTGATTAAAGCATCAAAGTCGACTCTACAGTAGTAGAATCGACTTTTGGTCTTTTAAAAAGAATTATTATGAAGTTGTAATTGTTATTATCTATAGTATAGCAGTTGCTGTGGATTAGTGTTACAAAAATGATTAGGTTTTAGCAAATATATCGATAACAATAAAAGAGACTGCAAGGAAACTCTATAGGTTAGAGTTTCTTTGCAGTCAGAACTAGCGAAAGGTTTAAGGGATTAGTTAAATACTTTTTCTTTGTATTGAGATAGTTTTTCGAGTGAAGATTTATCGATATCGGCATGTAGACTATTACCATGTGAGTCCATTGTGACGACAGCTGTAAAGTCTTCAACGCGTAAATGCCACAGAGCTTCTGGGATACCGAACTCCAGTAAATCGACACCTTCTACTTCTTTAATACAGTCGGCATAGTATTGTGCCGCTCCACCGATTGCGTTTAAGTACACGCCGCCATGCTCTTGAAGTGCAGCTAATGTTTTTGGTCCCATGCCGCCTTTACCGACAACTGCACGAATACCGAACTTCTTCATGATATCGCCTTGATACGGCTCTTCACGAATAGACGTCGTTGGACCAGCTGCTTTAATTTCATACTTGCCTTCTTCGTTTTTCAATACAACAGGTCCGCAGTGGTAGATCACTTGGCCGTTTAAATCTACAGGTGCGTCATTCTCTGATAAATGCTTATGGATTGCATCGCGTCCTGTGTACATACGACCAGAGATTTTCACAACATCCCCTACGCGTAAGTCGCGAATTTCTTCCTCTGAAATAGGTGCTTGCAATTCTACAACACGTGCAGTTGATTTTGTTTCTTCTGCTGGTTGTTCAAATGCAATTTTTTCACCTTCATTATAATGCCAATCTGTTATTTCTCCAGACTCAACATTAATGTTCACTGCCATACGACGGTATGCCCAGCAATTATACGCTACAGATACATAGAAACTTGCAGGAATTCGGTGCATCACGCCAATTTTACATCCAAGCAATGTTGCTTCGCCGCCGAAGCCCATCGTTCCAATTCCAAGCGTGTTTGCTTTTTCGAGTATGTAGTCTTCTAATTGAGCAAGTTCTGCGTTCGGGTTAACGTCTGTAACATCACGGAAGAGTTGATCTTTCGCCAAGTCATATCCAGAAGAACGGTCCCCACCGATTCCTACACCGATAAATCCTGCAGAACAACCTTGTCCTTGTGCTTGATAAACGGAATGTAAGATACACTTACGGATTCCATCTAAATCACGTCCCGCACGTCCAAGACCTTCAAGTTCAGTAGGTAGGCTATACTGGATGTTTTTGTTTTCACATCCGCCACCTTTAAGGATTAACTTCGCTTCGATATAATCTTCTTCCCATTGTTCGAACTTCACGACAGGTAGGCCGAGACCTAAGTTATTTCCACTATTATCACCAGTCAACGAATCAACTGCGTTTGGACGAAGTTTCCCGTGTTTAGTAGCAAGTTCTATTGCTTTTAGGATAGCCGCTTTGATCTCCAATTGGTTAACTCCAATGGGTGTTTTAATCTTGAATGTAGGTAGTCCAGTATCTTGGCAAATAGGAGATAGTTTATCGTCCGCCATATTGATATTTTGTGCAATTGTATCAAGGCTCATTGCTGAACTTGTACCTTTGTTTTCTTTTTCTTTGGCTGCAAGGATTGCACGGCGAACATCCTTAGGTAAGTTTGTGGATGTTTCGCAAATTAGGTCATATATACTTTTTTCAATCGACTCTATGTACATCTCAAATCCCCCGTTACACTCTATTATTTTTTATAACTTTCCATCTGTTCTTCTAACTCATCTAATAATGTAATTAGTCGATCGATATCTTGGATGTCCGTGTTTTCCGGTTCCACTGCTTCTAAAGTTTCAATGAATTGATTGAAGCGATTTTTTAGTTCGACGACTTGGTCTTTATTATGTGATGTGTCCATACGTCCACCTCTTTCCATCATTGATATCGTATATGAAAATGCTGCCTTTTTCAATCTGATTTTTCATGAACGACAACGGGGGAGCTACTTATCGTTTAGAAAGGATGAAAAAAATTATTAATTTTAACTAAAACGCTTTACAATTAACTGAATAGTTGTTATAGTTGGATTAATCAAAAGAAAAGGAGGTCGTAGTTATAAAGGCGAATCGAATCCTAGACACATAACAACGAAGGAGGGGATCCGTACAGTCCGATAGCAGTAGATATATTGGATAACTACGAATGTATAATGCAAATTGAAGATGAATCAAATAATTAGGGACCTTATCTGTTGGCAAGATACATACAGATAAGGTCTCTTATTTATTGGATACTCGATTGTTTATTTTCGTATTCATCTACTAATTGATCAAGCGTATGAAATTTATAACCTTGTTTTTTTGCATCACGAATAAAGTCTGGTAAAGCTTCGGCATTATCAGAAGATACGGTATGCATGAGAATAACCGCACCAGGATGCAGTTGATTCATCAATTCGTTATAGGCATAGGCCTTTCCTTTTGGTTGATCACGATGCCAGTCGATGAAAGCAACGGACCAGAAAATATGACGATACCCAAGATCATTTCCTACTTGCAATAGCTTCGCATTAAAAACTCCTTCCGGTGGTCGCGCATAAATTGTCCGTTTTTGACCTGTCGTTTTGCGGAGTGCTTCATCAAGTCTTTCCCATTCTTCCTTCATTTCTTGTTCAGATAAATTGGCCATATTTGGGTGATCATACGAGTGATTTCCAATACCATGACCATCTTTCACCATACGTTTTACTAAATCACTGGCGCTTTTTACATAATGGCCGGTTAAGAAAAACGTAGCGGGGGCTTTCTCTTTTTTTAGCGTATCTAAAATGCTTTCTGTATAGCCATTTTCATACCCGTTATCAAATGTTAAATACACTACTTTTTTATCGCCCGATCCTTTATAGATCGCACCATAATCATCAAGTAGCTGATCTAGCTGCGCACCTGCAGAAGGAGGTACGCCGTCAGTCGCTTTTTTAAAACCCCAATGAAACGCCTCTGCTTGTACAGCAAATGGATTGACAATAACTCCCACTATGACTAGGCAAATCGCCATAAAAATTCCTACAATATGTTTAGCCATACAACTTCACTCCTTTTTAAAGAGTATGTGTAGTTGAATTTTTTCTATGTAAATAAGCTTACAGATGAGTGAATATCCCTGTAAGCTTAAGTTTCACAATAAATTTTTTAATGCGGGTTCAAGCGAAGGATAGCGGAATGTAAAGCCTTTTTCAAGTAGCTTCTTAGGCAATACATGTTGTCCTTTTAGTACAATAATACTCTTTTCACCTAAAGCTAATTCCATTGCGAAACTAGGGACGGGGAACCAGTGCGGTCTATACAATACTTTTGCAATCGTCTTCCCGAAGGCATTCATATGCATCGGACTAGGTGCTACTACATTGACAGGACCTTCAATCGCATCACTTTCCAATGTAAACAGAATAGCATTGGCGACATCTTCAACGTGAACCCACGAAAACCATTGATTGCCGGATCCAATCTTTCCCCCAGCAAATAATTTATAGGGTAATTGGATGAGAGGAAGTGCGCCGCCATCTTTACCAAGAACAATCCCGAATCGAGTGAATACAGTACGTACATCAAAGTCGTACGCTGTTTGTGCCAGATGCTCCCAATCATAAACGGTTTTAGCGAGGAAATCATCACCAACTGCATTAGACTCTTCTGTGTATTCCTCAGTTAGTGATTGAGGATAAATACCAATTGCGCTTGCATTTACTAATACACTAGGTTTCTTAGGTAGAGACTTAATAATCCGTAATACCTCAGCTGTAGCTGTTATACGGCTGTCATAAATTTGCCTTTTACGTTCTTCCGTCCAGCGACCATTATCGATTGATACCCCTGCTAAATTTACAATCGCATCAATTTCATCGATTTCATCTTCTGGTGACGCGTGATCAGTTAACCATTGAACATACTGAACGCCATTATGTTTTGATGATGGTTTACGTGTGAAGATGATGACGTCATGTCCATGCTTCTGCAATTTCTCTGTTAATATACTACCGATGAAACCAGTTCCTCCCGTAATCACCACTCTCATAGTGATTCCCCTCCAATCTATAAAAATTAATACACTATTGCTGACCACCACCAAAAGAAACGGTATACTAGAACAAAGTAGGTGATGAAGAAGTGCCGCTTATTACTAAAATATCACAGCAAAAAAGAGATAAAGAACGTTATAACATCTTTGTTGATGAACAATATGCTTTTAGTGTCCATGAAACTGTCCTTGTGAAATTTGAGCTCACAAAAGGAATGACCTTAGACGATTGGGCGTCTGATGAAATTGTCTACGCAGATCAAATCGAAAAAGCGTTTAATCGTGCATTACACTTTTTATCTTTCCGGATGCGTAGTGAGATGGAAGTCAAAAAGAAGCTTCTTGAAAAAGACTATGGTGAAGCAGTTGTCTTAGAAGCAATCGTTAAACTAAAACGACTAGGTTTCCTCAATGATGAAGCCTTTTCTGAAGCACTCGTGCGTACGGAAAAGAACAGCTCGTTAAAAGGACCGCGAGCTATTGCGCAATCTCTCTATAAGAAGGGTATACCCAAAGAACTTCAAACTCAAGCATTGGAGGAATATACGATGGAAGATCAGATGCAAAACGCATTAAAGCTTGCTGAGAAAACAATTCGCTCAAACAGCTCACAACCTCCAGCGCAAGTAAAACAGAAAATCCAAAACACATTAGTTAGAAAAGGTTTCTCATACCAACAAATATCAGAAGTACTCGGTAAAGTTACGATTGAACGCGATGAGGATGAATGGTCAGACATTACGGAGAAATTTGGTGAAAAGGCATGGAGGCGCTATCAAAGCAAATACTCCGGCTCTGACCTTAGGCAGCGTGTAAAACAATCAATGTATCAAAAAGGAATCCCACTTGCTCAAATTGATCAATTTATTGAAAAGAAAAGGAATGAAGAAGATGGCTACTGATAAACATTATAGTGAAATGAATGAAAATGAATTACGTACCGAAATTGGTTTGCTTATGGAAAAGGCGCGTAAAGCAGAACAGATGGGTATGATAAGCGAATATGCTGTTCATCAGCGTAAAGCGGTTCTCGTGCAATCATATTTAGTCGATCCAGCAACGATTGTGCCGGGTGAGATTTATCGTATCGAAGGCGACACGGGAGTGTTCTTCCAAGTTGATTACTTAAAAGGTTTATTCGCATGGGGTCATCGCCTAGGGGGAGAAAAAGCCATCGAAGCCTTGCCGTTAGCAATGTTGAAAGATGTTAAAAGCGGGAAGTAAGAAAAAGAATTAGGAAGTGGAAAGGCTCCCGTTACACTGCGCACCAGGCGGACGCGTTCGGGAGGATCTGCCTTACGCTACGCTTCACTAGTGTTTTCTTCTGAAGGTAGCGAGTGAGATATTCAGCTTCGCACTTTATCATTCATTTGAATTTTAAAAGGTGAAAAAGCTACGATTAGTCACTTGAAAACTACAATGAAGTCTCAAAGTACTTATAGTCTAAAGTTACACCCGCAAGACAAACGTTCCCCTCTGTAGCGAGAGCCGTTGTGAAGTACGGCTTTGGCGAGTAAAAGCGGAGCGTTAGGAGCAGATCTTTGCCGGAAATGCCGAACGACATATGAAGGTTATTTTCTCGTACCAACAAACTAAAAAAGAACGCTCGTGCCATTCGCACGAACGTTCTTTAATTATTTGGAATGAATTTAAGTTTTTTACGGAGCTTGTCTTCTGAGAAGATCCAGCCTGTATAAGAATTGACTATTTCCAACTCTTCATTGACATGCGCAACCGCAACGAACGGATAATATCCCTTACTTCTGTAACGTAAATCGATCAGTCGAACTTCGTATAGATCTTCCACATGAGTGATCGACCAGCGATACAAAGGGGAGAACGATACGAAAGCCTTTAAGTTGGGATCTTTCAATGCCGCTTCCACTTGTGGTGACATCGGCATAACCTCACGTTCAAAGCGATCATAAATAGTAATCGAACGCCCATAGGCTCGTCCTACGTAATGATCCGTTTCAGTCGTTGCTGCTATACGCCATTGGAAGAAATTCATAGTCGGTGCGATGAAAATATCCGTAGCGCCAGGCAACGTCTTTTTCACTGCGTTTTTCACCGCTGCTTTGACAGCGAAACGCAGTAAGTAATAGAAGAACAGAACGATGTATAGTGTAGACATTGTCGCGACGGGTTCTGTTCCGAAAAACCATGCCAAAATAGCGATGACGTGGAGTGCGAAAATAATAGGGTCAAACGTGTTGATGACTCCTATAGCAACCCACTTTTGCGAAAACGGACGGAGTGCTTGCGTGCCGTATGAATTAAATATATCTACAAAAACGTGTATAAACACTGCTAGAAATGTCCATGCCCAAACATGAAGAAATACAGATTCGGGAACGATGAAAGACAGTATCATTGATAATACTAACGGCCATAACAATACAGCCGGAACGGAATGTGTAATGCCTCTGTGATTCCGTAAATAGACAGCGTTATTCCGTAATTTAAGCACAGTATCAATATCGGGGATTAATGAACCAAACATAATACCCGCAAAGACTGCACCCATTGTGGATGGATCAGATGCTACAATTGGATCTGCAAATGCTAATCCGCTGATCGCAATGCCCATAGCAATATGTGTGCCTGTATCCAAAGAATCACTCCTTTATCGAAAGAGTCGGTTATTGTCAAACACTATACTAATTATATACCCATTTGTATGAGAACTAAAAGTATTTGAACGGAGAATCGAAGTTACTATGCATATAATTGAACAGAAAAAGGCTTTCCAACAGGCTTTATTGTCTTGGTATGAAGCTGAAAAAAGAGATTTACCTTGGAGAAGAACAAATAATCCGTATTATATTTGGATCTCCGAAGTGATGTTACAGCAGACGCGTGTTGATACGGTCATTCCTTACTATGAGCGATTTATCGAAAAGTTTCCGACGATGCAAGATTTGTCGAATGCCGAGGAAGAAGAAATTTTAAAAATGTGGGAAGGTCTTGGCTATTATTCACGGGTCCGTAATTTACAATCAGGTGTCCGGGAAGTTGTCGAAAGTTATGGTGGAACTGTCCCTAATAATAGAAAAGAGATTTCAACGTTAAAAGGTGTAGGGCCTTATACAGCAGGTGCCATTTTAAGTATTGCCTATGGCGTGCCAGAACATGCGGTAGATGGAAATGTCATGCGAGTGCTATCAAGAATATTGTTAATTGAAGAAGATATAGCATTGTTACGCAATAAGAAGATATTTGAACAAGCAGTAATGGAACTTATTTCAGAAGAGGATCCATCATCCTTTAATCAAGCGTTGATGGAACTAGGCGCTACCATTTGTACACCTAACCCTCGATGTTTATTATGTCCCGTTCGCGATTTTTGTATCGCGTATGAAGAAGGTAAACAACAGCAACTGCCGATAAAAATTAAAAAGCAGAAGATGAAACACATCTCGCTCGCATCATTTGCGATTCAAAATGAAGAAGGAAAATGGTTAATGCAAAAAAGACCTAGCACGGGATTACTTGCCGGACTATGGGAATTTCCGATGGTCGAATTACAACAGTTACCTGCAATAGAAGCATTTGAAAAGGAAAGCGACCTGCAATTGAAAAACGTGACGGAGTTGGCAAGATTCCCCCACGTGTTTTCGCATATTACGTGGGATATTCATGCATATCGTGCGCAATTTATCGATATAGATACAGATGGAACATTGCAATTCTTTACGAAAGAACAAATAGAAGCATTGCCGAAATCTAAACCCGTATTGAAAATGATTGACTGTATTGATTGGTAAAAAATTCATAATAACTATCTGAATAAAAATATGTCAGATGGACATCATTAGGGGTACGGAGGTGAATAATCCATGCCAAAGCAACCAAAACAAAATGCTCAATACGATGCATCACAAACAGATGCTAAAAAGGTACGTCAGCAGAATGCGCAATCTGCCATGCAGCAATCAATGAATGAGGAGTTCGCTTCCGAGACGGATGTTAATCAAGTTCGTCAGCAAAACGCACAGTCTGCAATGAATATGC
The DNA here is from genome assembly GCF_002743055.1 of Sporosarcina sp. P13. Taxonomy (GTDB): domain Bacteria; phylum Bacillota; class Bacilli; order Bacillales_A; family Planococcaceae; genus Sporosarcina. The sequence continues at coordinate 9,137 of NZ_PDYM01000008.1, read as the reverse complement.
AGTCTGCCTCTGCGCAGTCTTCTATGAATGAAGAATATGCATCTGAAACAGATGTAAACGAAGTGAAAAGGCAAATTCAACAAGCAGAAGCGAATAAGAAAAATGCTTCAAGCGCAAGTGCGAACCAAAATAAAGGTTCATACTAAGTGTGAATACCCTTGAAACCGGTAGAAATGGCTAACGTAAGCCATTTCTACCGGTTTTATTATGGATAAAAACATGCAGTAGACCTACGAAATTCATGTAAATACGAAATAGATGGTTGAAACGTTTTAAATTTGGGAACGCAGTTGGTATAATGAACAGATAGTAAGAGTAGTGGCATAAGGCTTAAAGGTGGTAGAGAAAATGGCAATTCCTAAAGAAGGAGAATCGATTCAGATCCACAGCTACAAACATAACGGCAAGATTCACCGCGTCTGGCAAGAGACGCTCGTACTGAAAGGAACCCGCAATATTATCATCGGAGGCAACGAACGCACACTCGTGACAGAATCGGACGGACGTACATGGCTAACGCGTGAGCCATCCATTTGTTATTTCCATGCGGAGAACTGGTTCAATATCATCTGTATGCTACGTGAAGATGGTGTCTATTATTATGTCAATATGAGTTCGCCATTTGTATACGATGAAAAGTCATTAAAGTATATCGACTACGATTTAGATGTAAAAGTGTTCCCGGATATGAGTTATTTGATATTAGACGAAGATGAATATGCGGATCATAAACGTCAAATGAATTATCCCGAAGTGATCGATCAAATTTTACAAGATAATTTAAAGAAGTTGTTGGGCTGGATCAAACAAAGAAAAGGACCATTTGCACCTGATTTCATAGAGGTATGGACATCAAGGTATGAGTTCTATAAGCAAATTCAGGACGAACAACGCTAGGCCTGCTTGCATTCGTGCGAGTCAGGTTTTTTTATTGAATGTATCGTTCTTGGGAATTCGTAGGAGGCACGGTATGGGCGAAAGTATTAAGCGCTATCTTCAATTTGTAAAACCGTATAACTGGCTAATTATCGTTACTGTTCTGATTGGGGTAGTGAAATTTGCTATCCCGCTATTTTTACCTTTATTAATTAAGATTGTAATTGACGACATTATCGGTTCACCGACTATGTCCGATCCAGATAAAACGAAGTACTTATTTTATTGGTTAGGCGGAACGATTATTGTATTCTTTTTGATACGTCCACCGGTTGAATATTATCGGCAGTATTACGCACAATATGTCAGCAATAAAATCTTGTTTGATATACGGCAGTCGCTTTATGGCCATTTGCAGAAACTGGGCTTGCGTTTTTATTCCAATACACGTGCAGGTGAAGTAATTTCTCGGGTTATCAATGACGTAGAGCAAACGAAAAACTTTGTGATGATCGGTCTTATGAACGTATGGCTTGATTTGGCAACAATTGTTATTGCGATCGCCATAATGCTAACGCTTGATGTAGAGCTAACACTCGTAACATTAATTGCTTTTCCGTTTTACGCATTTAGTGTTAAACATTTCTTCGGGAAGTTACGTAAATTGACTAGAAAACGATCACAAGCGCTTGCCGATGTGCAAAGTTATTTGCATGAACGAGTGGCGGGAGTCAGTATTATTAAAAGCTTTGCAATCGAAGACAAAGAACAAGAGCGCTTTGATGAAGTGAATAATAATTTCTTGGATCGTGCACTTGATCATACACGTTGGAACGCTAAAGCTTTCGCTGTTGTGAATACGATTACCGATGTAGCACCATTACTTGTAATCGGCTACGCAGGCTATCAAGTAATCAATGGTTCATTATCTGTTGGAACTATGGTTGCGTTTATCGCATTCATAGAGCGTTTGTATTCACCGTTACGTCGATTGGTTAATTCCTCCACATCTTTGACGCAGTCGTTCGCTTCTATGGATCGGGTGTTAGATTTGATGAATGAAAAATATGATGTAGTAGATAAGGAAAACGCTAAACAACTGCCACCAATCGATGGTGAAATCCAATTCGATCATGTGAGCTTCGCTTATGAGGAAGAAATGGTGCTGAATAATATTAGTTTGAAAATACGCCCTGGCGAAACCGTAGCGCTTGTCGGTATGAGTGGGGGTGGGAAGTCAACAATTATTAGTTTGATTCCACGTTTCTATGATGTGACTGCAGGAGCGATTCGGGTAGATGGACATGATATCCGCGATGTACAAGTGAAGTCGTTGCGTGATCAGATTGGTATGGTACTGCAAGACTCCATTTTATTTAGCGACTCAGTAAAGAGTAATATTTTAATGGGTAAGCCAGACGCGACCGATGAAGAAGTTATTGTAGCGGCTAAAGCGGCAAATGCGCATGATTTTATTACGACATTGACTGAAGGGTATGATACGCGAGTAGGGGAGCGAGGTGTGAAGTTATCAGGTGGACAAAAGCAGCGAATTGCGATTGCGCGTGTGTTTTTGAAAAATCCAGCCCTGTTAATTTTGGATGAAGCGACTTCCGCACTTGATTTAGAAAGCGAAGCACTTATTCAAGAGTCGCTTGATCGTTTAGCGCATGAACGTACGACGTTGATTGTTGCGCATCGACTATCCACGATTACTCACGCAGATTGCATTTATGTAATCGATCATGGGGAATTGAAAGAATCAGGTACGCACCAGGAACTGATGAGTAAAGACGGTGTATACGCCGGACTATTCAATCGTCAAGAACTAGGTGGATGATAAAAAGGTGGCCCACTGGACAAAAGTCCGGGGCCACCTTTTTTAATAGAATTCATCTTCTAAAGCATTGTCTTCATCTTCAAATCGGGATTGATAAGAAGTAATGAGCGTATCTAAATGTTCCAGTTGTTCTTCGTAGTTTAGCATAGAAGAAAGGACGTGAAGTAAATGGTAGGCGGAAAATTCCTCTTCCTCTTTTGTTAGCGCGATTTCCTTTGCAAAAATCTCCATCACTTCTTGTCGTTGAATAAATTCACTATGCAGTTCATTTTCATCTCGATCAGCTTTTAACTTTCCGACGAATTTTAAATGTAACTGCTCATGATAAACGAGTAACGCTTCTAGACGCTCTTGAATCATCATCCGGAAGTGTTCCGGTAGATTAATGAGTTCATTTTCAAATTGATGCAGTCTTTTCAATACATCATAACTACTACGAGTAGTTGTAATCATTTGTCGATATACAACGAGCCGTCTTGCTTTAGAAGTAGATGTTTTTTTAATGTAACTGCGTTCTTCTTTAAATAATAAGTATAGTTGATCAATTTGTATAAGACGTTCTTTTACTTTGCTTAAGGATTTCTTTGTTGCAGAGTGCTCAGAAGCTTGACGACCAGCTAGACGCGTCCAACGAATAATTTCGTCCTGTGCTTGGTGGATCGCCTGAAATAGTTTCGTTTCATATTTCGGTGGCATAAACACCAAGTTAACCAAGAAAGCTGCTAGTACACCGACGAGAATGGTAGCTACTCGCAGTAAAGCAAAGGTAAAGAAGTCATCGCCTTTTACTTCCATTACTGCAATCATAGTAACAAGTGCGAGTGAAATAGACTTCTCTAGACCGAGCTTTAACATAATAATCATAACGATGACTGCGGCCAATCCAACAACTACTAATTGCGGACCGAAAATTAGCGTAAAGACAACTGCTACAGTAGCACCGATTAAGTTACCTTGAAGCTGTTCGATTATCGTTAAATAGGATCTGTAAATAGATGGCTGGATTGCAAAAATGGCTGCGATTCCTGCAAAAACTGCGGTAGGTAACTCGAGTAATTGTGCAAGAAACAGTGCAATTACAATCGCAATACCCGTCTTAAAGACGCGGGCACCAAGTTTCATTGGGTAATTCCTTTCCTTTAAAATCTCTTTTTTGCTACTTTACAATATTGCTGTGAAGTGGTCAATTGATCTTTACTGTTAATGCTTTAAATGAACGATCTACAGCATCTAAAGTTTCCTCTATATCTTTTTCTGTATGTGCAGTCGTTAAAAACCAAGCTTCATACTTAGAAGGTGCAAGATTGATACCATTTTTCAACATTTCTTTGAAGAAACGTGCGAACAACTCTCCGTCTGTAGCTTCCGCTTGTAAATAATTCTCTACAGTAACATCAGTGAAGAATAGTGTCAGCGCACCACCTAAACGATTGATAGTCATGACAATGCCGTATTTCTTCGCTAGCTGCAAAATACCTTCTTCTAGTAAACCGCCTAGACGATTCATTTCATCATAGACACCAGGCTCTTGTAATACTTCTAAACAAGCAATCCCAGCGATCATAGATGCGGGATTTCCTGCCATCGTACCCGCTTGATATGCAGGGCCGAGTGGAGCGACTTGTGCCATAATTTCTTTTTTACCGCCGTACGCACCGATTGGCAAACCACCACCAATGATTTTACCGAAAGCCGTTAGATCAGGTTGAAGTCCAAGTAATGACTGTGCTGCTCCGTAATGGAAGCGGAATGCGGTAATCACTTCATCATATACAGTGAGTACACCTTTTGCGACAGCTAACTCATGAACTAATTCCAAGAAGCCTTCGTTTGGTTCTACGATTCCGAAGTTCCCGACGATGGGTTCGATTAGAATACAAGCTAGTTCGTCCCCCCATTTATCCATTGCTACTTTATAACTCTCCGGATCATTAAAAGGAATCGTAATGACTTCATTTGCGATGGAAGGAGGAACACCTGCAGAGTCTGGAGTTCCGAGTTGTGCAGGACCTGAACCAGCAGCAACTAATACAAGGTCGGAGTGTCCATGATAGCAACCAGCAAATTTCATAATCTTTGTACGGCCGGTATATGCTCTGGCTACACGGATTGTCGTCATAACAGCTTCTGTTCCTGAGTTCACAAAACGAACTTTATCCATTCCAGGAATAGCTTCCTTCAGCATTTTTGCAAACTGAACTTCATGACGTGTAGGTGTTCCGTATAATACGCCATTTTCTGCCGCGGTCGTGATAGCTTTTGTAATATGTGGGTGTGCGTGTCCTGTAATGATTGGACCATACGCCCCTAAATAGTCAATATAGCGATTACCATCAACATCATAAAAATAAGCGCCTTGTGCACGTTCCATCACTGTAGGTGCTCCGCCGCCAACTGCTTTATAGCTGCGTGCGGGACTATTAACCCCACCTACGATATGCTCGCATGCTTCTGCGTAGATTGCTTCTGAATTTTTTCGGTTCATTTGTAATTCCTCCAAATTATTTCTACGCCTTTCATTTTAGCACTAATCCGTAACAAGTCTCCACCTTCAGCGCCTCAATGCGGTAAATTGAAAAATTCAATAATTTCAGCTACGATAAGAAAGGAGTTGTTTTAGGATATAATATTTGAAAATTATCGAGGGGGTTATGTAATGGAAAAGTTAGAAGGTTTACAAGCGCCATTGTTCTCTTTATCGAATGAGAAGGGGGAAGTGGTTTCATTAGAACAATTTATAGATAAGAAGTATATAGTATTGTACTTTTATCCGAAAGACTCAACGCCAGGTTGTACAACAGAGGCTTGTGATTTCCGTGATGCGGTGAAAGATTTTGAAGAACTAGACGCGGTAATTTTGGGGGTCAGTCCCGATCATGAAGCATCGCATCAGAAATTCATAGAAAAACACGGGTTGCCATTTTCACTACTAGTCGATGAAGACCATGCGGTAGCTAAGCAATATGGTGTGTGGAAGCTGAAGAAAAACTTTGGTAAAGAGTATATGGGTATTGAGCGATCGACGTTTTTGATTGATCCGTCGGGTACAGTTGTGAAAGAGTGGCGGAAAGTTCGCGTAAAAGGCCATGTAGAAAACGCTCTAACAGTACTTCAGGAATTGAAAAAATAGGGGGAGCGGCTATGAAGATATTATTTACGTTTAGAGTGAAAACCGCGTTTAAAGAAAAAATAAGCGAAAAGTATCCTAACGTTGAGTTTATCTATACGACTTCTATTGATGAAGTTTCATTGGAAGACGTAGAGGTGATTGCGACGGAAGGGGAAGATCTGACATCTGAAAATATAGCGCGTGCGAATGCGTTGAAATGGGTTATGGTGGCGGCAGTAGGTGTGGATACACTTCCATTAGAAGCTCTACAAAAAAAAGGTGTTATCGTTACAAATTCTCGTGGAGTTCATAAAATGCCGTTGGCAGAATCAGTACTTGCTCATTTATTATCGCTTGAACGTGGGTTGCCAGGTATTTATCAAAGGCAGGTAGAAAAACGCTGGAAGTTAGATACCATACCTGGTGAAGTGAATGGATCCACTGCATTAATCGTCGGAACAGGTGAGATAGGTGGAGAAATTGGCCGGCTTTTACAAGTTTTTCATGTACATACAATCGGCTGCAATCGGTCGGGGCATGAAAGTGCGTCTATGAATGAAACGATTTCATTCCCGGAAATTATGGGAAAGCTACCTGAAGTGGATTACTTGATTTCAATTTTACCAAGCACACCTGATACGAGATGGATTTATCAGCCAGAGCACTTTGAGGCGATGAAGAGTTCAGCTATCTTTATTAACGTAGGTAGGGGAGACGTAGTTAAAGAAAAAATCGTTATTGATGCACTGCAGAATAATGAAATCCGCCATGCGGTGTTAGACGTTTTTGAAACAGAACCCTTAGCTGAATCTAGTCCGCTTTGGGAACTTCCGAACTGTACGGTATCTCCGCATATGTCCAGTTTATCCGACCAATATATCAAACGTTCACTCGGCATTATGGAAACCAACTTAGCTAAATGGTTAACGGGAGACGAAGCGTTAGTCAATAAAGTGGATTTATCTAAAGGATACTAATTACGGTGCGATAACGAAACACGCTAATAACTAGCAAAATGTTGACAGTTCCCCTCTTTATTGAGTACACTAATTATAATGATTATAAAGAAGTGATCTTTATGAAGAGAGGTGCATTACGATGCCTGGAGTGTATTTAAAAGACGCGCTTGTAACGTTGAAAGAAAGTGGTGTGCGGATTACTCCACAGCGACATGCAATTCTGGAGTATTTAATCACTTCTCAATCTCACCCGACAGCTGATGAAATTTATAAAGCGCTTGAAGCGGATTTTCCGAACATGAGTGTAGCAACAGTCTATAATAATTTACGAGTGTTTCAAAATGCGGGACTTGTAAAAGAGTTGACGTACGGCGATGCATCGAGTCGTTTTGATTTCGTGACTCATGATCACTACCATATTATTTGTGATGATTGTGGAAAGATTGTAGATTTTCATCATCCCGGTTTAGAAGAAGTGGAACGTCTAGCAGCGCATGTAACTGGTTTTAAAGTGAATTCACATCGTTTAGAAGTGTATGGCACGTGCCCGGCTTGTGCGGCAGGTCAAAAAACGGAAGTGCAAAAAAGAGTGTAACCCCCTAGGGTTACACTCTTTTTATTTGAAGGATTCTTCTTGCGGTTTTTTAGTTTTATTGTAGGCAACATCGAACTCTTTACCTTCCAATTCTAGATCTAATGTCAATGGTTCACGGCAGTGCCCGCACATATCTACCCGTCCAAGCATTTTCGTGTGCTTACCGCAGTTCGGACATTTAACTCGCGCTGCTCTAGTAGACAATGTACCAATCCAAGCGTATACAACTGTACTTCCGATTATAGCAATTACGCCTAGCAACATGAATATCAACATAATGATTTCATTTGAACGGAAGAAGATTCCGATGTACATAATGACGACCCCGATGAAAATAAGAGACAGGGCAAATGATCGAATACGATTTATTTTATTTTTATAAGGTTTCATCTATAATATCCTCCTATGCACTATCCTCAACTAATATAACATATTATGAAAAAATTGCAGTACAATCTCCCTTTAAATTAAAGGATATTATGTGAAATTCGTCGAAATAGAGTATTTGAGGCATTAAGAATAGACTGGGAGGCGAGAAAGTGGAACAAATGCTACGGCCGGTATACCAGGAAAGAGCGAGTTTATCAGACACGCTTAGTGTTCTTCTAATCGGAAATCAGAGAGAAGATGATCCGATTACCGATACATTCGATGAAATTCTATTAATTATTACTTCGAATAGCGATATACGTATCCAAACGAAACACTATTCAGATGGCCAGCGTAAAGCAGCCATGCATATCATTAGTGAGCAACAGTTACTACATTGGTTGTTAGTCGGGACAAATAAGAAGATTATTGATTGGCTGATTTTAGGAAAAATCTATTTTGACCGTGATGAGTATGCAGAACGGTTGAAGCAAAGGTTATCTAAAGAACCATTATTCGGTAGGGGTATTAAAATGGGTATGGAATTAGCTAAAATGATTCGCGCTTATAATGAAGGGAAAATTCATTTTGAAAGAAAACAGTATATGGATTCTTATCTATATGCAATTACTTCACTTCACCATCTGGCAAGGATGGTCGCGATTAAGCATAATACGTTACCTGAAAATACAGTGTGGTCCCAAATGAAAAAGATAGATCCTGCCGTTTATAAATTATATGAAGAATTGATTGGCAGTGAAGAAGAGCTCGAGAAGCGATTAAACTTGGTTTTCCTTGCTAGTGAATTTTTCATCCATAATCACACGAATGAAGCTTCTGAACATTTGCTTAATATTCTAAGTCGAAAAGTTACTTGGAATATTCAAGAGTTGCATGAACACGACGAGTTGTCACTGTATTCATCTGACTTAGAGTTTTTTATTGAGTATTTAATAGATAAAAGACTTATTGAGACTACTAACGTAGAGTCTAAGAATGATTTTCTGTTTCATAGAGAATACCGCATAGCAAGGGAGTACTAGAAGGTGTAGAGCGGTTCTTTTGATCGCTCTATAATTTTATTAAGAAAGTTGTTGACATATTAAATAGGTGCATGCTATTATAGTAAATGTCGCTTGGGAGAAACGTTCTCGACGCAAAGCGTACATCACTCCGAAAAAAGAATTTTAAAAAATGCTTGACGAGTGAAAAGAAGATGTGCTATATTAGAGAAGTCGCTTTTACAAGAAGTGCAAAACACGAACCTTGAAAACTGAACAGCAAAACGTTAACGAAATAAACGTTTGTGCATCGACTCTGTCGGTGACATAAACAAAATGAGTATCTTAATTGATGCCAGCAAATGAAACTCGAGCTAATCGAATTTCT
>NZ_PDYM01000069.1 GCF_002743055.1 Sporosarcina sp. P13 | reverse complement strand
AAACGGGCCAGTTTCTTTTAAGAGGAGGATGAAATATGCATAAGTTTTTAATTGGTTTCTCAATCGTATTTTTTATCGCTTGCCTAGTATTACTTATTAAAACTTTTGTTGGGTCGTTTGATTGGATTAATATTGTCGTAGCAGGGGGAGGTATGATAATTGCCATCTCAACAATTTGGTCTTTAAACGTGATGCTGAAAATTAATAAGTAAATACTGAATCATATTCCATTAACGGGTGCGATTGCTGAATAAGCGACTGCGTCCATATCGCACAAACGGGCCAGATTATGAATAAGAATTTTAAAACAAGTCACTATAAAAAATTAACACTTGGTACTTGTTAAGAAAGGTTAAATATTATGCAAAATAAAGAGTTTAGGGTGTTGGAAATACCAAAGTGGGGACGTTACTTACGTGGAAAGTGGCTTGAAAACTTTGCTAATCATCTTTCAAAGCAGGAGCAAAAGGAAATATATTTAGAATCGTTTTTATGGCACCTTTGTAGTTATGAAAAGGTTACATGTTTTGAAAGGGAAGAGGCTATAAGGGCATTCGAAAGACAAAAAAAGAGCCGTTGTACAATCTTTTACCAATTCACGAATGAAGCATTCTTAGTTCAAAATGCTAAGAACCTAAAAATGAAAGATTTACCTTACGATGAATGGGATTGGAACTATACAGACATATACGTGATGGATTGGGAAAACAAATGGACATTTGTCATCACACATGAAACTGATATAGGATTAGGTCCTTATTTTATTCAAAAACTATAAAAGGTAATTGCAACAATCGGGCGCGTTTGTGTAGCAAGGATCTGCGCCCTTATTCCATATAAGGGCCAGATTGTTGTTGAATGAATATTATTGGTTCTTAGAAAACTGGTTAATTTTAGAGAGAAATTAGCAAGATGTCGAGGGGGGAATTCATGTTATTGTTAAAACGGTTTTCTTTTTGGCTGCCTATATTGGTAGTTATTCACTACATATTTGAAGTGTTGTATAACCCAGTTAAAGATATAATATTCGCCCTTGATCCCTTGCTAGGAAAAATATTTTGGGCTCTTAATATTCATGATTTACTGTATGATAGCGAACATTCTAAAATCCTGTTTCCAGGCTTTTTGTGCACCTTTTCGTATGGTTAATCTATGGTTTTATTATAGATTACATTATCAAAGTATTATTCAGACAAGATAAACGATGATTGAGAGTGTGTGTTTATTGGTTGTAGAATATACAATAAAAATAAGTGGAATTAGGGTGAGTAAAATTGGCGCTTTTAAAAATAGGTGATGTCTTTGGGATTGAAACTTCAAATGGAATTGCATATTTTCAATATGTTCATAAGAACGAAGAAATAGGTTCGCTAATCAGGATATTACCGAATTTAAATCAGGATAATAAAGATGAGTTTAATAAATTAGTAGAACAGAAAGAATTATATCTTATTCATTTCCCTTTAGGTGACGCATTAAGACAGAAAATAGTTAGTAAAATGGGTAACTATCCAATACCTAAAGAATTTGTATTACCAAAAAAATTTAGAGTTAAACATATAATAAAAGGTGAATTTATTTGCTGGCATATCGTTGATTATGATAATTGGCAAAGAGAAAGAGTTGAAAAATTAAACGATGAACAAAAGCAACTATCGCCTTGGGGAACGTGGAATGATACCTTTCTCAAGGAAAGATTAGTTGAGGGGTGGACTTTAGATAAATGGGATTAAGCTATTGAACTAACGGATGCGATTCTTGTATAAGAGATCTGCACCTAGTTCAGTAATCGGGCCATTTTGAGAAGCAAACTATATAAAAGAGAGGGGGGTGAAAATGAGTTTATCCAAAAATAAATATGTCACAGTTGTTTTATTGATTGCATTAACTCTCTTACTAGCTGTTACTCTATTAATTGCTAGTGCCAGTTATTTAAACACCAAAGAAATCGGGGCATTAAGTTTACAATGTCACGAAAACAGTGGAGAACAGACATTAGAAATACATAATATTCTCACAAGCAAATATTCCTTCGAGTGTAGATAATTAAGAGTAGTGCCCATCTATCTTCAGGAATCGGGTGCTTTACTTGAAGTTCGTTAAGCTGCTCAGACGGCTTTTTTTTCTTGTTCAACTAAAGGGGCAGGTTAGTTCGATAAGACTTTAGGTGAAAATTAATATTGATATTATTCAAGGTTATACTTATGATTGGGTTGCTTTAATAAGAATATTGTATTATTGAAAGGAATTTTTCAATGACAGCTCATTATTTTATCGCTACATTAAAACCTATTCCTGAATATCACACAAGTGAAAATAATTATCCATTTCTAAATGGTGAAGCGTATAAGGAAAGTTTACTGTTTACCCTCCCTTATGTTTATGAACTTGGAGGTGAAGATATTGAATTTATTACATTCTTGGATTCATTTATGGAAATAGGGGACGTTGTAGAACTATATATATTTGAGGAAGGACGACTGGGTTATCCCTTATCACATAATTATCCAGAAGAGTCCAGAACAATTAATCTCTTAAAAAAAAATTACAAAGATCAATACGGTGAATATCAATTAGACACAAAGAAATGGAAAGAAGAGCTTTCTAGATGAACTATTGCATCAAAACGAAGCGTTACCACATTCGTTAAATATTAGTGACCTCCTACTCTAAAGGTTGTTATTGAACTAACAGGCGCGATAGTTGAACAAGGTTTGGAAAATCTAACCCTAAAACGGGTTCATGAGAATGAAAAAATATTAATGTTATTATGAGGTGTCATGATTGTCAAGTATTAAAATGAAAATTGGAATATTTGTTTTAATCTTATTAGTCTTTACTTCAGTATTTTTCATTGATAAATCCCAAAAAGAAACTGGTTGGACAAAAGAGATATATCTAAATAAATCAAATCTAATTTTTTTAGAATTCCTTCACCAATACAATGCAGACGACTTACAAAATATTTTAAAAAGATTAAATGAAATCGAAAGTATGTCTAAAGATGAGGCAGTAGATTTAACAATAAAAGCTAGTAATGAATGGAGTTTATGGGTACAAACATTACACAACACAGTTTTAACAGCGGACTATCTCGTTCCAAAAGAGGATGAACAATATGGATATAATGGATATATTGTAGGCTCCGAAAAACAATATAAAGTATTGAGTAACTTATTTACTACTGGTGGTTTTCGTTTTTATTTTCAATCTTTAGAAGATAAGATAATTACCAATCAACTTAATAACCAAGATAAAATGCTACTGCAAGAGGTTAATCAACTTTTTAATTCTATCCATGATGTGGTGAAAAATAATTGGCTGATTAGGGCAGAAGGTATCGATTCCCGATCTAATCAAGATAAAATTTTTAAAATGAAAGAACCGTTCATAAACTCTATTGAACAAGATGTAAAGTAAGCCCCCAATCAAACAACGCATATTTTTAAAAAGCATCTCCTAGTATGATCAATATATCAACTTTAAGGAGATGCTTTTCTATTGCAACAGAAACCATTGACCATAGTCCCCGTAAGTTTGCATTCC
>NZ_PDYM01000068.1 GCF_002743055.1 Sporosarcina sp. P13 | reverse complement strand
GTTGCTCTTCCTTTCTGGCTCATTGCGGGAGCCATCCGCCAGCGCCGAAGTGGGTACAATGACAAATTACTTCCCTTTATATAGAAGCGGATTGAAGTGTCTAGAACTTACTGAATCCCTAACTAACATCAAAGAAATATGCCGCTTACTTTCCCATACCAAACGAAGGCGCCTTACAAGCGGTAGGCGGAGCAATGAGACAGATAGGCGTTCTTCCTGTCTGACTCATTGCGGGAGCCATCCGACAGCGCCGCAGTGAGTAAGAACACCACTACTTATCCTTTAACTAATGAATGCGCACAAAAAAGCTACCAGTTTCCTGGTAGCTTTTTAGAATGCTATGAGAAAAATTTACTTATCTGAGTGAAAGCGTCGGACTCCATAACGATTGTACCGTATTCTTCTACCCGATAAATAGACATTTTAGACGGTGCGCCGAATTCAGTTACCATACTCGCTATATCCTTGGCACGTTTCTTGTCAATTAGAGAATAGTCGAAACGTAAGTTGAGATAATAACGACCTTCGAATGCAAAGATCTGCGATTCAAATGGATCTTCGAGTGAAATCATTTTAGAAGCTAACGGAATCAACTCATCGAACTCATTGAATACAAACAACCTGTTATTGACTTGCAATTCCTCCTCACTATCTTCTTCCGCTTCTTTAATTGCGTCAAAAATCGGATCAAATAATTCTTCTGGATCTTCGATACCAAAAGGAAATTGAGAGGATTCTGCGTTTTTCGGCAGATGTGCACGTGTAACAATTACTTCAATACCTTCATTCATCGCATTGACCTGAATCCAAAGTGGTCCTTCCACTTCGAATTCTGTATCGTCACCAAGCTCATCCATCATATCCCAAAAAAGCTCTTCGCTTTTATCACGATTGTACCAAACATCTTCTTTACTAAACCCACGCGCTTCAATATCTCCATAAGAAAGATAAAACTTAACCGTATTTTCATTAATGCGCTCTATTTCCATCCCTTATCTCTCCCTTCTGTAAAACAGGCCCTCCCCTGTCAATAATGAACACTTACTTGCAATGCTTACTACTACTATATGTCGTCACAGTCAGTTTCGAAAGGGTTTATTATAATATACCTTTATATACGTAAGCATTGAAGTAAAACGCCTAGAGGAATACAAGGGAATTTTCAATTCAAAAAAGCTGATAGGCACAAATATATCTAGTGTCATCCCTATCAGCTTTTTATTTAGATTAGTTAACCATTCGCCGCGCTTCAAGCAGTTGATAGGCTCTAACTTTTCTAGGTAGGAAACGACGAATCTCATCTTCATTGTACCCTACTTGGAGTCTTTTTTCATCTAGAATGATTGGTCTTCTTAACAGGCCAGGATGCTCTTGAATTAATTCATATAGTCTTTGAAGTGGAAGACTTTCCACATCAACATTTAGTTTTTGGAATATCTTGGATCGTGTTGAAATAATTTCATCTGTACCGTCTTCAGTCATGCGAAGAATTTGTTTGATTTCTTGGATATTCAATGGTTCAGAGAAAATGTTACGCTCTGTATAAGGAATCTCGTGTTCCTCCAACCATGCTTTTGCTTTTCTACAAGATGTACAACTAGGGGATGTATAAAGTGTGACACCCATTTAATGACACGTCCTTTCCAATGGCTTACGCTCAGTTAGATTTGTATGTTTATACTTTTTAATTTAGAATTATTATAATTTATCTTTACAATACCCATTATACACGTAATCATTCTCAATTAATATACTTTTTATAAAAAAATTATACATAATACATTATTTCTTAAATTTCTACAAACCTTAAAAGAATCATGTAGTTTTCTGCTATAAATGCACATCTTATACTTTTATACCCGGTAATTAATCACTTTAAACCCTCGCAATGAAATTAAGTCATTCTCATTTAGATAAAACATTTTACCATTTCTTCAGTCTATTATAGTACGTACAGATGTACTATAAGGTTTCACTTTGCATCAACTATTTTTATTTATTCTTAATGAAGTTTGCATAAAGCGAAATAAAGCTATATAATTTTAAGCAATAAGTGAATGGCAATGAAGGAAAAAGTATTTTTGCCGCGGTTTTCTCAGAGAGCTTGTCTTAGGTGGAAACAAGCAAAACCGTACAAAAAGAATGGGCTCCTGAGCTTGATGGATGAATATGAGTAGTCCATCACGTTACCCCACGTTACGGGATTTGAGCGGCTTTTTATAAAGCAATTCGGGTGGTACCACGGTTACCTTTTCATCAATCGTCCCTATTTACAGGGATGACTGGTGTTTTTTTATGCCATTTTTTAGTTCTTTATTTGAAAAAGGAGGAAATATATTAATGAAAACAATTTTTTCTGGCGTTCAGCCAACAGGCGTCATCACTTTGGGGAACTACATCGGGGCATTCCGTCAATTTGTCGAGCTACAAAATGAAGAGGACTGCATCTTCTGTATCGTCGATCAACACGCGATTACGGTGCAACAAAATCCAGACGACTTAAAGAAAGCTATTCGCTCACTAGCTGCTACATATATCGCAAGCGGTATTAATCCAGAAAAATCCACGCTATTCATTCAGTCAGAAGTACCTGCACACGCGCAAGCAGGCTGGATCATGCAATGCATTTCTTACATCGGAGAACTTGAACGTATGACACAATTCAAAGATAAATCTGACGGTGCTGAGGGTGTTTCCGCTGCCCTATTGACATATCCTCCATTAATGGCAGCTGATATTCTTCTATACAATACAGATATTGTTCCAGTGGGAGAAGATCAGAAGCAACATTTAGAGTTAACACGAGACTTGGCCGAGCGCTTTAACAGCCGCTACGGTAAAGTATTGACAATTCCGGCCGTTCGTATTCCTAAAAACGGTGCACGCATAAAATCTTTACAAGATCCTTTAAAGAAAATGAGTAAATCTGATCCAAATAAAAAAGCAACGATCACTATTTTAGATACGCCGAAGGAAATTGAAAAGAAAATCAAAAGTGCGGTAACAGATTCGGAAGGCATCGTGAAATTCGATGTGGAAAACAAACCTGGGGTCTCCAACCTGTTGATTATTGAATCATCATTGAGCGGTGTATCTATCGCTGACTTAGAAGCTAAATACGAAGGTCTGGGTTACGGAGCATTTAAAGCAGGTGTAGCCGAAGCAATTATCAATCATTTGGAAGTTATTCAGCAGCGTTATTATGAATTAATCAATTCACCTGAACTGGACGAAATCCTTGACCAAGGTGCAGTAAAAGCAAACGCCATCGCAAGCGCTACTCTTAAAAAGATGGAGGCTGCGATGGGCTTGGGGCGTAGACGGTAATTACTATCAGAACACTCGCTACAACTAGCAACGTAAAATCCGCTGACTGTAGGATAAAAAACAAAATTTGCCGATAATCATAACCAAGTGCCGAGTAGTTCAAGTAAAGAAGTAAATTCGCGAGTGTAATAACAATAGTGCAATAACTTAGAATGAATAATAGAAAACGCGTCACACTAATCCTCGTCCTTTATCGTTTTCTTTCATCTTATGTATGGAGATAGGTTAATTAGACGAGCATTCTTTTCAAGAGCCGGATAAATGTAAAGAGCCGCTAGAACATCTGTCAATGAACTCACTTTGACACTTGTTGATAGCGGCTATATTTAACAAGCGGAAGACCACGATAACTTCTAGACACCTCATAACGCTTCAGTAAGTAGAGAAGTAATTCGTCATTGTACTCACTTCGGCGCTGGCGGATGGCTCCCACAATAAGCCAGATAGGAAGACCACCTATCCGTCTTATCGCTCCGCCTACCGCTTGTAAGGCGCCTTCGTTTGGTAAGGGAAAGTAAGCGGCATAGCTCTTTGATGTTAGTTAGGGATTCAGTAAGTTCTAGACACTTCAATCCGCTTCTATATAAAGGGAAGTAATTTGTCATTGTACCCACTTCGGCGCTGGCGGATGGCTCCCGCAATGAGCCAGAAAGGAAGAGCAAC
>NZ_PDYM01000067.1 GCF_002743055.1 Sporosarcina sp. P13 | reverse complement strand
GTTGATCTTGTTCTTTTTTAGTGAATAATAGTTTAGTCATTTGATCCGACCCCCGACATCATTTTTATGTATAAACAAAAATACCCTATAAGACGGACTTTTTCAAAGTGTCCATCTTATAGGGTACAGTTTATTTTTGGAAGAATCGGTTTTTATTATTCTTACTTTTTTGCGTTGCTACTTGTCATAACATGGTCGATTAAACCATATTCTTTTGCACGTTCAGCTGTCATGAAGTTATCACGATCTGTATCGCGTGCGATGACTTCGATAGGTTGACCTGTGCGATCTGCTAGGATCTGGTTTAGTTTTTCACGAAGGTGTAAGATACGCTTTGCAGCAATCTCAATTTCAGTTGCCTGACCTTGTGCGCCACCAAGTGGTTGGTGAATCATGACTTCAGCGTTAGGCAATGCATAACGCTTACCTTCTGTACCTGCTGTTAACAAGAACGCTCCCATAGATGCTGCCATACCCACACAGATTGTTTGGATATCTGGTTTGATGAACTGCATGGTATCGTAGATCGCCATTCCAGCTGTAATGCTCCCACCTGGGCTGTTAATATAAATGGAGATATCCTTATCTGGATCTTCTGCCTCCAAGAATAAAAGCTGTGCCACGATGGAGTTGGCAACATTGTCATCAATGCCGCTACCTAGCATGATAATCCGGTCTTTCAACAGGCGAGAGTAGATGTCGTACGCCCGTTCACCGCGGTTTGTCTGTTCAATAACTGTAGGAATTAGATTCAATGATAGTTCCTCCTTTAAATACAATCTATTCGTTCGGTTGAAATCAATTTGTATTTCAACTATAATTGTATTTTACATAAGTTGGTCAACAAAGGTCAAATGTTTCGCCTTAAAATAACATATTGCTTTTTATTCTATTCCGCGATATAATGGAAGATGTCTCTAAGACAGTTTTTTATTTCGCTAGTTACAGAATTACCTATTCCAATGAAAAATATACTCGTCCTCGTGGTGCAATGGATAGCACGCAAGCCTCCGAAGCTTGAAATGTGGGTTCGACTCCCGCCGAGGGCATATGGTCAAATCAATGAGTTCCTATGTTTGTAGAGTTTTTTCTACGGGCATAGGGACTTTTTTGTTTGGGTGCTTTTCATTCGTTAGTACCACGCAACGAATAACACGCAATGGAGGGCATAAATGATGTCGAGAAGAAAATCAGTTAGTGCAAACGTATTGGAAAAACTTGTTCAACGGCAGGAAATAACGTCTCAAGACTTCCAGAAAGCTTCAGAAGAATTTTTTAAGCATTGTAAAATTAAAGGGCTTTCACCAGACACAGTAAAATTTTATAATAAAGAACTTAAAGGACTATCTAGAGCATTTGCTGATATGGCGGTCTTAATGGATGATGTGAGAACTATCAAAGCAAATGATATTGAGAATTGGATCGAATACATGTTGGAACATAAAAGGGCGATCTCCTCAATCAATGCAAGAATGAGGGCAGGTAGAACCTTTATGAATTTCTGTATGAAGAAAAGTTATATTGATGAAAATCCTTTTGATGGGGTATCACAGCTTAAGGTACGTCACAAAGTTGGAGCAACCTTTACAAAGAGACAATTAGAAAGATTGTTAAGTACTCCAGAAATAACTCAATTTGTTGGTCTCCGTGATCTTGCAATTATGTTGACCTTTGCACATGTTGGACTACGCCTTAAAGAGCTTTGTTCACTCAATGTTCAAGACATTGCATTTGATGGCAAAGGAGAAGTCATCATTCAACAAGCAAAGAACCGTTATGCAAGACGTGTCCCAATGACTAAGCGCTTAAAGGCAGTTATGAAAGCGTATGTTGAAGAACGTGGTGTGCTAGAGACTGATACATTGTTTATAAGCGTTGGGAACGCCCCTATAAACCTCCGTACGGTTCAAGAACGGTTAAAACACTATGGAGTAGTATCAAAGGTTGAGGACGAGGTTACAGTGAGTCCACACGCTTTCAGAAGGACGTTTTGTCGGTTGAAAGTTGAAGCAGGTGTAAACTTGTTTGTATTGCAAAGGCTTACAGGGCATAGTGACCTTGAGATGCTACAGCGATATGTTCAAATATACGGAAAAGATCTTGAACATGCAATTGAAAAGGGATTTGAATAAACTCTTCGTATTAATATGAGTTTTCGGACTGATGAGTAATGACTTTGGTTGTTAAATAAACAGAAAGTCAATTTTATATCGAAGTCACTATCAGTGTTTATTGAGCAGTGTAACTTTAATTTAGGGTAGTAGCCACAGGGCTGCCCCAATTGCAGTGTTTCATTATAGAGTTGATTGAAGTGAATTTAAAGAAGGTGAGGTAGGTTATTTTAAGGAATATATGTGTAATTTTAGTGTATTCGAGTTAGCCAAAAACCCACCCTAGCATTAGAGATAATGAGTTACTAATCCAAGACACCACGCCGCCCAGAAACGTCTGCAAGGCGGCGTGGTGCATATTCTCTGAATATCTTGTTATGCACAAGCAATTAATTCGGATTCATTAATGAACATGTAGAATCATTCTTATATGAGAATCTGGAGAGATAGGGGATACCTATCTCTTTTAATTTTTGGCTCGATAAAACGATCTTGTGATAATTCATTAAGAAAAGGACCATTTACGGTCCTTTTTGGTGGTATTCTTATTCAACTAAAGCTACCCGTTACTTTAAGTACAATACTTCACAATCTTTTTTTTGCCTTTATAAACAAAATTCCACTTACGATACGGTTCTCCATAACATGCTTAAATACGGTTTTATTTACTTCCTATTTACCTCTCCCAAATCAACGTCATTTGTTGTAAAAGTTCTTCCCATGTTTGCTCTTTCTCTTTGGTTACTTTATCAAGATCAAATTCCCCATAGTAAACTGCATCAACAGCCTCACTATCTACTAACTCTAATAGATCAGGTCCAATTCTTTTATCCTCTCGTAAAAAGTTACTAGTAGGCGAATGGGCGATTGTTTTAACATAATAAATTAAGCTGATCTTTTTTACTTCCCCATCTATTTCAACTTCTAAAGGGTGTGTCATATGCGTTCCTGCATGACTTTCTCCAAAATAATTTAAAACAAGCGTTCCATCTGCCGTTTCTTCAAGCTCAAATAATTCTGCTGTATAAGGAATTGGCTTTGCGTAATGAAATATGAATGAAAATAGTACAAACCCTATTAATGTGGTCGTTAAAACAGATCCAAAAATAAGAAGCCATTTTTTGCGATTCCATCGTTTCTTAAGCTGACTGAACAAAGTGTCTTTATTTTCAATTGGTACATAAAGCGTTCCTTTCATTTGCTCATATTCATTTTTACAATTCTCACATGTAAGTAAATGCTCATTAACTAACGATTTCGTATCATCACTTACTACCTCATCTACATAAAGTGGCAGCAAATCTTGAATGACTGTACATTTAATATCCTTCATCTTGTTTCGCCTCCATATACGCTGTTATTTTCTTTTTTGCACGGTAATACGTTACTCTAGCCCAGCCATCACTTTTTCCAAATAAATGCCCAATTGCCTCAAAAGAAAGCTCACCAAATGTTCGAAGGGAGAAAACTTCTTTATATGGCTCTTTCATTGCGTGTAAAAATCGATGAATCATCAGCGCTCGCTCTTCATTCATTAAATAATCTACAAGTTGGACATCCTTTTGCGCTGAATTTTCTTCAATATTTATCTCGCGTTGCTGCTTTTTGTATTGTGTAAAATATGTATTTTTAGCGATTGTGAAAAGCCATGCCCTTACATCTTTTTTACCATCAAATTGATGAAATGATTTCAGCGCCTTAAAAAATGTCTCTTGTGTAATTTCTTCTGCTATATCCTTGTCAGCTACTAAAGACTTTGTATATAAGTAAACATCATGAAAATACGCTTGATAAGTTTCCTCAAAGTTCACTTTCTCCCCTCCTTCACTTAAATAACGGTTCAACGTCAAATGTTGGGGTGACCGATAATCCACGTCACCCTAAATGAACCCCAATTTCTTTATACTTAATAGTTAATAAGATCTTCGCTCTAAAGTGATCGAAGCGTCGATAGCCATAGGCATTGCG
>NZ_PDYM01000066.1 GCF_002743055.1 Sporosarcina sp. P13 | reverse complement strand
CATAGTTTTTTGAAGTTAGTAAGGAATTTGGTAAGTTCAAGCCACTTCAATCCGCTTCTGTATGTAGCTAGTAATTCATCATTGTACCCACTACGGCGCTGGCGGATGGCTCCCGCAATGAGCCAGACAGGAAGGCCGCCTATCTGTCTCATTGCTCCGCCTACCGCTTGTAAGGCACCTTCGTTTAGTGGCGGGGAGTAAGTGGCATAGCTCATTGAAGTTAGTAAGGGATTCAGTAAGTTCAATCCACTTCAACCCGCTACTGTATGTATGGAAGCAATTTATCACTGTACCCACTACGGCGCTGGCGGATGGCTCCCGCAATAAGCCAGATAGGAAGGGCGCCTATCCGTCTTATTGCTCCGCCTACCGCTTGTAAGGCGCCTTCGTTTAGTGAGGGAAGGTAAGTATCATAGTACTCTAAATACTCCAAAGTCTGAAAGTGATTTTTACTAAGTACCAAAGACTACTAGAACTACCTTGCACTCAAAAAGCGAAGGCACAACTGCGGGGTCGGCCGAAGCAAAGAGACAGCTAGCGCGACTTTCGCTAGTTGGCTCTTTGTGGGAGGCAATCCCCCACGTGCCGCAGCGTTGAGAGAAAGTTGACCCTTACTAACTTCAGTATCGGAAAAGAGTCGAGCAACGTCACAACACAAACTGGTTTTACCATATACAGAACCCAACCAAACTACCTTGTACTAAATAGCGAAGGCACAACTGCGGGGTCAGCCGAAGCCATGAGACAACTAGCGCGACCTTCGCTTGTTGGCTCATGGCGGGAGGCAATCCCCCACGTGCCGCAGCGACGATAGGGAACCGACCTTCTCTATATTCTGTACCTTAAATAAGTCGTGCAACGCCCCAACACAAAATGGTTTTCTTGTGTACAGAAATCCGACCAATCTACCTTGTACTCAAAAAGCGAAGGCACAACTGCGGGCTCATGGCGGGAGGCAATCCCCCACGTGCCGAAGCGATAATAGAAAGCCGACCTTTACTAACTTCAGTACCGTAAAAAAGTCGAGCAACGCCCCAACAAAAAACAAATTTTAAAGACGGACAATATACAAGCGTCATCAAGCAAACATTCGTCTTTGTGACAAAACTACATACTTTAAAAATCAAAAAGTCAAAAACAAAGCAGTAAAACCGATGATTTTTTTATCGAATGGTGGTAGAATAGGCGATAAGTAAAAATAGAAATGAGGGTGCGCAGTGAAAGTTGCAATTTCTTCAGACCACGGGGGCAACAATCTCCGTAAAGAAATCACCGATCTATTGAAAGAACTAGGCATAGAGTACGTGGACTATGGCCCGGACTCCGACGCCTCTGTCGACTATCCAGACTACGCTATACCAGTAGCTAACGACGTCGCAGCAGGAAAAGTAGACCGCGGCATTTTAATTTGTGGGACGGGGATCGGTATGTCGATTGCTGCCAACAAAGTAAAAGGAATCCGTTGTGCACTAGTACATGACGTATTCAGCGCAAAAGCAACACGTGAGCATAACGACTCCAACATCATCGCAATGGGTGAACGCGTCATTGGCGCAGGACTTGCACGCGAAATCGTCAGCACATGGTTAACAACTGAATTCGAAGGCGGCCGTCACGAGCGTCGTATTGATAAAATGATGGATTTAGAAAAGCAATAAAGAAAGTAGGATGAACAAGTGGACGCTATAGCATTATGGAAACTGCAACTTGAACAGGCATTGACCGAATTTGCGGAACAAGCACCACCTGTCGCAGAGACGATTTTTGTAGTTGGATGCTCTACTTCTGAAGTTGCAGGTGCGCGTATCGGAACGAATGGTGCACTTGAAATCGGTGAGGCTATATTCGAACCACTTCAGGCATTTGCGGATAAATATCAAATCCACTTGGCGTTTCAAGGTTGCGAGCATATTAATCGTGCGGTAACGTTAGAGCGAAAGACAGCCCAGCAGTTTCAATTAGAACCTGTGTCCGTCGTGCCAGTTTTTAAAGCGGGTGGCTCGATGTCTACAATCGCCTATAAACAATTCAAAGATCCAGTCGTAGTTGAGACGGTTCGGGCAAGCGCCGGAATTGATATTGGTCAAACATTAATTGGCATGCAAATGAAGCCTGTTGTAGTACCAATACGGACATCTATTAAACAGGTCGGAGAAGCAATCATTACACTCGCAACGACACGTCCAAAATTGATTGGCGGAAGTCGTGCGCACTACGAATAATATGTGTACAATACAATAAAACATAAATACTAACAGAAAAAAAGGGGATATTATCTAATGGACTTAAGTAACGTAAAGCGCGATGATTCAGCTGTTTTCGAAGCGATTATGGCAGAAAAAGGTCGTCAAAACTCAAACATCGAACTAATCGCATCAGAAAACTTTGTTACAGAAGCAGTAATGGAAGCTCAAGGATCATACTTAACAAATAAATATGCTGAAGGTTATCCAGGCCGTCGTTACTACGGTGGCTGCGAACACGTCGACGTAGTAGAGGATCTAGCGCGCGACCGCGTTAAAGAATTATTTGGTGCAGCATATGCAAACGTCCAACCGCACTCTGGTGCACAAGCGAACATGGCAGTTTACTTCACAGCATTAGAGCCAGGCGACACAGTCCTTGGTATGAACTTATCCCATGGCGGTCACTTGACACACGGATCACCAGTAAACTTCTCTGGAATTCTATACAACTTTGTAGAATACGGTGTAACAAAAGAAGAAGAAGTGATCGACTATGAAGATGTTCGTCAAAAAGCGTTAGAGCACAAGCCGAAAATGATCGTAGCGGGTGCAAGTGCATACCCACGTGAAATCGACTTCGCGAAATTCCGTGAAATTGCTGATGAAGTAGGCGCGTACTTAATGGTAGATATGGCACACATCGCAGGTTTAGTTGCGACAGGTGAGCACCCAAGCCCAGTACCTCATGCACACTTCATTACATCTACAACTCATAAGACATTGCGTGGACCACGTGGTGGGTTGATTCTATTAAATGAAGAAACTGCTGAAGAGTTTGGCCGTAAAATCGACAAAACGGTATTCCCAGGTGTGCAAGGTGGACCATTGATGCACGTAATCGCTGCAAAAGCGGTAGCATTCAAAGAAGCATTGCAACCGGAATTCAAAGAATATGCACAACAAGTGAAGAAAAACGCTAGTGCATTAGCTGCGAAACTTAAAGAAGAAGGAATTGACGTTGTTTCTGGCGGTACTGACAATCACATCGTACTAGTGAAGCTGAAATCACTAAACCTGACAGGTAAAGTAGCAGAACACGTACTAGATGAAATCGGCATCACTGTAAACAAAAACACGGTACCATTCGATACAGAAGGACCATTCGTAACTTCTGGAATCCGTATCGGTACACCTGCTGTTACAACACGTGGATTTAAAGAAGAAGATATGGTAGAAGTTGGCCGTATCATCGCTGACCTTTTGAAAAACCACGAAGACGAAACTGCAAAAGCAGAAGCGCGCAAAGCAGTCACAGCCCTTACAGATCAACACCCTCTATACGCATAAAACTGTAGCACCTGACAAATTTTTGTCAGGTGCTTTAAATTATAGACGAGAATTAGGATAGTTGTTTGGGATTTACGCTACAGAAGGGGACGCTTTCCGGAGGGCGTGGCTTGAGCCTCCTCGTCCGCTGGCGCTACCTGTGGGGTCTCAAAGCGCACGCTGATCCTCCCGGAGTCGCCCCTTCTTTCGCTGCAATCCTATAAATAGAATACAAATACTCTGAGATTTCATTGTAGATATCATGTGATTTAGAAACTCAACTTTACATATGTTAAGTTCAAGTTCAAATATATAAGTACAAAGCTAAACATTCCATTTGCTAACTAAAGGTGAAAACACCAGTGAAGCGTAGTGGAAGGCGGCGACTCGGGGAGGATCAGCCCGACAGGTGAGACGACCATGGGAGCTTGCGACCGGTTGGCTTACCGCGGGCCCTCCCGAACTGAACTGCACCCCAAAACTTGGACACATTTAAAATGAAAAGGATGTGGTTTAAGTGGGGAAAATAGATGTGGAAGAAAAGATTCAAGCTATTAAACGATATGTTGAAGGTAAAGAAAGTCTTGGTGAGAT
>NZ_PDYM01000065.1 GCF_002743055.1 Sporosarcina sp. P13 | reverse complement strand
CCCTACATTCGAAGAAAAAATTCGAATGTAAGGGCTATTCGTGACGCGCACTATATAAGTGTGCTTTTTTATATTTCGGGCTTACTTTACACCGATAGGTGCATCTCAATTATAAAGGAGGGTCGACATATGCATGGCAGAGGTGGAACAAAAACTTGTCATTGGTGGAACAGAAACACGGCAAGGATGGTACAATTCAGTGGCTATATTCAGTCAAGGAACTCTTTCATCTAACACTTAACGAATTGTCTGAATAGTTTCTGAATTGCGTGGTGCACAGGCACCGTTTTTAACCATTGTTTTCAGCTCCTCTTTTACTGGTGGGGTAGGTTAGGAAGTTCTGTGATTGGTACTCTCCTATACCCTGAAAACAATGGTTTATTGCGTTTTCTTTTATCTATTTAACATAATAGGTACGGCTTTTTTTAGGTTTGAATATGCGTTGTTTAATTGGGGGCTTACAGTTTAACGTTTACATGTGGTTGGGTTGTGTGGAATTACATTGGAATGATAGACTGCAATCAAAAAGGAGTCTTCCATCGATTTCTCGATCAAAAGACTCTTTTCTTGCACACTATCTAGTTATCAGAATAGTGTCTGAATTGTGTGGTGCACAGGCACCGTTTTTTTAATGTATACAAGTCAGAATGGTGTCTGAATTGTGTGGTGCACAGGCACCTTTTACTATACGTCTGTTTGTACTCTTTTCAACACGGAATCACAGATTGTTTCTACTGTTTCTATTGCTTCTTTTTCCGTCTGACCTCTCGCAGCGAAATAAAACTTACATTTAGGTTCTGTACCGGAAGGACGGATGACAAACCATGCCCCATTTTCTAAGTAGTATTTCAATACATTAGAAGTCGGTAAGTTGATCTTTGTAATCTTCCCAGTAGAACACTCAAGCATTTCACTACTTAAATAATCTTCTATCCGCTGCACTTTAATACCATTAACAGTCAAAGGCGTCGCATTACGGAACGACTCCATAATCAGTGTGATTTGTTCTGAACCATCTTTTCCTTCTAGTGTGATAGGAGTGTACAGTTCTTTATAAAAGCCATACGTCTCATAGACTTTCTGTAACACTTGATAGATAGTTGTTCCTCTACCTTTATATACAGCGGCAATTTCTGCCATGAAGACCGCTGTTTGAATTGCATCTTTATCACGCACAAAGTCCCCAATTAAGTAGCCATTGCTCTCTTCAAAACCAAAAAGGAATGAATGTTCTTTAGTTTCTTCGTATTCACGGATTTTCTCTGCGATGAATTTAAATCCTGTTAGCACGTCCACTGTCTGTAAGCCGTACTTTTCCGCCATCACACTGACAATATCCGTAGAAACGATTGTTTTCAGAACGACGCCATTCTGTGGTAGCTCCCTGGCAGCTAATTTTTCTTCCAGTAAATAATGAAGAATAACTGTACCTATTTGGTTCCCACTCAACAGTTTAAATTGTCCCTGTTCATCGCGAACCGCCATCCCAAGTCGATCAGCATCTGGATCTGTTGCGAGCAGTATATCCGCTCCAACTCGTTGTCCATATTGAATAGCTAATTCAAACGCTTGAGCTTCTTCTGGATTCGGGCTTTTAACAGTAGAGAAGTTCGGGTCCGGTTGTTCTTGTTCTTTTACATACTGGACATTGTCGAAGCCAAACGTTTCAAATGCCTGTCGCATAGGTTTACTCGCTGTCCCATGAAGTGCTGAAAAGACAATTGAGACATCCGTTAAATCTTTGTTTAATCTAATTGTTTCTAACTCTTCCATATACGCCAGATCAACAGCCTCACCAATCGATACGAGTAATCCTTCTGAAATTAATTGCTCCACATTCGCTGGATCCCGTACAAGATCCGTTCCTAACTTAACGATATAGTCGATAATAATGTCAGCTGCTTCCGGCGGAAGTTGTGCCCCATCTTCTCCATACACTTTCAAACCATTGTATTCAGGCGGATTATGGCTAGCTGTAATCATGACCCCAGCAAATGCATGTTGATAGCGTACGGCGAACGAAAGTAACGGGGTGGGTCGAGGTTCATCAAATAGATAAGCCGTCACTCCCTGTCCACCAATCACTTTTGCCATTTCAAGCGCAAATTCCTTGGATCGGTGACGTGTGTCATAAGAGATGACTACTCCACGCTTCATTGCCGGCACCCCTTGACCTACTACATACTGTGCAAGTCCAAGGCCAACTTTACGTACAGTGTAGATATTTAACCGATTTGTTCCAGGACCCATCACACCGCGCATGCCACCTGTTCCGAACCCTAAATCTTTGTAGAAACACTCCTCTGCTAACATCTCATTGAGTAACAGTTCAGAGAGTTCCTTCTTCATCGGATCTTCGTCAGTCAGCTGCGTTAACCAATGTTCTGCTTTTACTTTCCATTGCATGGTCTCAGGTCCCTTCACATTAATTTTGTTACTCATACGAAATTATATGTACTTTCTGCCGCTGTTCATAACCAGGCTTATCTAGTAATTTGAACATTTTAGTTTTATTTGGCTCTAAGCTAGGCCGATCAAAAGGATTGACGCTAAATAAGTATGCACACATTGACAGGCTTTTCCGAAGAAGTATACAGGATAGCCAAATGTATAAGCATCTATTGCAGGAATTTCAAATACTAACCCTGGAACTTCACCTTCAATATGCGCGTCTTAAAAAAACGATGCCTGTGCACCGCACAATTCAGACACTAATCAGATAACTTAGACGGCTTAGAAAAACGCTGTGCACCGCACAATTCTACTAGAGCTGACTGAATTGTGTTATAACCTGGTACCCGAAATTAAAGAACCTGGTACCCGAAATTTCCCGAATGAATAAATTAGGATAATATATAAGAATTGGTCCATCCTACTTTGTAGGAGGTGTTTCATTCATGTCAAAAGATCGTCAGGAAAAAAAGTTACTTGAAAGCGGAAAGGTTAAACCAGATCGTGATACGAACCTCAGATATCCCGGCCGTGCGAAATTATCTGGCCCAGAGGAAGCACGAAAACTAAATGATGGTCAAAAGTAAGATGATTGTTTGAGTGACTGGCACCCGAAACCTCTGGTACCGCACTTGGCTATCAGAATCGCGTCTGGAAAAAAACGATGCCTGTGCACCGCACAATTCAGACACTAATCAGACAATTTAGATGACTATTGAAAGTAAGCCCCCAATCAAATTAGTGGGCGCTACCTGTACACATTGCAATTCAAATGAAATTCAGAAATGATTTTAAAATGTGTGTTGCACAGGCAGGATTCACTATGGGGAAGGGCTTATTTAAGTTTCCTTAAACCCTTCCCTTCATGAGTCTCTTGAATACCTTCCTCACAAACTCCATATGAACGCCAGGAACAAGTTTCAAATATAATTTGAATATCGGAAGGGGCGACAAACTTTCGGATACACAACTCAATGTCCTTCCAGCTTAGAATTTGTCCGATTTTAAGCCCCATTTTCTTTAAAATAATGGCATCCCTTTCATAGATATTGTCGTCTTGACAGTGGTATTTACCCGTGTTGGGGTATTTTTTACACAATTGATCAGGTCCCTTTATAAGCTGAATTAACGTCTTGAGGTAATTTTTGGGTGCCTGTGCAGCACACTATTTGAATTGTGTGCTGCACAGGCACCCTTTACTATCTGTAAAGACAAGGCGAATGCGTGAAATTCCTCTGGGGTTTTTTCTCCATAATCTTTCACTCTGTTTCTAGAAATCTTAAGCTTTCTTGCGATTGCCGCATCGGAGAATCCTTCCTTCCGCAGTCGCTTCACTTCAAAATACACCATCAAAATTTCCACTTTCTCTTCCTCACTTTCCATAAACTATCTCTAGTATATAGAAAGTAATTTTGTAGCGGAAAACTGTTGTGTCTTATTTGTTGAAAACTGTTGTCTCTAGTTTAACGTTTACAAGGTGGTACCTTTACTAATGTACAGGCACCACTTCCAATTGGACGTTAGAAAGTAGCACTAACAGCTAACGTCCGACACTGATGTTTGTACCCTTGCCGTAATAGCTGTTGCATGGATAATGTATACAAGTCTGAATAGTGTCCGAGTTGTGTGGTGCACAGGTACGCGGTTTTTTATTTTTTCCACCGTAGAATGCTGCCCTAGATCCCTACTGGAATGACATCATCAATAAAAAGTTCCTGTTTTGGCTTGGCTATTCCTGTATCTTCTCGAAACGGGTCGGCGTCCTCTTTTTCAAATGCAGCCATG
>NZ_PDYM01000064.1 GCF_002743055.1 Sporosarcina sp. P13 | reverse complement strand
AAAATATATCCATTACTATAATACGAAACGGATAAAGGCAAAATTAAAAATGAGTCCGGTCCAATACCGAACTCATTTTGAGCAAGTTGCCTGATGAAATAATCGTGTCTAACTTTAAGGGGTCACTTCAGTTCGGAAGGGCCCGCGGTGAGCCAACCTCGAAAACCGATGCTCCTAACGCTTCGCTTTTACTCGCAAAAGCCGTACTTCGCAACGGCTTTCGCAAGCTCCCCTGGTTGTCTCACCTGTCGGGCTGATCCTTCCCGAGTCGCCGCCTTGCACTACGCTTCACTGGTGTTACTTTCTGAAGATAGTTAGTGAAATGATCGGCTTTGTATTTAGATTTTTCATTTGAACTTAAAAATGTAAAGAACAGATATTAAGTTACTCAATCACTACAATGGGGTTCAAAGTACTTATAATCTACCAATAGGATTGGAGCGGAAGAGGGTCGACTCCTGGAGGATCAGCGTGCGCCTTGAGACCCTGACGTAGCGAAGCGAAGGAAGCGGCTCAAGCCACGCCCTCAGGAAAGCGTACCCTCTGAAGCGCAAATCCCGGATCACTATCCCAGGTAACTTTCTAGTATTTCTTTAAAAAAGTTCAAAAAAACCGTCCTTCGTTATGAAGGGCGGTTTTGTGTTTCTTCGTATACAGAAAGAAGGCGAGTCTTAAGCTCTTCTTCCATACGGGCGATTTCGATCTCAGCAGCTTTTCGTTTTGCGCGACCATCTGACTGAATAACAAGCGTTTCTTCGATTGTCTGGATCAAGTTCTCTTGTGTCTTCTTCAACGTATCAATCTCGATAATACCTTTTTCATTCTCTTTAGCGGTCTCGATACTATTGACTTTCAACATCTCGGAATTACGCAACAGCAAGTCGTTTGTTGTCTTTGTTACGAGTTTCTGTGACTCGACTGCTTTTTGCTGACGATTTAACGTCAAAGCAATAGCGATTTGGTTTTTCCATAGAGGAATGGCCGTCATAATGGATGCCTGGATTTTTTCCGCTAAGGTTTGGTTCGTTTGTTGGATCATACGAATTTGTGGAGCGCTTTGGATTGTGATTTGACGGGACAGTTGAAGATCAT
Source organism: Sporosarcina sp. P13 (assembly GCF_002743055.1). Classification (GTDB taxonomy): domain Bacteria; phylum Bacillota; class Bacilli; order Bacillales_A; family Planococcaceae; genus Sporosarcina. The sequence continues at coordinate 3,692 of NZ_PDYM01000064.1, read as the reverse complement.
AAAGACGTTTTTCTAAACGATCGACGAATTGCGCCATGTCGTTTACTTCTTGTACCATCATTTGATCGTCTGCTTGCTGTGCTTTTTTATGAAGTTCTGGAATAATCGTTTGCGTGATTTCCTCGACTTTTAGTTCGGCAGCTGCAATATAGACGTTTAGCGCTTGGAAATACGTTTTATTTTGCTCGTATAACTGATCGAGCATACGTACATCTTCCATTAAGCCACGTTTGGAATGTTCCAATTGTACGCCGATTTTATCAATTTGTGTGCCAAGTTTTTGATATTTTGTCATCATTTCAGCAACAGGACGCGTAGCTTTCGCAAATAGGCGACTAAGGCCGGATTTTTTCTTTTCAGAAAGTTCATCCGGATCGATTTCGGATAGTTTATTCATCAATTCATTTAACACATCACCTACAGGGCCGATATCCTTGCTCTGTACATGGTCTAGCATTTTGTGAGAGAAGCGAGAAAGTTCGTTCTGAGCATTGGCTCCGTATGTGATAATCGCTTCGTAATTGCCTACAGGGATTTGTGAAGCGAGTTGCTTTGCCTTATCTTGTTCTTCAAGTGAAAGGCGATCGATCAATTTAGCTGGTTTTTTACTTTCAGCTAGTGTATTTTCCATTTCTTTTGGTAATAAGCTTGCATCCATATCGAATGGATTGCCAAGCAAATCGTCCATGCTTGGTTCTTGCATATCAAACGTTTCATTTAATTGTTTCTCTGTCATTAGAATGTTCCCCTTTCGATTCAAGCAACGGTTTCTCTTTATTGATTGTCACATCTACAAAATCAATTTCCATACGTAATTGTTCCAAGTCCGTTGCCACTGCGTTTCGTAAATCTCTTTCCATTTCTTGATTGAGATCCGCTAATGTTTCGCGTGTGTGCTGCAATGCGATTTTAATTTCTGTGTCTTTTAACGGCTGATTCACAAGCAATCCATATTTAGAAGTGATTTCTACTGCCGAGTCAAGATGTGCATAGAAAAATGTTTCCACCTGATAAAATTTACGTGGATTCGTTTGAACGATTTTAATAATTCTTCTAGCTTTTGCTGCCATATCATAGACTTGTCTAAACGCTTGGATCGAGCGGACTTGTCCATACATATTCGTTAGCTGTTTTACTTTTTTCTTAGATTCAATGACTTGTTGTTCAATATGTTTATATTCAGAACGAGCCAATCCGAATTGTTTAAGGGTAGAGCGTAATTGAATTTCTTTAATCGCTACATATCCTCCGGCATACAGTCCAGCCCCTATTGCGGAACTGACAAAGAAGTTTAGACCGGCACCAGACACGAGGAATATCCATGTGAACAAACTAGTCGGGGCCATGATTAGATGTCGGGTAAAAAAGTTTTTAACAAAATTCATGATTGTTCAGGCCACCTTCCATTTTCTCTATATAGTACTTACGGATTGCGCGGCAAAAGGTTTCATTCTTTCGGCAGCTGACAATCATTTGAATAGCTTCTTTCTTAATTATAGCCGAATGTAGATGAAAACTCATATATTACGGTATGTAAATCTTTTCACTTTGCTATACGTGTTCGTTTTGCTAAGATTAATGACATTATGCATAGAATGAGGTAAAGGAGTGCATACTAATGTATGAAGTAGTTTATATGAAAGCCGATTTTGAACCGTGGTGGATGTTTGATGAATGGCGTGATTTTTCGGTTACTTCGAAAATGTTTAAAGATCAGCAGTTGATGCAAGAACATGTCAATGATTTGATTAATGAAATGCAACCACAATTCGATTATTACGAAAAACGAAAAGGATGTTTTCACGCGTTTTGGTCGGATTCAGAAAAGCGTTACTGCGAAGGATGCGAAGGGGATACACAAATTTATCACGGTATTATTGTATTGTATAATGAAAAACCAAACATTTCCTAAAAATAATGTCTTCGTTATTTATGCTTTTTATTGACAATTTAAATGTGTATGTTATGATGTTGTTAAGTAAATTAATCGAACGACCGTATGCTATGAGATTCACCTATTACAAAAGTGATCGGCGACGTCGGTATCTTTTGTAATGCGTGAATTTTTTTTATGCGAGAGTTCATGTATTAACAAGTACTTATATATTTTTGGAGGTTATCGAATGAAACAAGGTACAGTAAAGTGGTTTAACTCAGAAAAGGGCTTCGGTTTTATCGAAGTTGACGGAGAAGAAGATATTTTCGTACACTTCTCAGCTATTCAAGGCGACGGATTCAAATCTCTTGACGAAGGTCAGCAGGTTGAATTTGAAGTAGTAGAAGGCAACCGTGGTTTACAAGCAGCTAACGTTGTGAAAATCTAATCCACTAATCAAAAGGCGTCCCTAGGGGCGCCTTTTTCAATACAAAGATTTATTGATTATGGTTGTGTTACAGTTTCTAGTTGGGAAGTAACTACGAAATCATCTTCACCTTCCATTGTCATAATCGACTCGCGTTTTACTTCACCAATATCCTTTACCAAATAGATACGGTTAATGAAGTTGTCACCTTCTTGCTCGATTACTATAGCGTCTTCAAACTGCTGATACGGCGTGGTAACCGCTACATCGGTTTCTACGATCTTCCAATCGTCAAACGTCGTTCCTACAGCAACTGGACCCTTCAAATAGATACGAGTTGGTTCCATTGCGTCCAGTTGCGCTGGAGTAGGGACTTCGGCGCTCAATTCCGTATGTTCTTCTTGCAGCACTTGAATTTCATCCCCAACTAGTTTATACACTTTTTGAATGAATGAGCCTCCGTTGTTTTCATGGATCACGACATAATCTTCAGCGGGACGAGCTACTGTAATATCGAGCTCAGCAAATTCATTTCCTTCTCCTTTATAATGTGCGCTCGATCCGTCAGGTAAAAAGTAATCGAGCAGGGAAACATCCGTTAGGTTTGCATCGTCTTGTTTTGTCTGATCGCCATCTTTTTGTCCTGTCTGCTCATCCTTCGTTGTTCCATCGTTTGTTGATTCGCCATCGGATCCAACGTTTCCATCAAGCGACGTAGCAGGTTTGCTTGAGCATCCAGCCAGTACGAGCAGAAGCGCAGCCACAAGAAAAAACATCGTCCGTCTCATAGGAAAACCTCCTTTATTTTCTGTTATTCCCTTTTTACAGTTAACTATTCATCAGAACAAAAAATGTGTCATTCAAAAAAATATATGTTTATTAGTATGCATACAAAAAAGTAAACATAGTGATTGGTCCGGGATTTAGGGCAAAAATGTGCTTCCAACGCTCCGCTTATGTTCGCAAAAGCCGTACTTCGCAACGGCTCTCGCTACAGAGGTGGACGCTTTCGCTTCAATCCTATAGATAGTAGACAAGTACTATGCTATTCATTGTAGTCATCAAGTAACTGATTGATTGTTCTTTAATTTATCAAGTTCAAAATGAAAAAAGTACGAAGCTGAATATTCCACTCACTAACTTTGGAAGGAATACCAGTGAAGCGTAGCGCAAGGCGGCGACTCCGGGAGGATCAGCCCGACAGATGAGACAACCAGGGGAGCTTGCGACCGGTTGGCTCATCGCGGGCCCTCCGGAACTGAAGTGACCCCTTAAAGTTAGACACGATTATTTCATCAGGCAACTTGCTCAAAATGAGTTCGGTATTGGACCGGACTCATTTTTAATTTTGCCTTTATCCGTTTCGTATTATAGTAATGGATATATTTT
>NZ_PDYM01000063.1 GCF_002743055.1 Sporosarcina sp. P13 | reverse complement strand
TCTCATAGTACGTTGAAGTTAGTAAGGAATTCAGTAATTTCTAGACACTTTGATCCGCTTCTGAATTTTGTTAAGTAATCATCACTGTACCCACTTCGGCGCTGGCGGATGGCTCCCGCAATGAGCCAGACAGGAAGACCGCCTCTCTGTCTCATTGCTCCGCCTACCGCTTGTAAGGCGCCTTCGTTTAGTCAGGGAAGGTAAGTATCATAGTACGCTAAAGTCTGAAAGTGAATTTTATTAAGTACCAAAGACTACTAAAACCTCACTGTACTCAAAAAGCGAAGGCACAACTGCGGGGTCAGCCGAAGCCAGGAGACTACTAGCGCGCCCTTCGCTAGTTGGCTCCTGGCGGGAGGCAATCCCCCACGTGCCGAAGCGATGATAGGAAACCAATCTTTACTAACTTCAGTACCGGAATAAAGTCGTGCAGCGTCCCAACACAAACTGGTTTTCCAAAGTACATAAACCCACTCAATCTACCCTGTACACTAAAGCGAAGGCACAACTGCGGGGTCAGCCGAAGCAAAGAGACAACTAGCGCGACTTTCGCTAGTTGGCTCTTTGTGGGAGGCAATCCCCCACGTGCCGAAGCGATGTTAGTAAGCTGACCTTCACCAACATTAGTACCGTAAAAAAGTCGAGCAACGACAAAAAAAGGAACTGTTCAAGAAGGCGTAAACCACACCTTCTTAACACAGCCCCTACCTACTCATCTAGACTTCGGTAACTGTTGCATCCCAGCAAGCTTCTTCACAAGCTGCTCAAGCAACACAGGAATTTCCTTAAACGCACTATCAACATGAACACGCTCTGACTTCTGATGCGCATCCTTACCAAACGGGCCGACATTTAACACTGGCGCCGTAAGCTTCCGCATATCCTCAAACGGAATATCATACGTTGCTCCATAAACTGGCGTATTCCTAGCATAGGCTTTCCAGTGATTAGCTTCATCTTTATAATGAACATAACTTAAATCACAAATCCCATTAAAATAATGAACCTGATCAAGAGTCAGATCAAACACTTGCGCTCTCTCTTGCAAAAATTCAATAGATTCCATTACGAGAGGATCATCTGACGTATTTACAGCCGGATAATAAGGGGGGGCATAGAACAACACAACTGCTGGACCTAATTCCTGACATTCAATCATTAATGTATCCACAATTCGAATCGATTGTTCGCGATCATCCCAGTCTTCCTGTAGCAATACCTCCTGCTTCAAGCGTGCGACTTCGCCTGTACCTAACTTCTTATTCGCATAATCCAATAACTCTTCAAACCGCAACACACGAATATGGCCAATCATGTCTGCCGATTCACGCGCACAAACCGCTTGATACGCTTCATTACAACGTGTCATCGCTTCATTTGCGACTTGTTCAAATAAATCCATCACTTCAGCTGCGGTCCGTTTGAACATAAAGACATTATACAAAGCAGCTGCGCGTTGAGGTGTTTGCGTAGAGTATTGAAATTTCAAGTCTTTCTGCAACAACGTCACAGGTAGTGGTGTAGATTCTCCGCGATCAGTTTCCTGGAACAACGGATTCCACTCCATTGCTTGCGTCAAGAAGGAAGCCATATAATCCGCTGTAATTCCTTTCAACGGTTCTCCTACATGTGTTTCCTTCCCGTAAAACAGAGCAGACGGCATAATTTTACCGATTGTCCCCGAGTAGATATATTCTTTCGTATCTGCCGGACCTTGAGAAAATGATGGCTCACCATTTAAAAACAGCTTGAAGTTATGACCTTCTTCTTCTTGTAAACGTACCAACTCTTTAACAGCCGCACGCATACCAGCTGAGTTTACTTCTTCGTCTGGCACAGTACAAAGCAGTAAATTGATCGGCCATTTTTCGATGCTTGCCCGCTCGAGTAACTGCATATGTAATGCTAATCCCATCTTCATGTCCATCGTTCCGCGGCCAAATAAATAATTGCCGGATTCCAAATCCGCACGAGCAACGTCAGTTAACGCATCTTTATCTTCCAGCAACTTCTTCGTTAACTCTTCCGGATAAAAGGCTAGTGGCTCAAGTGCTCCGTATTCATCTGTATGCACCGTATCGAAGTGGCTAATCAAAACAATCGTGTCTGTAGCTTTTGGATGCTTATACAGCGCATGCACTACTTGTCTTCCAATGCCTGCATCATGTAGCGTTACTTGCTCAGGGTTTTTCACAAAATAGTCTAGTTCACTTAATTTATTTTGTAGCTTCCAAGAAAAGAAACGCTCTCCTTCTGTTAACGTTCGGCTGTCCCAGCTAACGAGCTCGCATAATAGACTTCGTAGCTTTTCAGGTGTGTCAAAACAGTATCTATTCATATACTATTCTCCTCCGCTAGTTGTATAAAGTATAGATGATTGTTTGCTAAATAATGAAAGAACTTGCGCCAGTTGCTGACCAAGTTCTTTCATTATACCTATTATTTATATGATTGAGTAAGCAACGGCTTTGTAGATTTCACTCTTTCTACTGCACGCTTTAGTTGCCGCAAATGTCTTTTTTCATGGAATCCTACGAAACGGAACCATTGGATCAACGGAACATTTCCAAACATAGGATGCTTAATAGATTTCGCCCTTAGCTCCACTTCAGTCGCTGAGTCATAAATATCAAGAAGAAAGTTTCTAGATTGATGCAGTCTTTCTTTAATTTCTGAGATAGAAAGGTGTATATCCGTCGGTTCGGTATATTCCAATGCATAAGTCTTCAAAAGTGGAATGGAACTCACACTAATCGGTTTCTTAAATACACGGAGGCTGTCGGGATTTTTCAATTCTTTGGCGATGTTTGTAGCCACTTGGCATTCCATTAATGCTAAATGCTCTACAATCTGCTTTGGTGACCAACCACCGTGTGATGGCATTTCGTTGAACTCCTCATCAGTCAATCCTTCGATCAATTGTAAGATTCGTTTACGGACTTTGATGTTTTCTCCAAAAACCACCAACATCCTCCTCCATTTCTTCCTCAAACTCATTACTATTGGAATAGCATACTCCTTTTTTTCGAAGATTTAAAGGAAGTTGTTTATATTTCATTTTTCCGAATTATTAAAGGTTTTAGCGATGAAATAAAGCAGTCATGAACTACGCATTTCATGCCGTTTAGGATGTTTTTCATACCAACCTATAGAGTAAGCATACGTCCAACTACTCTAACTCTGTAGTCACTTCGCTAACTGAAAAGTTGCACTTTATGTTAAAGTATTTACAACTGATCATTACACAGTATAATGTATAAATATACAGTAATACACATTGATTACAAGGAGAGAAGCACCTTGAAAAAATATACCGCCAGTACGTGGTTCACATTCCTAATCCCTTCTATACTCGGAATCATCCTATTTATGATTCCACTTCCATTTGAAGCGGGCTGGAAAGTGCCCATCGCCAAATTAGCTGATTTGCTAGCAGGCACATTAGAACCGATTATTCCTCAGTTGATGATGTACTTGATTTCACTATCAGCAATCGGATCTGTAATTTTTCTTTTCGTCCAAAGAGATCCACATCATTCTTCTTTTTTCTTGAACTTATTTAAAGTGACTCCTTTCTGGACGATCACACGTATAATCGGTGCAATCTTCGCCATTATGGTTGTCTTCAAATTAGGACCAGAAGCAATTTGGAGTGAAAATACGGGTGGTCTGTTATTAGCAAGTGATGGACTCGTTTCCTTTTTGTTCAGTATTTTCTTCTTCGCCGGATTTTTATTGCCTTTATTATTGAACTTTGGACTACTTGAGTTTTTCGGTACGTTAATGGTCAAAATTATGCGACCGTTATTCAATCTTCCTGGCCGTTCATCTATTGATGCATTCGCTTCTTGGATCGGCGATGGTACGATTGGTGTCTTATTGACAAGTAAGCAATATGAAGATGGCTACTATACACAGCGAGAAGCTGCTATTATTTCTACAACATTTTCTGTCGTGTCGATTACGTTTTCATTGGTCATTATCGATACAGTTGGAATGGCAAATTATTTCCTTCCATTTTATGCGACCGTTATTATTACAGGCTTTATCCTGGCACTGATCATGCCGAGAATCTATCCACTACGTTCGATTAAGAACACCTATATTGATGATCGGGAGTATTCAGAAGAAGATGAAAAACTTCCTCCGAATACGAATGTGATTTCATTAGGTATCGAAAATGCATTGAAAACAGCTTCGAAACAGCGTTCAGTTGTGAAAACTGTCAAATCCGGGATGAAAAATGTTTTGGATATGTGGTTCGGTGTGACACCAGTCGTTATGGCATTTGGTACAGTCGCATTAGTTATGGCAGAGTATACGAATATATTCCGGATATTAGGGAAACCATTCGAGTATATTTTAAACGTACTCCAAATTCCTGAAGCTGCAGATGCCGCACAGACTATGGTTGTTGGTTTCGCAGATATGTTCTTACCAGTCATTTTGGCTGAAGGTGTTATCACGTCACCTATTACACTATTTACAATTGCAGCAGTTTCGGTTGTACAGCTTATTTATATGTCCGAAGTCGGTGGCTTGATATTAGGGACGAAAATCCCTCTGAATATTTTCGACTTGCTGATCATTTTCTTACTTCGTACAATTATCGCATTGCCGATTATTGCGGGGATTGCACATTTATTGTTTTAACGAGGAAAACTGCTGTAGCCTTTTCGCTATAGCAGTTTTTTTGCGTAGATAAATCGTGATTACGTTAGGCCCTACACTTCTACCGACCCCGCAGTTGTGCCTTCGCTTTTTTTAGTACATGGTAGATTGAATGGGTTTCTGTACGTAGGATAACCAGTTTGTGTTGGATCGTTGCTCGACTTATTTCTGATACTGAAGGCAGTAAAGGTCGGCTTACTATCATCGCTTCGGCACGTGGGGGATTGCCTCCCGCCATGAGCCAGCTAGCGAAAGTGCGCGCTAGTTGTCTCCCGGCTTCGGCTAACCCCGCAGTTGTGCCTTCGCTTTTTGAGTACAAGGTAGATTGAGTGGGTTTCTGTACTTTGGAAAATCAGTTTTTTTAGGATCGTTGCTCGACTCTTTTTCGATACTGAAGTTAGTGAAGGTCAGCTTTCTATCATCGCTTCGGCACGTGGGGGATTGCCTCCCGCCAGGAGCCAGCTAGCGAAAGTGCGCGCTAGTTGTCTCATGGCTTCGGCTGACCCCGCAGTTGTGCCTTCGCTTTTTGAGTACAAGGTAGATTGGATA
>NZ_PDYM01000062.1 GCF_002743055.1 Sporosarcina sp. P13 | reverse complement strand
TGTTTTTTCTTTTCAAATCGTTCTTTTAGCGGGAATGCTTCCTGCCACTTTTTCTCATTGTCATCATAAAGCCCTTCACTATACAACGTTTTTAGCGATTCATTTTCCAATGACAACGGTTCTTGCCCCTCTTGGAACGCTTTCGCCTGTTGCAGTAAGATCCGACGCATATGAATAATTGGCAAGTCACTTGTTCCTAATCGCTCCCGTGTACGGTCGACAATTGTGCCCATCGTTTCGGTTGCTGCATGATCTTGGTTCGCAATCCCACGAATACCTGTGAAGTTTCCAGTCTTTTGTAAATCCCGATCTTGATTATATTCAACATCCGCATTGACTACTTTTCTTAGGTTTTCATCCAATTTCAGGCCGCGGCGAGCATGCTGTGCTTCCACATCAATCTTCCGATCATGTGCGAATTGTACATCCCACGTCCACGTACTATGATCATCCCGTGGTACAAAGGCATGCCACATACCATCTTCCCCGCCAAAGCGTGGTGGGTACGTATAGAATGGGAAGATATAATGAATTTCCATAAAGGCATTCTCTTCCTCTGTTCCGATTCCGACTGCGATGCATCGCTTCCCATAGTTCGTATCTTGAACTGATTGTTTCACTGGTGGATTTTTAACGAGGGGATGATTCGGATCAATGCCTAAATCACTACTTAAAATCCCTTCTTCTACTTCTTGTGTTGCATGGGCTTTATGCAAGAATGCGGCGTGGACAAAGTCTAAATCATTTTCCATCGCCTGTGCATAGTTACATTCCTGCCACACGCGTTCAACTAGATTATTTTCCCGTGGTAGGCTCATCCAATAGAAATCTGGGAAAGCAGGTTCAGATTCTTTAGGACCCATATACGTCCAAATAATGCCACTCACTTCTTTTGTTGGATAGCTCTTTAATTGAATCGATTCTCTAAACTTCCCATCGGTCGGTTCTGAGGGGATTTCTGTACACTCTCCGTCTGTATTGAACTTCCAGCCATGATACATACATCTAATACCACAACCGTCGTTAATTCCATAATAAAGTGAAGTGCCACGGTGCGGGCATCGCTCATCAATAAGGCCCACTTTTCCTTCGGTGTCTCGAAACGCGACTAAGTCTTCACCTAGCAACTTCACGCGTTGTGGCTTTCCGTCACTTACCAATTCCTCTGATTGAAGCGCTGGTATCCAATATCTCCGAAACACATCCCCCATTGGTGTGCCGGCATCTGTTTGAGTGAGTAACTGATTATCTTCTGGTGTTAACATTGTAATTCCCCCTAATTCATTAATAGATTCTCGCTATGATCACTTTAACTTCTTATAGAGCTACGATTTTTCTATTTTTTATAGTACTTCGGACATAATTGGTAGTTTTAGAGTGATCTATCATCCATACATTCAACCGGGATGACAGCGTTTTCATTTTAAGTTGTAGAATGGTTCTTATACATTCCGTTAAATCATTTAGGTACATAGTATACTTTTTTATTTTTTTACATTAGCGGAAGTGTATTCTCAACCTTTTGAACGCACTATACAATGGAATGCCAATTCATAAAACAGCGTATTGTTTATGTTTATTACTTTTATCAAATGTAACCTTTCATCGGAGGCACACCCAAGAGTACTGACCCTGCGCCATCATACATGCTTTCGTTCAGGAAAGCGTGCTGCGTAACTACCATCGCATCTCGAAGGTATCGTTGCAACGGGTGTCCGTCGTAAATAGCTGAGGTTCCCGCAAGTAAGTAAGCCGATTGTACAGCGTTTGCACCTTCGCGCGCGGCTTGAGCAGCTGCAAGACGGAGCATGCTTGTTTGATCAGCGGAAACGCCGTCGCCCTTGAGGATCGATTCCCAAGCGGATTCGGTAGCTTCATAGAAAAAGGCACGTGCTGATCTAAGTTTGGCTTCTGCTTTTGCTACGGAGATTCGTACGTAAGCTCGATCAGCCATTTTAGGTGCACCCGTAATACCAGAACGTCCCGCCATCAAAGAAATTTCTTCAAGTGCTGCTCGTGCCACTCCAAGGTTAACCACCGCTAGTACTTGCGCTGCATAAGCAATGGATGGGAATTGAGAAATTGGTTCTTCAATAGTCGGAGTACCGCCACGAACAAATGTCCATTCATCTGGAACAAAAACATCTTTCACACGCAGATCATGACTACCCGTTCCACGCATCCCGATAACTTCCCAGTTCTCAATGATTTCAACATCCTCTGGTTTTATTACAGCGGTGAGTGGTTTACCACCTTCTCCAGTACCGATACCAACACCAAGAATATCAGCTCCCTTACACCCACTTGCAAATTTCCAAAGACCGTTAACAATCCATCCACCATTTACTCTCTCTGCGGGCTGGACTGGAAACAAACCGCCTGCAAACGCCACGTCTGGACCATTTGCGTAAATTTTTGCAAGCGTTTCTTGTGGTAGGGCTGCTAGATAGACAGCAGCAGATCCAAAACTTGCTACCCATCCCGCGGAACCGTCAGCTTCAGAGATTTTCTCTATTAGTTTAAGAAACTCCATTGGTGAGCTACCATCTCCACCGAAACGCTGTGGTGAATGTGCGCGATAGACGCCTAGTTTTTTCAGTTGCGCTATCATATCCTTTGGTACATGTCTCTTCTGTTCAAATTCTTCACGTCGAACACGAATTTCAGTCAACACTTGATCAAGCTGACTTTGTTTTTGGTTTTGTAATTGAATAGTCATAATTCCTTCCTCCCCATTACTAATTGTTTCATGTCATAATATTCAAATTTCCCTACTAGTAATAGAAGTTGATCATCTATTCGAGAAATGACAATACTTAACTAATCAACGGCATTAAAAAATCTAACCTTTCATCCTAGATCAAATGTTGATTGAAAATTACATCTAGGTATTTAATCTAGTTTCATAATAAAACATTTGCAATATTTAAACTACTACACATTAGGTCTGAAAGTATTAAATATTCTGTATGTTTAGTACGAAAAAATAGTGTAAGTTAAACTAAAAAAGTGTCTGTCACCACGCAACGATGTCTTGTACCGCCATTATGGGTACTAACTATCGCTACTAGGATTCCAGACACCTTTACACCAAAAGGTTTACCTAAACTCAGACTACCCGGTAGTCTTTAGTATAGGAATGATAACTTCCTTCTATTATATACCGGGTATATACCGGGTAACTCACCTAACTACCAATACATCATTCTTCGGATCGTGTTCATAGACAGCGATCTACCTTCACCGGCAGTCATGCATTTAAGCGCTCAACCAGCTGCAAAAGTTCATCATTCGGACCATTAAATAAAATCATACGCCCACCTTCAAGGGTTGGTTGAGGTTCACTTGATATAAACTTAATCCCTTTATCCTTGAAATGTTGAATAGACAGATCGATATCCTCCACTGTAAAAGCAAGATGATTTACAATCCCACTTCGGTTATATTCACCGACCGGATCAATATCTCTAATTAATTCTATTTCAGTATCAGGTTGAGCTTCTAAATATAAAAATGCCATTTCTCGATTGGGATTTTCTCCACGAAGACGTACTGTAAAACCAAATATTTTTGAATAAAATGTAATGGATTCGTCCATATCTTCTACAATGATTGCTATATGTTCAATTTTTGTAATCATGTGAAATTCTCTCCTTTGCTTATACCAAAAATGGATATCTGTTGTAAGTGCTTGATATAAAAATATAACTACAAAAAAAAATCAATCAAAATCGAGTTAAACCTCGTTTCGATTAATCTTTTCTCATTCTTTAAATTAAAGTGTAACGGAAACTATCTTATCTTCACTCTCGCCCATGACACTCGTACTATGGGGAGCTTGCACTTTTGAACTAGGGTCGATGTATACTTTTGCATTGCTGACCGCGGTAGGTGCTTCCCCGAAACCAGTAGCAATAAGCTTCACTTTCCCTTCATAAGTACAAATATCCCCAGCAGCATAAATCCCAGCAATATTTGTCTCCATTTTGGAATTAACAACTATGCTATTCTTCTCAATTTCAAGTCCCCAATCTTTTATTGAACCAAGTGTCGAAATAAAACCATAGTTTACGATTACATCATCAACTTCGATACTTTTTGTTCCATCACCTTTTACATGCTCAAGAATGACGTGCTCAATATGATCTTCTCCAATAAACTCTTGTGGTACATAAGGGGTCATAACTTTCACTTTAGAGTTTTTAAGTAGTTCCACGCTATGTTCATGCGCACGGAATTTATCGCGTCTATGAGTAAGTATTACTTCCTCGGCTATCGGTTCAAGCATTAGCGCCCAATCAACAGCTGAATCCCCGCCTCCAAATAGCTGAACTTTTTTTCCAGCAAATTTCTGCATATCACTCACAAAATAATGCAGATTTTTCCCTTCGTATTTATCAGCCGTTTCTAACCCAAGCTTTCTTGGATTAAATGCACCGTTTCCTGCTGTAATAATAATAGTCTTTGAGAAATGATCTGCACTATTTGTCGTAATTTTAAATATCCCATCAGGTTGCTTTTCCAGTTTTTCAACTCCCTCATTAAGGGCGACTACTGGATCAAACTGCTTCATTTGCTCCGTTAAGTTATCAACCAATTTTTGACCAGTAATTTTAGGAAATCCTGCTACATCGTAAATATACTTTTCAGGATAGAGAGCAGAAAGTTGCCCGCCAAGCTGTGGTAAGCTTTCAATAACCTTTACTTTTGCTTGACGGAGTCCAGCGTAAAATGCAGTGAATAATCCAACTGGACCTCCACCAATTATCGTAATATCGAAAACTTCATCTTCTCCGTACATCTAACCCACTCCGTTCACTGTGTTCTTTCTTTAAGCGTAAATGTAGTATGCTTTTATCACTTGTAGCTGCTACTGAAATTAAACAGACCCAGTGATCTATCCCCTATTTCTAGCATATAAATTGCTAATGTTACATAGCTTCTTCATATTTTAGTGCATTTCCTTGAAATGGCTCGTCCGAAATTTTGATTGACTCGCTAGGACATCCTTCATATGCATCTTCCAAATCATCAAACAACTCTTCCGGGACTTCTACCATTCCTTCATTCTGATCAAGCGTTACGTAAGATACACCGTCATCGGTATGATCATATATATCGGGCGCGACACCACTACAAGCACCGCAAGCAATACATGTTTCTTGATCAACAATCGTATATTTAGCCATTGTTTCTCGCTCCTTAATTGCAGACTTAATAAGCACAGCACTATGATTATTCGTTCAAACTTCTAAACTTACTTAACTAGTTGTTTTTTCTTTTCAAATCGTTCTTTTAGCGGGAATGCTTCCTGCCACTTTTTCTCATTGTCATCATAAAGCCCTTCACTATACAACGTTTTTAGCGATTCATTTTCCAATGACAACGGTTCTTGCCCCTCTTG
>NZ_PDYM01000061.1 GCF_002743055.1 Sporosarcina sp. P13 | reverse complement strand
CCTTCTCCACCGCTCTGAAGTCCTTCACTTTGAAGGTGCTAGTCACAGAATTAAGTATCGTGAAACATTATTTCAAGCGTAAACTGTTCAAAACTAATGAGCAAAAACTGTTCAAAATTACTTGACGGTTACATACCGTTGTATCTATAACCATGCTCCATTAAGTTTGACTCCGTTTCGCCCCACTCTTCAAAGTTGTGCATACATTTTTTTAATACATACTTTTGGATTTGTTCACTACTTAATTGAGCTAGTTCACACAGAGTTGTACAAGTATCTATTACTTCATCCAATCCGTACTCCTCTGTTAATCCAATACCAGACGAAGGAAACTTATATGAAAACAACTCTCTCCATTCTTTTAAACCATTTATCATTGCCTTAGTTTCTGAAGCAAATTCACTATCTAAGTGGTTAAGATAATCGTTTGTAAGGTTAATTATTTTAGAATGTGACATTTTCAAAAAGTCTTCATTGCTTGTCCATTCATTATATGGAATTGTATATAAAAACGACCTACAACAAGTTATCACTGCATAGTAAGAAAGATATGGTATGGTCATTTTAAGGTTTTTCTCTATTGCATATTCTAAAGACGTTACCATTACTGTTGCAGATAAAATCATTTTTGAACTTAAATAGTTTCTTATAATCCACTTAGAATTAATTTCATTAGTTAATACTTTATTTATTTTTTTATGATGTCCATAATAAATCCATTCTCGAAAATTGGTCACTTGGTCTTCATCAAATAATGAATCAACATAATTGTAATTGAACCCATCAATTAGACTGCGAACTTGTAATTGTGACATAATAATTTCTCCCACCATTAAATTTGATTAACTGGAAATACATTATACTGTAGATAACTCTAAGGACTCTACTAATAAAGTTACATCACTATACAACTTACTTAGATGATGATTAGATAAATCTAAAATTGGTTCGAACATAAATGAATTTAAATGTATATTTTCTGGTGTCATAATATTAACTCTTTCTAAAACTATCAAAGATTCACTTCCCACAGTTGCAATTTTTTTATATTCTTTAAATAGCATACCTGTTTGATTCTTATTAATTCTTTTGATAATCTCCTCATCATTAATCTTATAGATCATATATTCCTCAGCTAACAGTCTTATAGCTATTGATAATACTACCTTATTTTCTAAATTCACTTCTTGTGTAGCCCCAGCTATGATTTCCCTTGAAACTGACATAATAATATCATATATTGTTTTTTCTTTATCAGGCAAATCTAAATCTGCAAGATCTTTAAATATATCTTTATAAATAGATTCTATATCTCCTACTGTTATATCTTTTGTTTTATTTTTCAAATGTAAAATGGATGTTAATTTGTTAAAACTATCACTATCCCCTGTATATTCAGCTAGGTTTCTAGCAAAGGTTACCGAAGCTATAAGTTTACTACCTTCTGTTAAGTTTGTTTTCCAGTCATTGAACGGATTACTAATATACTTATAGCTTAGTCTTTCCAAAACAATAGCTTCCTCTTCTTTAATTGCCATAAAAGATGCTTCATATCTAGAGCGACCATTACTAATTCTATCTTGAACAGTTCTCAAGAAATCAAAATTATGAGTGAGTATTATTAATTTAAAGATCTCAGTATTAGAAATATCCTTTAGATATTCTATAATTGCATATTTATTTTTATAGTCAAAGGAATCTGCAATATCATCTACTATAAAAACCGTTTCAATTCCTTGATTCTTTCTGGATTCGATTTCAAATATTATATTTAATAAATATAAAGTTCTACGCTCTCCTTGACTTAATACCTGCCATAATAAATCTTCTTCAACCGATTCAGATTGATTATTAAAATAGTATTTAATACTCGGAGCTTCCTCTTTTAACATTGCATCTTCTCTATTTTCTATCTCTAAATTATATGGTACATAAAATCTACTATTAAAAATGTCTATCACTTTTTCCCACTCTGTTCTTTCTTCTCTGGCCTTTTCTAAGACTTGCATTAGTATTTCTTGACCAGCTAAGTAATCTTTAACGACTATATTAAATTGATCAATATTTTCATGTAAATAAGATACCCAAAGCTTTATCTCCAAGTTCGGTAGATCTTTCAACTCTGGAATTATAAATTGATTATCTAAAAGTAAGTCTCTAAACTCTCTTAATTGAGCTGTAGTTAACTTTTTATCAATTTTTTCAAATATATCTTTTAACTGCATGTCTTCAAACAGTTCTTCTTTTGCTTTGTTTATCTCATCAAGTAACTCAACAGGATTATCTTTTTCAACCTTTTCACCTTTGACGTTTAACATTACGGAGTGATTTGCATTAAAATAACCATTGTCTTTCAACTGTTTATGTATGGTTATTGCATTAAAATGATTAAAGTCCTTTTGAAATATAGAAGATACACTAACTAATTCATCATATTTCTCTATATATGCTTCTATGTGAGTTTGAAATTCCGAATTTAAGATTAGTGTAGTGACTTTTGAATCAAAGACACTGTTATATTTAATTTTTTCAAATCCACTATTCGGGTATTTATCAAATTTAGAGTGAATCTCTAATAGAGTTTTAATAAAGTCTTTTTCATTATTTCCAAATGCATTACAAAACTTCTTCACTGTATCTTTCCTTAAGCCGGCACTTCTATTCAAATTATTAACTAATTGATCGATTTGTGAGTTTATCTTCTCGGAAACTTTTTCATATTCTTGTTTTAAATCATCATTGACCAGTAATGTTGATACCGTTTTAGACTTAAAGGACTTTTCATAAGGTTTTATAACAAATATAGATTCAGTATCTATTTGTGTACCTGTTTGATCTATAATTTCTCTACGAGTTTCAAGGGTTGGATTCATACGATCGCTACTTTCTACTCCTTTACTAAAATCATCAAAAGTATTTGCCAATGATGTTTTCATAATTCCATTAGGTGAATAAATTAATTGAGTTGATTTATTATTAGTAAAATCAAAGACATGTTCTAACTGATTTATTCCGTAACAATTACCAAACTTTATAATCATCTTTTCCATTTATATCCTCCTCTTGTAAAGGTTCTTAATTAAGATATTCGTCAAAAAATGGCAAATACCTTTAAAAAAGCCTAACCATTTACTTAGTTAGACTTTTACTTAGATAAAATTATAAACCTCACTTACTTATGATACGGTTCATCGTTATTAATCCTAAACTAATCTTTTCTCTGAAAAAGGTAACTGGGTAAACTTCTTCAATAATCTGGCCCTTTAACGGCATAACTTTTATTCAAGAATTGCCCCCGTTAACGAGATAGTGGTTCTAAGCCGTTGATCTGCGCTGCAACCGGATGCGTTCCGGAGGGCGGGCGGTGAACCTCCCGGAGTCGCCGGCTTCCGCTCCGATCAACTCAGAAAGCGGTCCTAAACAATCGCTCCCGATAGTGAAATTGAATAAAAACTATAAATACTCAGCTGATAAAGATTAACTAGAAGAACACAGATACCTTTAAATATCTGTGTCCCCAGTTATTCGTTTTTAATTAACTTTCTCAGGATGATTTCCATGTTCGTCTTTAATAACAATCAAGACACCAAAGAGAATTAAAATGGATCCAATCCAAAAGGTGAAAGTAAGCGTTTCGCCAAGTATCAGCCATCCTAGTAAAGCTCCCACAATTGGTTGGAAGAAAAAATAGAGACCACCACTGGATGCATTTAACATTTGTAGACCACGATTCCACAGCAGAAATGCAATGGCTGTAGATATAATCCCCAGATAAAATAAACCTCCCCAAATCTCTGGTCTGACCAGATCACTCATATTAATCTCAGGCAATCTTGGAATAACAAAGGGAGTTAAAATAATTACAGCGATTAAAGTCGCATATGTTGTGACAACGATTTGAGAATAATCATTGGGCAGACGTTTTATAAGCACGGACATGAGTGCCCATGTCAACGCTGCTATAATAAGCGATAGACCACCAAGCATACTGGACATATCCAGATTATCGACCCCAACAATCACAACCACACCAACAGTCGCCAGAAACACCGAAACAAATTTTCTGATAGACAGTCGCTCTTTCAGGATTAAACTAGCGAATACAACCATGAATGCTGGTGTTGTAGATGTTATAATCGCGCCCATTTGTGCAGTAGTAAGCATTGTTCCTGTTTCCTGGGCAACAATAGAGACCGCATATCCTATAACTGCAATCGCAACTATAAGGCTAATATGATGTTTTTTTATCTTCCAATTCTGTTTAGTTAACAGTCCAATCGTGACCAAAGCAAGAAGAGCAATCACATACCTTATCCAAACAAGTTCAACCGGCGGTATGACTGCCACCACAACTTTAACGACAACATACATGCCTCCCCAAATGCTAGAGGCTAAAATTAGATATAATGAACCAATAAATGTATTTTTCATTCCGCACCCTCCGTTTTCAGGCTTTTTATAAGCGCCTTAACGGAGAGAAGTACACTTTACATTCTCTCCGTCAAGAGCGGGAGAATGCAGCTGGTACATCATTTTCAAAAAGTGGAGAGTAAAACATCTGTCTCAACTCCTTCTAGAATAAATTAATAAAGCCATTTATAGCAGTATTAACGAATAAAATGGCCAGTTAACGGTATACCGGCTTTATTACAAATAGCCGAGTTTGTATGACAAGTATAACATTTCCATTTCTGAAAAGTACATTTATTATCCGTATGATATGAAGTGGTAAATGTATTGTCACTCACTGGTATTATCTATTTTACTTCTCTGCCTCCTTTGTATTGCCTCATAATTATTTTCATAATCAATCTGTCAAAAATCTTGACCAAGAACGATTTTGAAAAGAAGTGGGGAGGAAAAGGAATGTCAGATTTTAAATTATCAAAGCATCAAGATACGTTTAAGACTCAAAAACGTCACTACGAAAGAAAAGTTGTTATTGAAAATAAGATGGGGGAGATCCCAAGACAATATGAGGGGGATATTCGTAGGTTCAAAGAATATTGCACCAATACTAGCCAACTAATTGGAACAGAGGCGCTGCTCGATTATTTATATATATCGTTGACCATACAAAGAATAAAGAAAACGACGTGGGAACATAGACTGGCAGCTATTAGAAAATACTTAAGTGTGATTCACAGTATAGAATTTAAAGGAGAGGCTAGAGTGGCATACGAGCTTTCAGCGATGCGAAAAATGTATCGTGAAGATCAATATGCCCATTTGATGCAGGTTCGAGGGAAATCAGCCATTGATAAGAGAGAATTGATGGATACTCTTATTAAGCTACCAATAAGAGCTAAAGCAATTTGTTTAGTTAATCTTGTAACCGCTAACCGACCTAATGAAATGGTTCGTTTAAAAATATCAGATTTTGATTTGAAAAACAAATCTGTTCATGTTTATTTGAAGAAACAAAAACGATGGCATACTAAACGGCTCACACCAGAAGTTATTATTGGAGCTAGTATGGTGTATCTGAAGTAACAATCTATAAATGGATTAAAGCACATTCCCCTATTGAAAGCAGTGGTGGTTTGACACCGACTGAAATCGCAGAAATTCAAAAGGAAAATCTTCGCCTTCAACAAGAGGTGGAAATCCTAAAAAAGGCTATGACCATATTCGCGAGAAAGTAAC
>NZ_PDYM01000007.1 GCF_002743055.1 Sporosarcina sp. P13 | reverse complement strand
TGTTAAAATTCATATGCACGTATCACCTTTCACTTTTACTTGTTTCTAGACAATTCAAGTATAAAAGAAATCGGTGATCACGTGTATTTTTTTATGCAAATTGTACGCATACCCCAACAAATATTATAGAACCAAAAAACTCTCAAACCAATGAATCGGCTTGAGAGTTTGCGGTTAAATTAATATTGCAATTTAGTGTTGCTTAATCCATATAAAGAAATGCTCAATGTACCAACGCTGAGATCTAGGCGATTAACTTAGGCAAAATCCGTAAACTTTTTTCATCAAAGAACATGCCAATACCATATTATTCAACAACCTAAATAAGATTGTAGTATAATTCCATAAAATTAACTACTATGTACCACAAGTGGGTACTACTTTACTTCATATCACCATATAGCTCTCCCATTGGTTTCATAAAAATCTTATTGATCTCATCGATTACGAAACCTAGGCGTTGTTCCGCTTCCAACAACTTACTGATTCTCTCATTTTCTTGTATGCGCTTTGCCAGGTTTTGTAATTTCGTTATTTCCTCTTCTGTAGGTCTCTCGTTAGCCATTTGCTTTTTTTGTAAGCTCTCTTGCAATTTTCTAAAGTTATCGAAAAGTTTTTTTGTCATTTCATCTTCATTTATATGTTGATAAGCTTCTTTGAGCTGAATATACTCCTTACTTAACCGGATTTCCTTTTCCAGTTCAGTGGCACGTTCTCTAATTGTATCCTCTATAATCATTGTATTCATTGTTTTCCTCCTTCAATTTTCCATCGAGTTATTTTCAAACGTTTAGAAAAAAATAGCGACGATTCCAAAGAACCGTCGCCTTTCTTTTATGCTTTCACTGTAGGCAGAGGGATTTTTAACCATTCGTTGTAAAATGTATCTATATCGGGTTCAAAGTCTTTAATGATTGGGTACCATGGCGTGACGGCTTCTACCTCTAACTGAGTGTCGCACCCCGGACAGTAATATTCTCGAATTACTTGCCAATCCGTGTCCGGCGCCATTAACTTAGGATAAATCTCATTCATTTTTTCTTCTGTATCACGAACATATATATTCGCGTGTAACTTCCAATTATCTTTGTAGTCACAGAATTCATGTCCACAATCACACTTTACAATACGATCCCCGCTTGCCTTTTGCACGATATATAAGTGTAACCCAGCAGGAAGTATAATTGGATCATCCCACGTAACACGCTCCTGTAAAACGCTCATATACGTCCCAAAACGCTCAGGATCTTTATGGCTTGACATCATGTCCTTCAGCTCATAAAACTCTAATGTGCCATCAATTAATTCACCAATTTTTTTCTTATTGTATTTTGCCATTGTCCATACCCCCTCTTTTTTTATTTATTATCTTTAAACCTATTAATATGCGCGCCGTAAGTTGGTACATTCAAGTCTTCTTCATAGACCATCCACTCTTTAGGCAAGTCCCAGAATCCTTTGAACTCGTCTGTAAATTGTTCACTTAAAGCAAAGCTACCTGCATACATATGTTGTACTTGCGGCGATGCTTCTTTATTCAAGATTCTTTCTTTTTCTTGTTTCATCCATTCTTTCGCAGGAATACTACGTTTTGCTCGGTCCTTGCGTATTTGCGCACGAAGTTTAATTGTTTTAGCTTCATCAGCAGTATACTCTCCGTACTTTCCTTCTTTGACTGCAACACCATATACTTTTTCTGCGTAACGTGGCAATACATATCCAGCATTTATATCTTCCGCTACATTTTTCGGATCACGCTCGAGAGCGTCTCCAAATCCTGGACCTCCACGTAGATAGTTCATGATTACATCATAATCCTTAAACATTTCTTCTGTTGATACCGTCTGTCTATCGCGATGTATCGTTTTAGCTTCTATTACTGTATCCCATTCTGCATTGTCTGGATCAACATCTGCTCCTTGAGGGAAAGGAAGTTGCTTAGCAAATCTTTCTTTTAAATCTGTATCAAGTGCAGAGTAACGATATCCTGCTGCTCCAGGATAACCTCCCATTAAACCACAGTCTGTGGCCATATGTCCGCTACCCGCCACAAACATCGTCCAGTCATTCGTCCCCCAGCCTAATCGAAGTGATTGCCAACCGCTTCCACCACGATACTTACCAGCTCCGCCTGATCCAGGTAAAATTTGTCTACCTAGATAGACTAGCGGTTCAAGCATTTCCCAAATTTCCATGTCACCCATATCGCCTTCTGGATTCCAAAGTGCTGCCGAGTGGCTAATTCCATCTTTTACGGCGCTAGCTCCAACACCGGAAGCCGCACATTCAAAACTATTAATCGCATGGAGTTCGCCGTCTGGGCCAATTCCGCCGCCTTGTAACCAGTTAGTTGTATGCGCGTTACCAGCATTCACTTCTTCCAAATATCCTCTGGCAAAGTACGAACGGCTTAATCCTCTCCATAAAGGGGACCATGCTGCAACGAGTGAATGCCACGTGTTCGCATGCGCAGAACGAAGATCGTCTGGATTCAACCATGAACCTAGTGGAATACCAAATTCACTTGCATAATAAGCGCCGTCATTAATCCGATCATTTGGCGCGAGCGTTTGTGAAAGCATTACCCAAATACCAGAAGTGATTGAAACTGGTGTCGCATTAAAACTATGCCAGCCCCAACGATTTGTCCCCTCAAAATCAATTTCTAACTTGGCATCTTTATGAACCTTAATTTTTGAAGGTGAGTGCATGATTGAATTTACTTTTGCGTAATCATGAACTGGAAGATCCTTAAATGGTACGTCTACAAAAGATACACCACGATATTCTCCAGGGACTAGCATCGTTTTTACTTGGTTCACGAAGCCACGGCGACCGTCTTCGATAATTTCACGTATGAAACTTTTATAAACGTCAGGACCCTCTTCTTTAATTACATCTAATACCAAGTCACGTATCATATGACAACCAGCGACCCGTGTTTTTTCATCTAGCGTCCAATATTTCACTGCCCGTACTGAACGCGTACTTTCAAGTAGCCAGTCTTTTGAAAGGACATCGTTTTGTCCAATTTTCCGACAAGTTACTTGGTACCCATCCTCATATCGATTCACAGGACCGACCGACATACTACCCGGTGAACTTGCACCCGTATCAATAACGTGGGTTACGCCTCCAACCCAGCCTAATAGTTCACCTTCCCAAAAAATCGGAACGAGCGTATGAACATCACATGTGTGTACGTTACCAACATGATTATCGTTATTACAGAAAATATCTTTATCCGCAATACCCGGGTTCACTTCATAATCATTTTCAATCATATATTTAATAGCTGCGCCCATCGTTCCTACGTGAATAATAATTCCAGTCGAGGTAACAATAGAATCCGCATCCGGCGTGTATAAACTAAAGCACAATTCTCCTTCTTGTTCTACAATTGGAGAAGCTGCAACTTTTTTTGCTGTTTCCCTAGCATGGACTACTCCACCACGGAGTTTTGAAAATATTTTTTCAAAACGAATCGGGTCAGATTCTTTGAACGGTAGAGTTCTTAAACCAGCATAATGACCGGTTTCCTTACTAATTTCGTCTGTCTCTTTCCTCATTTGTTTCAGCGTTTTTCCGTCCCAACCGATTGGACCTCTAGACTGTTGAAATACACCCTCTTGTATATGCGTTGTTAATTCTTCTTGTTTTGTCGTCAATATCATTACCTCCCTATTATTTTATAAATTTAAATTGAATTAAAGTTCTTTAAGATGGAAGATACGATTCTCATCGAGATGTGCCTCAAATCCAGTAGGTACCACTAAAGTTGTTGCAGTTGACTCTAAAATAGAGAATGCACCGACAACGTTACCTGCTTTCATTTTTTCCATTTCATAAATATTTGCATCAATCCAGCCGTCAGTCCAATACACTTTACGTTTACCTAAAAATGCGTCCGCCGGCGGAGTCTTACCAGACAAAGGCTCTGTTGGTATTTTAGGTTTCGCTACCTGAACAATTCCACGAACAATTGCACCAGTGATACTGTAGCCTAATTCAGGTGATAATGCAGATTTGGCATAGACGCGCGAATATGTCTCTTCAAATGTTTTAACTAGAACATCCCAATCTTCAACCCCATTAAATCTTTCAAACGGAGCCTCAATTTCCAAATCGTTTAGTTGCCCTTGATACTGCATACGATAAAACAGGCGGAATTTAACCGTGTCTTCAGCATGATCATTTTTGTCGAATTCCTCTGCTACTTTCTCTTTCAATTCATCCCACGCAGATTGTAATACCTTTCCTGTATTAAGAATGACGCTAGAATCCTCTTTCTCAGCTACGTTAAGGTCTAACGTTTTATCATAACGATATTCAAAGTCAGCTGCTCCACATCCAAATGCTGAAAATCCAGCCGCCCAAGCAGGTACGAGAACATCTTCAAAGCCAAGGCCTTTCGTATAACCCGCTGTGTGTAACGGGCCCCCTCCGCCATAAGAGAAGCAAACATATTGAGCTGGTGAATATCCTTTTCCAAGTATCATTGACTCCAGATAGTTGCCCAATTGTGCTTCCAGTAGTTCAGTAACACCTAGCGCTGCATCCTCCACACTCAACCCAAGCGGGTCAGCAATTTGAGTTTTTACAGCTTCATAAGCTTTTTCTGGTGAAAGGATTATTTTCCCGCCGATAAAGTTATTAGGATTAATCAAACCTAATACAACGTGACAGTCAGAAACCGTGACAGTTTCAATTCCCCCTTCTGGATTACAAACACCAACAAGAGCTCCGGCACTATCCGGTCCTAACGTTAGATTTCCATAGTTAGGGTCCACGCGTACGTAACTTCCTGTTCCCGCACCAGTTGTATCCATAGAAACAAGCGGTAAAGAAAGTACGAGTCGAGCCATGTCTGGACTAGAATCAATAGCCAATTCACCCTGGGTAATAAGCCCAACATCAAAGCTTGTTCCGCCAATATCAGAGCATGCTACGTTAGGAAGACCTAAACTTTCTGCTAAATATTTGGCACCAACCATTCCGCCGATTGGTCCAGATACGCACGTTCTCGCCAATTCATTGGCTTGTATACTGATTGTCCCACCATGACTAGCCATAATACGCAAGTCAAAATCAGAACCAACTTCTTTCAACTTCGTGCCTATTTGTTCTAGAGATATACGCGATGGTTCAGCCGCATACGCTTCTACGATTGTTGTGTTTGTCCGATGCGATTCTTTTCGTACCGGATAATAATCAACAGAAGCAAAAACTTTAATATCTTTCTTTGCTTCTTTGACCATCTCAATCGCAATATCGCGAACCTTCCGTTCATGATCTGGGTATTTAAATGAATGAAGGAAACTAATAACAATCGCTTCCACATCCCGATCCAATAACTGTTGGATTGCTGGTCTAATTTCATCCTCATAAATAGGAATGATCATATTCCCATGCATATCTACTCTTTCAGTTATACCTACAGTTAAATTCCTAGGAACCAGTGGCGGATCAAAGTGATGCGTATTGATGTGAATTCGGTCAGCATAAGAATAGCCAAGATGGGATTGAACCGCACGCCCCATTCGATGATTATCTTCCATTCCCTTATTAAGAACTAAACCAACCCGTTGACCGACCCGTGAAACTAATCGATTAAGCATAGCTGTTCCAGAATAAACACCTGCAAGCAAACTAGGAAACTCCTTTTCCACTGTCGTATCCCAATAAGTTAAAGCGTCTTTTGCAGATTCCATAAGTCCAATAGATTCATCTTTTGGAGTCGTTTGAGCTTTACCAACAACGAATTCCCCTTTTTCATCAATAATGAATGTGTCTGTCATTGTACCACCGGCATCGATTGCTAGAATTTGCGATTTTGCCATTTAATGTCTCCCCCTTCGTTTTAATTACTATTTACTCTGGTTATTCAAGAGAACGTATTTCTTACACTTGTTGACCCTTCTTGAGTAACTTACAAACTATAGTTGCAAGACTCGTGCCAACTATCCAAAATCTATTAAAATCCCTTAAACGCGACAAAGTGTACTGAGTATTTCATATTTTTGTATTATAGTTGTATCGAATTGATACACATGTAGCCATACGGGTGTAGCGATATGGGTCTAGCTACGCCTTAAAACTATTTCCCCTATCTATAGTTGAAAACGAATTAGAAAATCAGCTCCCAATCTTCTAACTATTGTGAATAATGGAACCAGATGGTATTATTGGTTTAATGAGAAAAAATAAAGGGACTCATTTTTTCATCGTGATCTACCTACTAAAATAACTACCTATAACACACTTTCCTATTTGCCATTTGCCCACTGTTATTCTCAAAATAGAATCCCCATTAAAATAATTTAAGGAGGAAAAAGATTGCCAAATCCATTTTTATCAATTTTTTCTACTCACGATTTATTTAATAAGATGGAGGAAACACAATTATATTGGGAAAAGTTTGTATCAAAAGGAAAAAACTCAGATTTAAAGCCAGTGGTCCGTCACGATGTCTTAGATTCCTGGAAACGATGCAAAATAATCGGAGTAAATCCCCAAATAAAGCAAGCAAATGAAGCAATTAATAGAAATGAACTAGATGAAATCTTATCCGAATCAGCACTCTATCAAGTTGCCAAACCAATTATTGATAATATTTTTCACAAGTTAATCGGAACGGGCTATATGATTACGTTAAGTGATGAAGAAGGGAAAATGATTTATCTAAAAGGTGAATCAGATGTCATTAAACAAACAAGAAACACGAACTTTACTGTTGGAATGGATTGGAGCGAAAGTGCTGCTGGCACGAATGCGATAGGTACTAGTCTTATAACTAAAAAACCTATTCAAATTTTCGGTGCTGAACATTTTTGCGAAGGATTTCATTCAATGACTTGTTCCTCAGCCCCTATTTTTCAGCCTTATACAAAGAAAGTGATTGGTGTAATCGACTTCACTGGACTTTGGCATAATGGACAACCCCACACACTTCCTTTTGCTGTATCACTTGCACAAGTAATAGAGCAACAGCTTTATAATTTGCACAAAGAAAGTCACAACTATTTGGTCGAATTCTACTATCAAAGTAAACTTGAACGAAAAAACGATCTGATCCTCGTACTAAGTAAGGATTTGACCGTTATTAATTGCGATATAAAGTTAATGGATATATTCAACATAGAAAAAATGACCGATGTAAATGAACACACGTATTTTAATCATTTATTTAATAAAGCAGGACCGCAAGAAAGAAAATTGGTAAACCCTTCATGTACTTTATATGACACAGAAGTACATGGGTTAAAAGAGAATGAGATTGAAATCATTTACTTCAAAGGACAAGAAGTTGGATATCTGATTACTTTTCAAGATACAAATAAGAATACTTCAAGCACGTCACCTTTAATT
The DNA here is from genome assembly GCF_002743055.1 of Sporosarcina sp. P13. Classification (GTDB taxonomy): domain Bacteria; phylum Bacillota; class Bacilli; order Bacillales_A; family Planococcaceae; genus Sporosarcina. Next base: position 100,889 of record NZ_PDYM01000007.1, on the reverse strand, counting down.
GAATCTCCACGTGCTCTGCCAGTAATAGGGGAATCCACTCTATTTAAAAGCGTTTTACAAAAATGCCAAAAAGGATCTCAAGTAAATGTTCCTATTTTATTGCTCGGAGAAACCGGCACGGGAAAAGAAGTTCTCGCCAAGTACATTCATCAAGAAAGTCCACGGAAGGACAAGCCATTTATTGCATTAAATTGTGGGACTGTTCAAAAGGATCTGATTGCAAGTGAACTATTCGGTTACGAAAGCGGGACATTTACTGGAGGGACTAAAGGAGGTAAGAAGGGAAAGTTTGAAGAAGCACAAGGTGGTACGTTATTTTTGGATGAGATTGGCGAAATGCCATTAGACTTACAAGTCCATTTACTCAGAGTCCTTCAAGAAAAACAAATTGAAAAATTAGGTTCTTCAAAAACAATTGATATAGATGTTAGAATCATCGCTGCAACAAACAAAGATATACCTACAATGATAAACGAAGGTCTTTTCCGAGAAGATTTGTTTTTCAGATTAAATCTTGTAACCGTTGACATTCCCCCTCTTCACGAACGGAAAGAAGATATTTGGTTATTAAGTAATGAATTTTTAGTACAATTTGCACATAAACATAACAAACCCCCATCATTTTATTTGACAAATGAGACAGTAGATCTTTTTTCAACGTATAATTGGCCTGGTAATGTAAGAGAGTTAAGAAATGTTCTTGAATATGCTGTTATATATAGCAATACTCCTGCCATTGAGAAAAGTAATTTACCCGATTATTTGTTGAATGCTCCATATTCCCCGTTGATTGATGAAAAAAAAGCCAATAACCTATCAGTAATGGAGAACATAGAAAGGAAGAAAATAAGTGAACTCCTAGAAATTACAGACTATAATCTTTCAGCTGTTTCTAGGAAATTAAATATTGCACGATCCACTTTATACCGTAAACTTAAAAAGTATCAATTAACTAATGATACTAAAATCAGAAGGGGTTTTTAAAAAAGAGTCAATAAAACGCGGCCCTTACGTGTGAAGTGATGCACAATTCAGGAATAGATTAAATAAGGATAGATAAACAGCCAAGCAACCGGTGGAGAACCCGAGCTTGGCTGCTTTTTATTTGTAAAACCTGAATGAACCGTGCATCATTGAATTCAGAATAAAGTGCTTCACCTTAAATATAATTCTGAATGTTTTATTCCCCGCAAAAAAATACTATGAAAAATATTTGCACAGGTACTCTCTACTCCTTAAACACATGCTTCTTATGCCATTTCAAATAAGGCTTACTCGTCTCCGTCCGATTCACTTTCATTTTCCCATGCAGTCCATACTTCTCGTAATCCTCTATAAGAATACTAGATGAAATATGGATTTTCCCTTGTCCGTCAAACGCAATAAAGCCGTTATGATAAAGGGCGTCGTGGTTACGACAGAGCAGGATGCCGTTGTTTGGATCATTGCGTTCATTAGTCGTGCTGTCTTTCCACGGTTTTGCGTAACTAGCTTGCAGTAGTTCGGGTAGATCGATTTCGCACAATGCGCATTGATTGTGCCACAATGGTGAGAGTTCGTTTCGGAATCGTTGATGTCCTAGTCGTACTTTCGTTTTCGCTTCTGTTTCGGTTTCAGCGAGGAGTGGGGTGAGGAAATCGTGTTCCGTTTTCTGTACTGTTCCCATAACGAATTCCAATTGCTCTTCATCGATTTCATAGATGTTCAAGTCCGCAATCAGTTCGATGAGTTTAATCGTCAGTTCTTCATTGCATGGATAGAGATAGCCTTGATTTCCATTGGCATTGTCTTGAAACGGTGAATACTTTATCGGTAATAGTGGCTGAATTTCATTGAAAGAATCTGCAATCGTTAGTGGTTTTTCAAGTTCATAATAATCGACCTCTACTAAGTAGCCTTTCGCATGCTCGCTACCGAGAAGTGGAATCTCAGCCGGTCGCGGTTCTTCCCTATAACCTGACTTCACTACACTAATTGCGACAATCTCCCCTCTTACATAATGAAAGATTCGATCGCCTTCGCACACTTCTTTCATCCGTTCCCAGAAATGATGAACATTGCCTATACTGTCTTGTTGCAATGATCAAAGGATACCTAATTCTTTTTCTTCGTTATATGTACGTCCTTGCATGACGATGTAACTTTGCATCGTGCTTCACTCCTTTATAAGCTGCGGTGTTGGTAGGGATTGGCTCGATTCAACGTGACATTGGCGCGGTTTGTTCGGACTTTCGCTCGGAGGTTGCTGGGGTTGGCGCGGTTTTTCACATTTTTGGCGCGGACACATGCAAGGTTGGCGCGGTTTGATCGAACTTTCGCGCGGCGCTGTCAAGGTTTCGCGCGATTTTCTATAAAAAGTAGTACTAAGTCCCAAGAAAATCCTAAATTGTTTCGGACCCGGTACCTTTTAAGTGTCACTTATTTAATTTCAATTGAATGACGATATATTTAGTGTTATAATATAAAATTCATTTCCGGGTACAATGCATTATTAAACTTCACTAAAGCCTTTCTTTATTACCACGTTTTCTGTTATGATGTGCCACTTGACCTACTCCGCTTTTCATAAAGAATCACAAGAAATTTACAAGGGGTGTTTATTATTAAAACGGAGAACAAAAATAAATTGATGTTAACTCTATCATTTTTCGTATTGTTAATATCTCTTTTTATCCATTTGCTACATAGGGAATTCAATTTTTTGCAAGACCATTTACTATTAAATCGTATCGATACGATTTCTGGGAATTTATTAATTATCCAAAACATTCTTCTCTTTATACCTATTCTATTAGTTATACTCTCATTCATTCAGTACAAATTGAATAAGGAATCTACTTTATTGCCTTTATTGATCATACTATCTATGACTTTTAGTAGTATTTCGATTATAGCTGGAGGAAATGGTTTAGTAGAATATCACTTCTCTATTTTCATGGTGATTGCCATTATTTCATTTTATGATCAAATAAAGTTGATTGTTGTCAGCACTGTTATCTTCACAATTCAACACTTGGCAGGATATTTTCTAATGCCTGAATTACTATGCGGGGTATCGGATTATCGTTTTTCTTTGTTATTGATTCATGCATTTTTCTTACTATTAATTAGTGGTGCCACTGTTTGGTTCATCTACACAAAACAAGTGAATAATAAGAAGTACGAAGAAAAAGTTAAACTTCAACAAACGGCTTTGGAAAAAATTGTGAATAGCCTTAATGAAACTTCTGGAAGAATTCTAGATAATACGATTCAGCTCTCTACAGGATCAGAGGACCTTTCTGCGTCTGGACATGAAATTACTTCTTCGATACAAACGATAGCAACAGGAGCTACTGATCAAACCGAAAAACTACAACAGGGAGTTCGTAGCATTCAATCGAGGCTTTCTCAAATTCAACAGATTACCAGCCATGCAGAAACTGTAAATAGCAATGTCAAAACTACGATAGAGCAAGTGAACATAGGTAACGCTACCGTATCAACTATGGTTCAACAAATGACCAACATTACGAAGTCTTCTACTAACGTGAACGAATTGGTTCATGAGTTATCTATTTACTCATCAGACATTGATAGATATATAAGGTTAATTTCATCGATAGCTGAACAGACTAATTTGTTAGCCTTGAATGCATCTATTGAAGCTGCTAGGGCTGGAGAACAAGGTAAAGGTTTTTCTGTAGTGGCGGAAGAAGTTCGAAAACTGGCTACTGAATCCGATCAATCAGCTAAAGAAATTCAATCTGTTATACAGTCCATACAAGAACGAATCACCAATGTATCTAGTGGGATGGGCATTAATATTGATGAAATTGAAAAAGGGATGGAACATATTCAAGCAACACAAGATATATTTGAAACAATATCCCAATCTACAAATAGTGTAAGTAAACAAATTAACGATATTTCCCATTCATCATCTGAGTTATTGGATAGTTCTAACGAGACACAAGAAATCATGAAGTACATCTCGGAAATAACGTCTACTTTCGCTATGGATATTGACACAATTTTAGCAATTACTGAAAAGCAAACAGCTTCTACAAGTGATTTTAGTTCCGTTTCCGTATCGCTAAGAGAGTTAGTTGAGGAACTAAATGAAATTGTTACTGAAATCAATGCTTCTGTACTTGATGATTAATATTGGTCATGTATCCAAAATCTATGTATATGACCATTAGAACACACCGTATGTTAGATTCAGATTACAAAAAAGTACTAAAATAAAACAGCCTAACCCCTTTACTATCAAGCGGTTAGGCTGTTTTCTAAATTTTATTAACGATACTAGGTTCCAAGACAATTCAAAATTGCTCCAGAACCTGGGTCATTTTCTTCCTATTACTTAATATTGCTGATGGATTCTATGAAGTAAGAATTGTTGTTGCTTAATATTTTGCACTTCAAAAAGGAACTCGCCGTCGTGATACTCCGCATTAACCATTCTGCCTGGTAATACACCAACAGTTTTCATGTTTTTCCCATCCACTGTCGCTCTAAAAAATTTCTGTCTATCATCGTGGCTATTTTCAACAGAATACATGTACTTCTTCCCAATAAATGGAGAAATGATACGAAGATCAGTTACACGTTTTACATTCTTTCCGCTATAATTCATCCGATAGAGTGGTCTACCGTCTATATTGGATGTTCTATGGATGACGGAATAAATATATCCATCTCGCACAATAATCGAATCAATATTATACGCATTCGAAACGAGTGATATTACTTTTTTAGAACCGGCAATCTTAATTTTTGATAGACTATTTGTCTGATCCATATCATAAGGGTCATTACTACGTGATATCGATGTGACGAAGTAGAGCCACCCATTATGAACCGTGTACTCTTGAATATACCCTTTAGTTGTCAGGAGATGCTTATTCCCTCTACCATTTATACCAAGTTGATACATATTGTTCCCTGTATGATAATAAATTAAATCTTTTTCAATCAAAAAGTTACTGCTTGCCACTTGGGGATATTCTCTGATCATCTTACCGTCAGGAGAAAATCGCTGTAAAATATTTTCCTCTTCATTAAATGTAACAATAGAGTTAAGATACATATGAATATTTGTAAACTCACCTTTTTTGATCAAACGGAAAGTTTTCATGTCCCTACCCACTTTATAGATCCCATTAGGTTTATCCTGGAGATATCCATTATTCACATAATAAATACTACCGCTTTTCACCGCAAAACTATTGCCAGCGTGATTGTCACCTTTTAACACATCCACCTTGGCTGCTTCTGTTTGCATAGCGTTAGGAAACAGTAGCGCTAATGACAGAATGATCATTACTATACCCTTCCAACATTTCATTTGTACATCCCTCCACTTTTTAACATTTAGCATATCATGAAAATAAAGGTAAATCTATCTAATTTAATGAATATATATACCTAACATGAAAGGACCCTAGACTATATGGGTTACCTGGGTGGAAAACATTCATGTTTGTTAAAACGTTCAAGTTTCATTCTCACACAGGTACTTTTTTAATGATAAGTAAAATTTATTAGCAATACATTCCATCATCTGAATTTATACTGATTCCGAGCTGTATTGCATATATTAGAAATAAATACAATCAAGGGATGTGCTTACCTTTATAGAAAAAGCATTGCTTTTCATTATTATGTTGAGACTTATTTCAGGAAGTATTGAAATAACGGCTGCCGCATTAATGTTTAAGTTCAATGATTTGGAAAAAGCCTTTTATATTAATTCTCTCCTAGCCTTAGTAGGTCCCTTTATTTTAATTGTTACGACAGGAATAGCATTACATGGTCTGACTGAAAAAATCTCATTAACTAGAATGATTTGTCTTTTTGCTGGTATTTTTCTAATTCTTTTTAGTTTAAAATCAAAATAAAAGCGCTGATATGTACATATCCTCATAATTAAAGGTACCGGGTCCTCAGATGATTCTGAATTGTTTCGGGACCTGGTACCTTTTTAAAAATTTATTAGTAATACGTTCCATCGTCTGAATTTATACTGACGGTTTCACGACCATTTTCTGTCTCTACAATAAACTTATACCGATCAAACGTATACTTTTCTTTTGTAAAATAATCTTCACCTGTTGCTTTTGATTTGGATACATACGTAATTTTCAAGAAAGAAGGAGTTGAATATTGGGTATAGCTAAGTTTCAAAATAAGTTCCGCTTCTTCCCTAGTAATCTCAAAGTTTTTCTTCCCTGGTAATCTAAAATCAAAGTCATGCATCTTCCATTTTCCATCTTCTTTTTTAAAAACATAATCAACAAAAGAACTACTTGTTATCACATTGCTTATTTCAATTGTACTGACAGTCAGTGTATTTTTATCAGGTTGACTATACGTAAAACGAACGGATGGCTCAAACGTTAACATAGGAAACAAGAATGAATCACACTCCGTACAGACATACGGATAGTCATCTTTCAGTAAGCCATCTACTAAATATTTTGTCGCATACGGTAGTTGCTTCGAACGAATCTGATTATATGTTTGCTTATTATATTTTCCATCTAATCGAATTCTTTCGATTGTATAAGGTAAACGATTAACCAGATCAAGAACCTTTTCTTTACTCATTGCATCCGTGTTATCCGTAGGACCGATTTTCATCGCTCTATATAAGAATTCTGCATAGTGTGCACGCGTCACCGGCTTATTCGTGAGGAAACTTCCTTGATCCCCTCTTATCACACCATTGGAAGCCAGTGCACTAGCATGCAAAAATCCCCAGTGTGAACCATTGATATCATTAAAATAAGCAAATTCTTTCAAATTAAAATTAAATGCTATATCAAGCATCTTGGCCAATTGAATACGCGTAACTGTGGAATCAGGATTAAATTTACCATTTGCACTACCACTAATAATTCCTTTATTGTACAACTTCATAATAGGCGCATAATACGCATGGCTTTTTGGCACATCTTTAAAAACCAATTTATCCGAAGCTGGCTTAGGGAATTTTAACGCCTTATCTAATAGTATCGCTACATGCTTACGGCTAATATTTTCATTTGGACGAAACGTACCGTCAGGATAACCACTAATAAAACCTCTTTTTTTCATTTCTTGAATCGCTGCATAGTTCGAGTGTTTCTTAGATACATCTTTAAAATCTTGTGCAGATGCTTGATTTGAGCCTGCGTAAACGAGTGTTAAAACAAATACTAACGCAGTCCATAGAATAACTCGTGCTAATTTTTTCATGTGTTTACTCTCCTCTTTCATATTTTTGGGCTAACACCTACTATACTACCAATAATGTCACTAGTCGTATATAACTGTATAATAAAGATATATACATTTACCGAAGAGACTAGTTATAATGACTGTTCCGTTGATATAGAGTTTATACAGAAAAAAGCCCATTGATTGAAGATCAACGGACTTACCCATTCGATAACTAAACACCCAGTGGTCAGAATAACATCTGAATGATGTGGCACCTGACAAAACGAATAGCGCTCTCCAACCGATAGGGATTGGAGAGCATTTTTGTTATTGTTGTGCATAATTTTGTAGCACAGCATCCGTTTCAGATTCCAAATGATTTGGACGCCAGCGACTTTTAATTATGCTTTCAATGAAGCAACAGTTTTGTTTAGCGGTACGTCAGACATAAACCGTTTTAAGACATTCTCGGTAATTTGAGATATATTGTTATCGTAATTATTATGTGACAGACTGCCGCAATAAGAGATTGAGCTTGCAGAGAAAACAGCGCCATCATTCGGAGTCGGATAATAGACCATATCCGCACGAACACGAGGATGTTCATCGCCTGATAATCCCGGAATATTGAAGAATAGCTCTTCTGTAACCGGCACATAAACGCTTGAATGATCCTCAGAAGATGCAATGATCGTAGCGTGTGGCGGTGTTCCGTGTTCTGTATCATAAATATCAAGCTCCATACCTGCTGCGCCGCCACCGACAAGGCCGAAGTCACCAATCTTTTCATCAGTTACCCCTTCGAAAATCCAAGAGACATCTGGATTATAACTATCATCTGTCCTACGGTAATAGGAAGAAATTTCGAATCCTTGAGCAACATAACCTGTACCACCGATTTTCTGTGGCGCACGATTGCGGTGTTTCCATAAACTGCCCATTTCGCCGGTAAAACTTAAGTGTACTTCGCCTGGGAGGGCTTTCCACGACGTATTCCCCCAGTTCTTTCTAACTTCCATAATGTTTGGATTGTCGGGATGGAACTGAACGACCCAAATAAAGGCATTCCCACCCATATACATAAATCGTCCACCATTATCCTGGAAGTCTTCAACCGCATCCATCATTTGCGACGAATAATATTCCGGATGTGTTCCTGTTAAAGCAACTTTATATTGACTGAGAAGCTCCGCCCCATCAGCATGTAGATCATGATCCGTAATAACATCGAAGTCAAAACCTTTTTCCGTTAGCCAGTCGACGAGATGAAGATCAGCATTAAATTGCCATAACGACGGTGATAAATTGTGACGATATTTCGGTCTCATATTTAAAATAGGTCGTAGGGATGAAGAAAAGGCTACACCACTTCCATCGTTATGGTGGTCATACATGGACAGGCCGTATTCCGCATGTTTGCCTAAGAATCGGTCCTCAGCCTGAACGACCGGTGCACGTCCAAACATAAGTTGTGCACTTGGGACGTCTTGGAAGCGGTTATTTGCATAGGCTAAATAACTTGCTGTCGGCACGATAAAGACGGCCTTCGCAGTCGGTTTAACCCCTCTTTTCGGACGTACAAAGAAGACGATATAATCCTGTTCATCTTCATCATCTGCATAAACATGTGCAGCATAAATACCGCTCTTTAAGTCTTCCGGAACCTTCCACTCGAAATCAACATCCCAGTCTGCATCCGTTAAGTCATCATCATGAAAATGAATTGCCCCATATTGCTCAGGTGCATGGATGAACCGATGCTCTTCAGATGTCCAGTTATATCCTGTCGAGGCTCTTAAAGGGGTATTAATTGCAGTCCCATGTAATTTGTTCGATGACATATCATAAATATGTTGAATATTTTTGATACCCTTTTTCGTAATTTCCTCAGAAAAGTCCCATGCTGCTACAACATGGATTCCAGCAGGGTTATCAATCCACTCTTCCATTTTTTCTTTGGATAACACTGTGTTCGCAAGTCTTGGTCGGTCAATTTTACCATTGTACTGATAGATCGGTGCAGCCTTCCCATTCGGAAGATTTTTCAAGACACTGGCCATAGCGAAAGGTGCATCATTTCTTGTACAAGGCTTACTATTTACCGCTTCTTTAACATAAGTTGTCACACTTTCTGCTTGGTACCGATTGGAGAATCTACCGTTCGTTTTTGTAATTCTAGCTTCTTGATAAAGGGTAACTTCCCCAGTTTCCGCATCATAAGACGCACCGACAAAAAACCAGCAACCAGATAGGAGGGGAATTCCTGTACTTACTTTTTCAACGCTGCCATCTCCATCACCAATCCAAAGCGCTAAACTTCCATCTTCATCAATGAAAAGCCCATATCCAGAATTACTAGATTCTGACCACTTTGTTAGTAGAGCTTGTACTCCCTTTTCAGGTGTAGTCGGATAAACCATCGCTTGTAGGCTGAAGCTAGTAATATCTTGGAATTTAGTATTGTCCTCAACTTTAATATAAGAGCCCATATGAATTTCCTGCTTACGACCCTTATATGATTTGTTTACATTCGCATTGACTTTTTCAACCTTAAAGCCGGGACCGCCCGGGTCAGTGTCTCCGCAAATGATTTTAGTGATTTGTGTTTTATATTTGGGGCTTTCACTGTTTACCATGAATTTGATCGTTTCACCAGGTTGAACGCTTAATTTATTTGTATATCCGTTAATTGCCATTAATTATTTCCTCCCTTTTCGTCAAGCAATCCGTGCTTTTTAAGTCTTTTCAAGAAAAGCCCATGTTCCGCAGCTTCTCTAGAGTCAAACTTCTCATCGTGATAAACGATATATTCTTTGTTTCGTTCACCCGGATGTTCGCCTAGGCACCACTCTTTATGTGGGATTGTGCAGATGATGAGATCTTTCCCATTCGAATGGTCATGATGACGACGGAAATAATTTAGAATTTTAAATAAGTGTGCACTGTGTTTGCCAATAGGGTTTCTTTTGTGTTCCGCAATAATTTCCTTCGTAACAAGTGGTTTAATAGTATTTTCCAAAATGAACTCGTCCAGCTTCAAGTAAGCTTTCTCTTCTACTTCATTCATAAAATAACCCCTCCCGTGGAAACATTTGGATTTTCATTCCGACTCTAGACAACCTCAAATACGTTCACTGCAATCCTTTGTGCGTTACTAACTAAAAAAGGTATTCCAGAGCTACTATGGATTGCGGTAAAAACGTGAATGGGGATGTCATGATGTAAAAGGAATTGAATCTGATACCCATACTAGTAGGCTATGAACGAATTGTCAATGAATTGTATGTATTCCAAATAATACTACTTTATTCTGTATAATACCTTTAAAACCGCCAAGCAATCCGACACTTCCAAACACGTTCTCGCCAAACGGTTTACTATAATCCCACCTCGCCTTTGATAACTACGAAGCAATATCCCTTAGTTTTCAATACAATTTCATAAGGTATTTCGTGCGGTGAGACGCATAGGTACGGTTTTTTATATAAGTATTCTTTTAATTTGAATAACTGAGTGTATTGTATTACACCGACTGCAGATTGTTACATACAGTACTACAAGGAGGTGATATTTATGTCGAAATGCGGATTTTCAAGCAATGAATGGCTATTCTTCTTAGGGATTTTAGCCACATATGCAGTGTTGGGATTGTTTTATATTGTACCTGCTTTATTAATGACCTTCGCTACAAACACATTGCTGACAGTCGTTATTGTCATTTTGGTGATCATCATCGTGTTGTTCGCCTTGGCGATTATTCTGAAAGGACTTTCACGGTTGTTTAATTATAGAGGCTGATGTCGTGTAATTAGATATACAAAAAATAAGTTCCTAGCAGATTTCTCAGTCTAGGAACTTATTCGTCTAATCCGTATACAGTAGTCAAAGAAGCTTCCGAACTTTGTGATGCACAAGTACGGATTGTATGTTGTGCGTCACAAAGACACCCTTTTACGGATTTGCTATTTCAATTCAAACCACAAGCCAATCTTACCAATACGAATGACTAACATCCCCCAACCCCAAAGTGTTTAATTAAGGTATCTAGTCCCGAAACAATCCAGAATTGTTAGGGATCCGAGCACCTTTTATAAAATGTTTCTTATTAATAATTCAACCCCCACTTTTAAAAAAGTGAGGGTCAATGTGTTTTATTTAACTAATTCCCCTTTAATTCGCGCTCCTTCAACCCAGGCAGCGTGTGCACCAACCGCAATTTTCTCCGGCAATATAATTCTTGCTATTGGTCCTAGTGTCAGGTCTTTTGCATTCATGATGAGACACTCTGAACGGTTTTCATTAAAATCTGTTACTAGTGTAATTAAGTAACCATCGTCTTCTTCCACTGCATTTGCAGGTCGTGCGATATGTGGTTCACTGCCCATACGCCCTTCACCATAGTCATACGTGTGGCTTGTGCCTTCTTTTAAATCATATTTTATTAGTCCAGTTAGGTACCAAGCTTTACTTGGATCTGAGCTAAATATTGAGTTATAACTATAACGATATTTTTTCCCTACATAGTCATTACTAACAACTGGGTATTCCGTAAATTCATCACCTAGGAACCCTTCTGTCGTTTTGCCTGTCTGTAAGTTAAATGTCCAACGATACATCTTATATTGAGTTGCTGTCTTATTAAATGCTTCCGTAATTCTAGCATTTGCATCTTTGGCTTGCTTACCTACTTCAGGCTTTCCTGGGTTAAATGATACGCAACCCTCCATTACAACATTATCACCATCTTCATAACAGTTTGATAGATGTAAGATGAAACAAGGCTTTGCTTCAAACCATTTAATGTCTTCGTTTGTTCCATGACGTGGGATGATTCCAAATCGGGAAGGCATATCATTGAAAAATGTTACTTTCCTTTCCCCTTTCTCTAATAGTTCAGGGTCAAATATAAATGGTAAATCATGAAGGATCGAATAGTTTTTCGTTATACCAAGATCATGTGGCCAACGTACACCCGGTAAGTCAATTGGAACATAATGTTTCAATTCGCTATCAGGACCTACAACGCCATAATTCATATATGGGTATGTTTCGCTGAAGTTAAAGAACATCAACTCTCCAGTATCATTATCTACTTTATAGTGTGAACAAATACCTTGTGGTGCAACCGTAGTATTCCATGAATCTGGCTCAAGCATCTCTAGCGTTATTGGATCCAAACGATTTACTTCACTACATTGTGACATCGTCGCTATTAATCTACCACCATGCGCAATAACATCTGTACCAGCATTGTCTTTCATTGACTGCATGCTTCCCCACCCTTGACGTGTGTTTAAATGGGGTTCCAAAATCCCAGCCCAAAGTGACTTCCCTGCAGCTTCTTCTGCTAAAAATCCAGTTGTACGAACGAAACGGTTACGATAAGTAGCTTTCCCATCTTCAAAATGAACCGCGTGAAGCATACCATCTCCATCAAACGGGTGATAAATACCCATCGGAGCATGAACTTGGTTATGACCGTTACGAACGTAAATTCCATGCAAATCTTTTGGTATCTCTCCAATAACTTCTAAACTATCAGTTGTCGCTGTGTACTCTTTACTAACAGGTGAAAAGTGCTCCGTTAAAAATGGACTTGTTTCATCTTCAGCAATTGTTATTTTTACTTCGTTCTCAACTTTAATCATACTTTTCTTCCCTTCTACATGTACATTTTTTTAATAAACAGCATAATTCAATTTGTTTACCCCTTGTTAACGCTTACATACACACTTCGTATATAGTAATGGATTTCTCTGGTGTCATTTACATTGTAAACCAACCTAACTATCGAGTCAACGGATAATTTAAAATAGTCTGACTTGACTGTGTAAAAGACTAGCTACTCGGCATCTTTTTATCTGTAAACTCAGAGAACTCTACCATAAAATATCTAAAAAAACTGTTATTAGGAAAAATATTTACATCCTAACAAGTTACGTATAATATAAAAAAAGAAAAAAAGGAGACCTGACAAATGAAGAAAAAAATTATTTATCCAATGTTATCGACTTGTCTTTTGTTATCACTAACTGCTTGTTCTTCTAACACAGAGGAATTACCGAAAGAGGAAAAGGCTCAAGAAAATGTGCAAGTAGAAGTTCAAGGAAAGCAACAGTCAACAGAAGTTCATGCAGCCCACTGGTCCTATGAAGGAGAAAACGGTCCGGAATATTGGGGTGATTTAGATCCTACAAACGCTATCTGTACGAACGGGCAAGAACAATCTCCGATAAATATCGAGACGGCAAAAGCAGAGCAAGACGACGAAGTTGAAGAACTGAAATTTAATTATGCCCCAACAAACTTTTCTTTAGCTAACAACGGCCATACGATTCAAGGCAATCCAGTTGCAATAAATAATTCCATTGTCGTAGACGGAGAAGAATACAAGTTAGCTCAATTCCATTTCCATACTCCGAGCGAACACCAATTTAACGGCCAGAATTTTGATATGGAACTGCACCTTGTACATAAAAGTGCAGAGAATGAATTAGCCGTTATCGGTTTAATGATTAAAGAAGGTGCGACTAACATCGCACTAGAACAATCATGGAAAGTCCTTCCTGAAAATGTAACAACTGAAGATGTAAAAGTAACCGAGGCAATCGATTTAATGGGACTATTGCCAGAAAATAAGCAAACCTTCCGTTATGAAGGTTCATTAACTACTCCTCCATGTTCAGAAGATGTTGAATGGATCATCTTGGAGCAGCCAATTGAAATGTCTAAAGAACAAATCGATTTATTCCGTCAAATTTTTAAAGATAATCATCGCCCAGTTCAACTTTTACATGACCGTGAAGTAGAAGTAGACCCTAGTATATAAACAATTTTGTTGAAACGATAACAAATCAGCCACGGATCATAAATAATCGCTACGAGGCCGGGACAAAACTCAATAAAAATTAAATACCGCGTGAAGCCAAGTTATCAGACCTTGGTTTCATGCGGTTTTAGTATTGTTATTTTTGGTATTTGCACAAGATTTTTACTTGTGTTGCAGAATCCGTTAAATACTATTGTTGATAAAACATTAATAAATGGTCCTTCTTCATTTATAAATATCGCGTAATAAAATTATTGATAGGATGATAACTAGTATATAACCCAACTACATCTCCCCTACCAATGTTTTGATCCTTCACAAGATTATGTATTTGAATTAAAATAATTAATTAGATTATAGTTAATTTAAAATAACCCAGCAATCAACTTTCGGCTAAACGTTGGCCGATAAGTAATCGTAGGGGTATTCTTTATTATTTCAAGCACAAACTTCTATTAACTATCCATTTTATAGTGTATCGCTGCCATATTATAAACGGAATTCATTGTAATAGCGGTAATGTCCGCGCTAATTCCTTTTTCACCCGCCACTCACTTAGTATAATAAGGGAAGACTCTCACAAAATTATCTTTGGTTATAACGCGAGGATTTTTTTAGTTGACTAGACGGAAAACGATCTGATTCAGTGACAGTCAATGTCTTGCCATCGGAAGTTACTGTAAAGTGAAGCCCTGTTTTAGTTTATAGCTCTATCGTTTTTACTGAGCCTTCTGCTATCAAATATTCCATACATTTGTTGTTTTCATCTATAAACCTCCCCTTGTACTTTTCGTAATTGGTTCATTCATGCACATATAGAATTAGAATTTCTTTTCAGATCAAAACCGTGGTTCGCAATTACTTCCATTCGAATGTGCGGTTTGATCAGTAGCTACATTAAGGAGGATAAATGCTATGGAATACCACGAATTACTTTATAAAAAATACAATGGTTTAGATACCCCCAAAGATTACGTAAGCTGGGCAGAAGAAATGCTTTATTTCGATTCCGATGAAATGAAAAAATTGGCTAGCATGCGGCCACCTTTTTCTGCTTTTGAAATCGAAGAGATGTTTGAACATGCGGTTCGTTCATTAGGATGGGCGTATCCTACAGAGTTGGAATGTGCCATGTTCCATATGAAACGATTACACCAGCAATTACTTTTTGCTTCGGATGATGTAGTTGATTTGGTAAGAGAGCTTTATCACTGTGCCATTCAATACAAAATAGAAGAAAAACAATTGCAATGGCATGAGCCGAGTGAATGGGTGGATCAGCTAGAATATGATGAAGCGTTTGATTTATCTAAAGAAATGGTGGGTAAAAAGATCATTCAGCACGCACGGGAACTTTGGCATGCTGAAAAAAGTGAATATACGTTTTCAGCACTAGTAGGTCAGCGCGTGATTGGCGTGGATGTCAAAACTACTGATCAATTTACGATACAGTTTGAAAATGGGCGTTTATTCATTGAATGTGCATGGAGAATTCGTACTACAGAAACAATTTTGCTTGGCGATGCAGAAATACGTGCAAACGCGGTAAAGTGGCAAGATGTTCAAGAGTTATTGGTCAATCGAATGATTCAGGATATACAATTCTGGACTAACTGTCCATTTCTTATCGTGCAATTTGATGAGTTGTTTTTGGATGTTTTCCAAAGTAGTTCACTGGTTGAAGGATGGTCCATTACTGACGACGAGGATCGTTATTTGTTCCCCAATCATGACGGGCAGTTGACTTGAAGGAAAAAAATTCCACACTTACATTTTTTCAAACAAATAAACTCATCCTCGTTGTGAGAAGCATTATCTAAAGTTAACATACTTGCGTGCAAAACTTTCATAATTGGTAAAACATTCACGTTTGTTTCTTCCGCATAATCGGCAATTTTTATCAAGACAATTCCGAATTGTTTCAGGGTCTGGTATCCTTTCCGCCCTAAACATGTCATGAAAAGATACACTATTTTTCACGATGAACGAAGTAGTAAGAATATTAATTTTTAATGTGCGATTTCTATTGACTTTGGAAAAACAGAAACGTAAGCTAAACTATGTTAAATGAACGAAAATGACATCTAGGAGGAGGTTCACGATGATTTTTAAAGAACAATATAACATAATTAAAGAATTAGCTGACAATATTTACGCAAATCCGGAATTAGGTTATAAGGAATTTAAAACGAAACAAACGGTTTACGACTTTTTGAAAACAGTCAATCCTGAAATTGAAATTGAAGAATTCAGCACTACAGGTTTAAAAACTAGTTTAGGTAAAAATAAGGATTTAACAATTGGATTTATTTCTGAGTTGGATGCGGTTTATGCGCCTTCACATATGAGAGCCGATTCTGAAACAGGAGCTGCCCATAATTGTGGTCATTATTCACAAGTCGCAATTGGACTTGCTCTGTACAAGTATTTATATGACTCAAAGGTATTTGAATCATACGATTACAACATAACATTCATCTTTGTTCCTGCAGAGGAATATCTCGATCTGGATTATCGGGAGAATTTGATTAACAAAAATGTAATCACGCATTATGGCGGAAAACCGGAAGCTATGAAGTTGGGCGTGTTTGATGACATTGATTTTGCTATTTGTACACATGCTATTGGTGGTGAAATCACAAAAAGAACGATCGAAACGAATCTTTCTTTAGCAGGTTTCCTCTATAAAAAGTATAAATTTATAGGTAAAGCCACACATGCCGGTTTTGATCCATTCTCATCCAAAAATGCGTATAATATGTCTACCCTATTTAATGTCGCTTTAGGATTGGGCCGTCAACAATTTAAAGATGATGAGCTCGTTAGAATCAATCCGATTGTTATGGATTCTGATATGTCTACCAACGTGATCCCCAATCATATAACGGTTGGCACGGACTTAAGGGGTCAGTCAATAGATTATATAAAGGAAGTCGCTAACAGACTAGATGACGCCGCTAAAGGCAGTGCTATGGCTCTTCAAGGAGAGGTAGAAATCATTACACAAATGGGCTATCTTCCATTTGTACAAGACCGCTACTTAAATGAATTTGTAATAGAGGCTTTTCATCAAAACGATGAAATAGAAGAGATCTTAGAGGATAATGTCATCAGTGCGGGTGGTGACGCAGGTGACTTGTCATTCATGATGCCATGTATAAGCATAAGTTATAGTGGGTTTGCAGGCACCATTCATGGGGATGACTTTATTGATATTGATCCCGAATTTGTATATGAAATATTTCCAAGATTCCTTTCACAAGTGTTGGACAAGATGAATGGAAACATCGATCGATCCAAGTTATATAAAAAGTCATATGCGGAATATAAAGAATTAATCGATTCAATAGTAGACTAATGCATGATACTTATTTTCACTACAGCAAATTAAAAAAAGAAATGAGGCAACTCTTTTGAAGGGGAAATTACTTTATCTAATCATCTTTTCACTGGTGATTGTTACAATTTCCGAGTTTATTGGTTTTCAAGCCATTAAAATTGGATCATTTACCATTGGTCTGCTTCCACTCGTTTTCGCTATTGTCATTACGATGATTCTCGGTATGCAAACGTTCCGGAAAGGCATTTTCAAGAAGGTTTATAGCAAAGGAAATATTGAATTCGCAAGTAAATATCTCATTATTATCATGCTGCCTTTAATGGCTAGGTACGGGGCGGATGTTGCTCCAAAATTAAAAGAAATTATAAGCATTGGCTGGATCTTCCTATTCCAGGAATTCGGAAACTTGGGAACTGTCATATTTGGCTTGCCGATTGCCTTATTAATCGGTTTAAAGCGAGAAGCTATTGGCGCCACGTTAGGGATAGGCCGTGAAGGTGAGCTAGCTTATATTAGTGAGAAATACACGTTGGAATCCGCTGAGGGACGTGGTGTGCTGTCTCTTTATATTTTTGGTACTCTATTCGGATCGATTTTCTTCAGTATTTTAGCACCTATTTTATTGGATCTCGGCTTCCGCGTCGAAGCGCTCGCCATGGCTTCCGGAGTTGGTTCATCCAGTATGATGGTCGCTTCCTCCTCAACGTTAGTTGCAAGAGTGCCTGAAATGGAACAAACCATACTGGCTTATGCGGCTACAAGTCAAATGTTAACTAGTTTCTTAGGAACGTTTACGATGGTGTTATTAGCCGTTCCTCTACAGAAATTCATGTATAGCCGTTTGGCAAGGAGGAAAAAATAATGTCAATCACTAAAAATCAATATGTAAAATATGCGTTAATCGTATTATTGAGTATCGGGCTTATCCTGTTTACACAAGAAATCAAGCTGATTAAAAATCCTGAGTCCACTCCGGTTACAAGCATGACATATTTAGGTTTAGCTTTTTTATGGTTGTTTTCTATGGTTGGGATTGCTGTTTCTGACTTAAGTAAGAAAGTGCCTATAAAAATCATTCAGGATTTCCCGGTTCTTGGCTGGGTTTCCATTTCCTCTTTAATTTTCTGTCTTACGTCTGACTTGTTTATTGAAGCAATACGGGCAGTTGACTTTCTTTCTATTACTACACCTATATTGACCTATGCAGGTATTTCAGTAGCTGACCGATTAACGGATTTGAGGAAAACATCTTGGAAAATCGCTATCGTCGCTATGTTCGTTTTCACAGGTACCTATATAGGAAGTGCATTATTAGCACAAATGGGATTTATGTTCTCGGGTAAGTAAGGGCATTATGGCCAGACAAGCTGTACGTTTGTTCATTGAATACAGATGTTTTACGATATAAAAGGAAGGCAGTTCAACATGACTGCCTTCCTTTTTAGGTTCTATACTGTTACCTCGTCATCTATTGTTTCTTCTTTAGTAAGCCCCGTTTTCATATTAAAATATGATCAACAAAAACATTCTGCTTAGTCTATAATTCCCAGCTCTTTTAATAGATCCCCCACTAAATTATAAGTAACTGTAACATTTTCTTGCGATTCTTCAGGATTCAAGTGAAGTAATCTAGCTTCCATGTTTTTAATATGCTCTTTATATTCATCACTCAATTGGGCTTTACTGAAAGCTTCATGCAAAATGTCTAGTTCGGCCTTTTGGATTCCTTTAGGTGCAAACAACATAGAAAACGCTTGAACAATGTCATCTTCTTCTAAATTTACATCACTCAAAACTTTTACGTCTTCATATTTGCTTGTTTCAGCAAATTCAAATATAGGTTTTAATGTGCCTGCCTCAATATGTTCATTTGCGGAAATTGGCATACTAATTGCCCCATCAATGTTTCCACCTAATAAAGCTGTAATTCCTTGAGTCCCGCCTTCATAGACAACATTTTTCACATCGAGATTTAGTTTGTTTGCAAGACTCATCATGCTTAAATTTGAAATACTTCCGGGACCAGTCGTAGCATATGAAAACATACCTGGATTTTCTTTTACATATTCCACCCATTCATCAAAGTTATCATATGGGGCATCTGTCGGTACCATAAGTAAGGGAATTGATGCTGCATCTTTCATAATAGGTTGAAAGCTATCATGAGTAAATGGTGCTTGTCCAAGATGTGGGAGAACGCTTACATGCGAAGATGTTCCATAAGCTATTGTATAACCGTCTGGTTCTGCATTCATTAATTTCGTAAATGCAATAATTCCGCCTCCACCTTCAACGTTTTCAATTTTAATTGGTTGTTCATTAGGTAAGTGTTTTTCTGCTTGTTGTGCTAGTATACGAGCACTAGTATCGTTTAATGATCCGGGTGAGAAAGGAACAAGCACGGTAATTGGACTTTTTGGAAAATCTGTACTAACAGGTTCTGGATTTGAATCTGATTCTGTACCTTTGGTAGTTTCCATAGTTGAATCAGAACATGCCCCAATTATTAATAACAATAATATTACCATTACAATTCCAATGTTTTTTTTCATTCTTCCATCCCCTAGTTATTATTTTTAATTTAGCTTGCAATGGTCGCTTATTCTTTTTAAAATGTCCAGACGGATTTAGCTACAAAAACGCCACTATTAAGCTACTGTTGTGGTTGGTATCGTAATAGAAAATTTACTAACGAATCCCGTGAATGCGCTTTCATATATCTGTTTAATTACGCATGATAAGTAAGACTTCACCCCTTCTAGAAATATAGCTGAAAAAAAGAGCCTTATAAAACAGCATGGCTAATGCTCCTAAATTCGAGGCGCGATAACACAACCTGATTCCCAATGAAGGGTTAATTTTTTATACTGATTTGGGTCGTCATTACACAAGTGAAGACTTTCTGTTGTATATGGACTTGTTTCATCTTTCGCAATGGTTAATTTAACCCTGTTATCAATTTTAATCATTTATCCTTCCTTTCTACATTTAAATTTTTTAACAAAAAGCTTAGTTTAATCTGTTCACCTAACTTTCACGCTTCCATATGCATTTCATATACAATATTGCCTTTCTTAGATGTTATTCACATTGTAAAGAAAACTAAACTCCCGGTCAACAGATAATTCCAAATAATCTGATCTATCGTACAAATGACTAGCTCCTCTATGTCCGTCTTTCTTTTCCTGTATGCCACAAGGAACAAAACTAAAATCGCATGAAACCAAGGTTCTTATAACTTTGATTTCACGCGATTTTTTATTTTTAAATTAAAGCCACCAAGTTCCAAGACAATTCTTAAAATGATCGCCTAATGGCCCTTACAAAAGCCATAAACCATGCGTTTACAAGTTTCTTGATTTATACTTTTCGTAATCGCTTCATTTCACACACAGAACTCACTCACTGTACTGCATACGTTTAAGAACTTCCCTATTCTTCTCTTTAAACAGATCATTATGTGTGGAAACGATACCACGTGAACTGGCATCGGGTGCAATATACAATTTCGCCCGATTGACTGCAGTTGCTGCATCTGTAAAGGCACCTGCAATGAGACGCAGTTTTCCATCGTGTTCCAAAATATCACCTGCCGCAAACAAACCTTCCACAGAAGTTTCCCCCATTGCATTACCCGCTACTGTAATATCAGAGGCCATTTCGATTGGTATCGGACTATTTTCAATTAATTCTCGTTCTCTTTCAAATCCGTGATTAATAATCACCTCATCTACGTCGACGTAAATGTTTTCTTCTTGATCTTCGTCCCGTAGTATTACTTGTCGTATCGTTACATGGTCTGATGAAGCAACTAACTTTTCAATCGTTGTATTTAATAAGCAGTGCACCGTACTATTTTGTAATTTAGATACTTCTGATTCATGGCCTTTTAATGAGTCTTTACGGTAAGTCAAGTATACTTGATCGGCGATAGACTCCAATTCGTTGGCCCAATCAATCGCAGCGTTTCCGCCACCGGATATTAATACTCGTTTTTCCTTGAATTGCGTTAATGACTTTACTGTATAATGTAAATTAGTCACTTCAAAACGTTCTGCCCCATCAATTTCTAGACGTGTAGGTTTCAATATTCCCCCACCAATTGCCAATATGATTGTTTTAGAATAATGTTCTTTGCCCGTTTGTGTATGTACGGTAAAAATACCATCCTCACCTTTTGAAATGGAGGTGACTTTTGTATCGAGTACAATCTCTGGTTGAAATGTTTTTGCCTGTCCCACCAGATGTTCAACTAATTGATGAGCAGGTGAAGGAACAACCCCACCTACATCCCAAACCATCTTTTCAGGATAGACGTTTAATTTACCCCCTAGAAATGAATGATACTCGATTAATTTAATCTTCATCTCACGACAACCGCTATAAAATGCAGAAAATAATCCCGCAGGTCCACCACCTATAACGGTGACATCAAAAACCTCTTTAGACTTCATTTGAAAAACTCCTTCCTCTATATTTTTCTTCCTTTGCCATACGGAATACATAAAGGTGTGCCAAATAGCGGGTCTTTGCCAATTTCGCAACTCATTGAAAATACGTCATTGACCATTTGAGGTGTAATAATATCTTCTGGCTTACCTTGTGCATAAATATTTTTATCACAAATCGCTACGATATGATGGGCGTAACGACATGCTAGGTTGAGATCGTGAAGTACCATAACAACCGTTCTATTTTCTATTTCATTTAACTCAAAAAGCAGATCCAAAATTTCGATTTGATGTGCTAAATCTAAATACGTCGTAGGCTCATCTAATAATATGATGTTTGTTTTTTGTGCAAGTGTCATAGCAATCCAAGCACGTTGCCTTTGGCCACCTGACAAGGAATCTACTGTTCTTTCTGCGAAGTCCTTCATGTTCGTTAATTCCAGCACACGATCTACTATTGCCTCATCTTCATTTGACCATTGTTTTATCCAACTCTGATGAGGGTATCTTCCTTGCTTTACTAGTTGCAACACCGTCAGACCTTCTGGTGCAAGTGGGGTTTGAGGAAGTATGGCCAGTTTTTTTGCGACTTCTTTAGTAGAGTATCTTCTCAATTGCTCTCCGTCTAAAACAATTCCGCCAACTTGTGGTTTAATAAGACGTGCTAGGGATCGTAATAATGTGGACTTTCCACAGCCATTTGCCCCAACAAAAACTGTGATTTCTCCTTCAGGTATCGTCAACTGTAAATCCTCAATAATTTTCGTATCACCATAACCTAATGTTAAGGAATTCGCTTCTAACATACTTATTTTCTCTACTCCTTTCATTATATATTTCGATTTCTAAACAATAGATATATGAAAAACGGAGCCCCGATTGCCGCTGTAAATACACCGGCTGGAATATCTAGTGGCAAAAACGCAGTTCTAGCTACTAGATCAGCTAATACGACGATCATTCCACCGATCAATGCGGATACAGGGATTAACGCAGCAAACGAACGTCCAATGAGCATCCTGCCAATATGTGGTGCAATTAATCCAACAAATTCTATACCGCCCGCAAATGCAGCAGCAGAACCCGCTAAGGCTACACTGATAAGTAAAAGTGTAAAGCGTCTAGATTGAACTTTCACTCCAAGCCCGACCGCAATATCATCTCCTAATTCTTTTGCACTGACAGAACGCGCTAGAATACATGTTAACGGTATAAATATAAGTATAAATGGAAGCATTGCAAACACATGTCCCCAATTGGAACCGTATAAACTTCCGGTTAACCAAAGATACGCTTTTGTTGTGACAGCTGTATTACTTAACACAATCATCATCATTACAATCGCTTTCATTGCCGCCGCCACACCGATGCCGATTAATACTAAACGAATAGGTGTGACGCCATTATTCCATGCCAACAGATAAATAACAGATGCAACGAGTAACGCCCCAAAAATAGCTGCCAATGGCATGAAGGCTACACTTATTGTTCCTAAGAAAACTACGATGAAAATAATCGCACCGGCTGAAGCACCTGCAGTTATACCGATGATATCGGGTGATGCCAATGGATTTCTAATAATGGCCTGTAAAATAGCACCCGCTACACCTAAAGCTGCACCTACCATAAATGCAAGCAAGACTCTAGGAAGTCTTAATTGATTGAGTATAAAATCAGGCTCTACAACACCGATTAGATCCTTTATTATGGTCCAGGGACTGATAAAACTACTACCTATAGACAGACTTATAATAAGAATGGCTATAGATAAACAGCCTAGTATGATCACGGTACCAATCGTTTTCGAATGGATTTGAAATGAATACGTTTCTGATTTATTTTTAAACGTGATGTGCTTACCCATTCTTCACCAACCCTTTCCGAGCAATGTAGATGAAAAATGGCGTTCCGATAAATGCGGTCATCACTCCAATTGGCATTTCCTGTGGCGCGATGACAAATCTTGCTGCCACATCCGCTAGTAGGAGCAAACTTGCACCTATTAACGCACTTAAAACAATGATCCAACGATAATCGGGTCCTACAATCCCCTTCACTAAGTGAGGGACGATCAGTCCAATAAATCCAATAGAACCAGCTACCGCGACAGAACTTCCTGCTAAAACGATGACAACAGCACCGATCATTACTTTCAACAACACCGTTCGTTGCCCTAAACTTTTAGCAACATCCTCACCAGACAGCAAAATGGTTACCGGTTTACCGAGGAATAATGCAATGAGTAAAGCGACCAGCATATAAGGTAAAACAGGCATTATCATATCTAGACTTCTACCTGAAACGGAACCAGCCAACCAGAACAAAATGCTCTGTATTCGCTGTTCATCTATTACGAGTAATCCTTGCGTAAAAGAAATGAAAAGTGCAGAAATCGCGGCGCCAGCCAAAATAATTTTGATGGGTGACAATCCATCTTTGCCTAATGAACCGAGGGAATAAACCGAAACTCCTGCAATGGCTGCCCCTAAAAAAGCAATCCACATATACGACTGTAAGGAATCGACGGAAAAGAAGGTGGCGGAGAGAACGATAAAAAATAACGCACCTGCGTTGACACCAAGAATATCTGGTGCTGCCAGAGGATTTCTAGTCATTGCTTGCATAAGTGCACCCGCAACAGCTAGATTGGCTCCTATAACCGTCGCAATAATGGCCCTAGTCAATCTGGAAGTTGTAACGATAATGTGATCTGTATTCGTTGCATCAAAATGAATAAGTGCTTCTATAGTGGTGTGGAAAGGAATTGAATTTTGTCCTAAAGAGATACTTAACATAAATGACAGACTGACAACTACAACAGAAACAATCAAAACAACTAGTTTAAAAGGTGTATGAGATGATAAGTTTCTCATATAATACCTACTTTCTTTACTCTGATAAAGGGAGGAAGGGATGGAAGTCACCCCACCCCTTTCATTTTTATTTTTCTAATCCGAATCGATCATACATATCATCTAACATATGATTAGCTGAAATGACTCCACCGCCAAGGTTCCAAACGATTTCATCGACCTCATACACTTGATCCGCTTTTACAGCATCAAGACTTTTCCATAATGGATGACTTGTCCACTCTTCATAATTCTTTACGACCGCTGAATCATTTTTATCCATGAAAATATAAAACACATCTGCATTCATTTCAGTAATACTCTCTTTATCTGTTAGTTTTATAATGTCTTGAGCGTCATTTTTCATGTTTTTCGGTCCTTTAAATCCTAGTTCAGCTAAAATGGATCCGGCGAAACCTGTATAATAAATCCGCGCATGGTCCGCTCTGAAATTCAACACAGAAACATGTTCCGGCGCCCCATCACCCATTTTCACTTTTAACTTTTCTTTAAAATCAATTACTCGCTGATCCCAATCTTCTATAACTCTCTTTGCTTTATCCTCTTCATTTAGCGCTTGCCCCATTAGATCCACAGTTTCTTTAAAAGCATATACGGTTTCATGTGCTACAGTAGGCGCAATTGCTGAAAGTTGCTCATATACTTCTTCGTGACGAACTTTAGAAGCAATGATTAAGTCTGGTTTCAACTTAGAAATTTCCTCGACGTTCGGCTGCGTTTCTTGCCCAACTATTTGTATACCACCTAAATCATCTTTCAAATATTGATACACCGGTTGTTCTGCCCAAGACTCAACGATACCCACCGGCTTCACGCCAAGTGCAACTGCCGCATCGTTCGCTCCTTGATAAAGTGTCACAACCCTTTTCGGCGTCCCTTTAATTTCCGTAGTCCCCATCGCATGTGTGATGGTCCGGCTTTCTTCAGTGCTTGTCCCTGTTGATTCCTTATCTTTCGCATCTGGTTTGGGTTCCATATTCGAGTTCCCACAACCTGCTGCCAAAACAGCTAGTGATAATAATGCTACAACTAAAAACAGTACTTTCTTGCTAATCCATTTTGAAACCAAATCTATTCACTTCTTTCTTCCTGTATTAAACATCTTATTGATAATGAAAATCATTATCAATAAGATGTTCTGTTTTGAATTATAGCTCCCCTTTCTTTGAATTGCTAGTCTTTTTTGATCTTTTAGCAAAATTTTTGAATAATTGATAGACAAAAAGAGCACCCGAATGGATACTCTACAAATTTACATGCACGGTTACTGTTTTTACCTCCTCTTGAAGTGCCTTCCTTCAAAATGGCTAAAAAAGTATCCTGGATAAAGACTTGATGAGGTTTACAATCGGTTTGAAATAAACCTTTACCAACATAGTCTGAATATGAACGAACTACGTCATTACTGTCATCGGATGTAGATGGTTCATAGGCTTCAGTAAATTAAAATATAGTCAGTCGCATGATTTCACCCCGTTCTATTTCCCCATCATTTATCCATGGAGTCGTCATAATATTCCACTCCAAATTAAATTAATGTCCTTATTACTTTAACCTTTATGCCATATACTAGTTTTTTGTTATTGAAAACCGTTTAAGAGGACTTTGTTTAACCAAACGAGAATGTTAGAAGTTTGATACCTTTCACACTATCGTTTATTAAACTATGCTATTATTAATTTTGTTCACAAGAGGTTCGCGAAATCCCTCTCTAAAAAACTAAGGAGCTGTTAACATGAAAAATGAAAAAGCGGTTGTCGTATTTAGCGGCGGCCAGGATAGTACGACTTGCCTTTTTTGGGCAATTAAAAATTTCCGCGAAGTTGCCACGGTTACGTTTGATTACGGTCAACGTCATTTGGCAGAAATCCAGTGTGCCGAACAAATCGCAAAAGAACTCGGAGTATCATTTAAAGTGTTGGATATGAAGTTGATCAACCAACTAACGTCTAATGCCTTAACACGGGATAATATTCAAGTAAAGGAAGTGGAAGGGCAACTGCCATCTACTTTTGTTCCCGGGAGAAATCATTTATTTCTATCTTTTGCAGCAGTCTATGCAGAAGCTATAGGAGCAAAGCACATCATTACTGGGGTAAGTGAAACAGATTTTAGTGGGTATCCTGATTGTCGGGATAATTTTATCAAATCATTGAATGTCACACTGAATTTGGCAATGGATGAACGTTTCGTCATCCATACTCCGCTAATGTGGCTTGATAAATCCGAAGTGTGGGAATTGGCAGATGAACTTGATGTGCTTGACTTTGTACAGGAAAGAACACTTACTTGCTATAACGGAATTCCAAGTACAGGTTGCACAGAATGTCCTGCATGCAAATTGCGGAACGCGGGACTTGCCACTTATTTATCCCGGAAATCGGGAGGTGTTAGCAAATAATGCAACAATTTTATCCGCAAGTTCACCATTCTTATTGTTTTGAATTAAACAAAGACATGCATTTTTCCGCTGCCCACTTCATCCCTGATGAAAAGGCCGGAAAGTGCCAACGGATGCATGGTCATACGTATCACATCAATGTAACTATTGTAGGAAATGAGCTTGATTCAACCGGTTTCTTAATTGATTTTAAACAGCTTAAAAACCTCATACATGATAAATATGATCATTCTGTGCTAAATGAACATCCCGAATTTCATAAATACTACCCGACGACAGAGCGATTGGCTGAACAGATTGGAAAAACGATTCAAGATGTTCTTCGGACGAGAAGCAATCAACCGATTTGCCTTCAAGTCATCGTTCGGGAAACCCCGACAAGTTATGTGATCTATCGTCCAACACAGGAGGCATTGCTATGAAGATTCCTGTAATGGAAGTATTCGGACCAACAATTCAAGGAGAAGGCGCGGTCATGGGGCAAAAAACGATGTTTGTCAGGACTGCAGGCTGTGATTATTCATGTGCATGGTGCGATTCCAGCTTTACTTGGGACGGAACGGGAAGCAGTGTATTAAAACAGCCTAGTGAAATTATTGCGGACCTACATTCCATTGGCGGACAATCCTTTTCACATGTTACCATTTCAGGTGGTAACCCTGCCCTTCATAAAGGCATTGGCGAACTCATCGAATTATGCCATAAGCAAGAATGGAAAGTTGCAATTGAAACGCAGGCATCTTTTTGGCAGGATTGGCTATTGAAAATCGATGACATTACGCTGTCCCCAAAACCGCCTAGCTCTGGAATGTGTACTGATTTCAGCAAACTGGATAGTTTCATGGCGAAGCTAATTGACTCAAATGCTAGCTTAAAAATCGTCATTTTCGATGAGATTGATTTCAGGTTTGCTGAATTTGTTCATCTTCGTTACCCGTCGTTCCCTTTCTTTCTACAGACTGGAAATGATGACTGTACAACAACAGATGATGACCACCTTGTTTCCAAATTGTTGAAACGATACGAGTGGCTCATCAACCTTGCCATTCATTCCCCCATTATGAATGATGCGAAAGTGTTGCCACAGTTGCACACGCTTGTCTGGGGTAATAAGCGCGGAGTTTGAACATAAAAAGCATTTTATAAAGGTGCCTGTGAGAAACGGTTGTTTTTGTTTTTCTCACTGGCAACTTTAATCTTTCACTTTCCTCTAGTATTTCGTACCAGTAACTCCCCCTCCAAAAAATTTCTAAAGGCCAGCATCCTTGTCTTGTCTTTCCCAAAGTCTGAGAGAGGGGTATGGATCGAAAGCCCATTCTGTCCGTCCATTATCCTTATACATGCCGTAGTGAAGATGAGAAGGAAATTTACCTGAAGTACCTTTCTTTCCATAGCCAGAATTACCGACATAGCCAATAATAGTTCTAGGTTCAATAATATCTCCTACTTTTATGCTCTTATTAAAGTATGCTAAATGAGCAAAATAATGGTACGTATTATGGTTATCGCGAATACCTACCCGCCAGCCCCCATAATCATTCCATCCCAATTCTTCAACAACACCGTAAGACGTTGACTGAACAGGAACTCCGTATGAAGCAAATAAATCGGTTCCTTCGTGTATTCTTCTGCCCCCCCATCCTCTCTTATCTCCCCAAGTACCTTGATAACTATAATTATGACTTACGGGAATAGGAAAAGCGTGCTCATTCAAATCCAACGTGTTGAAGTGTTTATAAAGATTTGCAATGGTAATAATTTGATTGACGGTTTCTTCACGCTTATAGTAATCCCGTAAAGCCAAAACGAAATCTTCTTCGGATTTTCCATATCCACTTAAAAAAGTAGCCATCGTAAAGAGTACATCCTCATCGTCATCAGGATTAGCGTAACCATCCCCATTTCCGTCCAGCCCACTTCCTGCGAAAAAAGCAATAGACTCGGGTGATGTATCATCCTTATTTGGATTGAGCCTGCCTACCCAATAGTCTTTAGTAAATTGAAGTGCAATGATTCCTTCCTTATTCGGAATATCGTTACGTACTTGTTGGATATTGCGTTCAAACTGATCGACAGCAGCTAAATAGTACCAAGGAACCAATACGCTCTCGAATTTTAAATAGTAGTTCATTCGTTCTTCCATAATTTCTTCGTGTGTTGGGTCTTTTTGGGCTGAAACTACAACGAAAAACAGGAAGAACAGTGTAATTAAATTAATCGGCAATAGAAACCAGTGCCGCATTCAACAACCCCCTTTATTTTGATGTATTTTATAAAGTACCCCATCCTCGTACTTTCTCATGAGTACTTTATAAATAGTTATCATTTCGTTTATTATACTGTTCAGTAAACACAAATAAGAACACATAATTGTCTCTTCCGAAAAGCCATAAATCATGGTTTACACGTCCCTTGATTTATACTTTTCGTAATTTCTTCATTCACCTATATAGCATTACTTTTCCATTAGTAACATGAAAACAAAAAGAGCACCCCATTGGATGCCCTAAACGAATTCAAGAACCAACTACCTAATTACATGTAATAAGAAATACAGTTATTCTCATACACGGCCGACCAATTTACTATTTTCCAATATTGATTCTGCAGGAGTATACGGTAAGTTCTGTGCTTTTGCAACCGCTTTGTACGTTACATGCCCGTTTACTGTATTTAACCCCTTTCGAAGGGCCTCATTGTCTAGTAGCGCTTGTCTGTATCCTTTATTAGCAATTTGAAGTGCATAGGGTACAGTCACGTTAGTCAAAGCCAATGTAGATGTTTGAGGGACTGCTCCAGGCATATTGGCAACTGCGTAATGAACGACATCATGCTTTACGTAGATAGGATCATCATGTGTAGTTACACGATCGGACGTTTCAAAGATTCCTCCTTGATCGATTGCGATATCGACTAGAACCGACCCGGGCTTCATCGATTGAACCATTTCTTCAGATACAAGTTTGGGCGCTTTAGCACCTGGAACTAAAACCGCTCCTACAACAAGGTCTGCTCCTTTGACAGCTTCTGCGATATTGAATGGATTCGAAACGAGGGTTTGAATACTATTGCCAAACATATCATCTAACTGACGTAAACGATCTACTGATAAATCGAGCACAGTTACGTGTGCACCCATACCGATTGCAATCCGTGCAGCACTTGCGCCTGCCTGACCACCGCCAATTACGATGACTTTTCCACGTGAAACTCCCGGTACGCCGGCTAGTAAAATACCTTTTCCACCTTTTGTCTTCTCAAGATACTGGGCTCCAATTTGCGTTGCCATCCGCCCTGCTACTTCACTCATCGGCGCTAGCAAAGGCAATGAATGATTTGGCAGCTGAACCGTTTCATAGGCAAGGCCTATCACTTTATTTTCCAATAGTGCTGTAGTCAGCTCTACTTCAGATGCCAAATGCAAGTATGTGAATAGTAGTAACCCTTTACGGAAAAAACGGTACTCAGAAGCAATTGGCTCCTTTACTTTCATCACCATCTCTGCTCCCCATACTTCTTCAGCGGTCTGAACAACTTTCGCCCCTGCATCCATATAGTCCTTGTCTGTGAAACTAGATCCTAACCCAGCGCCTGTTTCAATGAGTACTTCATGACCAGACGAGCACAATGTGAATACTCCTGCTGGCGTCATCGCCACACGATTTTCGTTATTTTTAATCTCCTTCGGCACACCAATTAACATACTCATTCCCCCCAGAATAAAATGTATATTCTTTTTCAGCTGTTCATCTATACATTTGACTAAGTAGTAATTTTCGCGCGAATCTAATGAGTGTATAGAAGAAGTACCTCTAGCCGCTCATCCAATCAGTAATAGACAAGAGGCACTTCTTATACATGGTAGAATAAAAATAAACGATTATTCGTTTTCTTTAAATACTTTTTTAATGACGGAGACGATAAAATCGAAATCTTCATCTGTACAAGATAGCGGTGGGCATAGGGCAAGAATATTATTGTACCCTGCTACTGTATCGCCGTTGCGTCCAACAATTAACCCATTCGCTTTGCACTCACCTATAATTTTTGTCATACGAGCATTGGTAGCGGGCTCTTTTGTTACTTTATCTTCCACTAGTTCAATACCCATCAGGAAACCAAGACTTCTAATATCTCCTACATACGGGTGTTCCTTCAAACAAGCCAGTTCATCGGACAAACGCCCACCCAATTCAGCAGAACGGTTAATCAGATCTTCTCGCTCCAAAATCTCCAAGTTTTTCAGCGCTACTGCACAAGCTGCAGGGTTTCCGCCAAATGTATTCACATGACGAAAATGACTGTTATCTTCACCAGTATCAAACTTTTCATAAATGTCTTTGCGGATAGCTGTTACGGATAATGGAAGGTATGCGCTAGTCAAACCTTTTGCCATCGTTACAATATCCGGTTTTACATTATAGTGCTGATGACCAAATGCTTTTCCAGTCCGTCCAAATCCGCAGATTACTTCATCAATGATTAATAGCACGCCATGACGTGTACAGATCTCTTGGACTTTCTCCAAATACACCGGATGTGGTATTAAAATTCCCCCGCCTGTA
This sequence comes from Sporosarcina sp. P13, assembly GCF_002743055.1. Taxonomy (GTDB): domain Bacteria; phylum Bacillota; class Bacilli; order Bacillales_A; family Planococcaceae; genus Sporosarcina. Next base: position 69,242 of record NZ_PDYM01000007.1, on the reverse strand, counting down.
ATGAGGGGTTCCATAATAATCCCTGCAATTGTTTCTTTTTGCTCCCAAATAATTTTTTCTTCAAGCTCTAACGCACGCTGGATATTATACTCTTCCACTGAGACCCCTTCAGGTTTCCGATAATTATCCGGTGGTGCCACATGCAAGAATCCTGGTACGAGCGGCTCATACTTATACTTACGCAATGCTTGCCCTGTTGCCGATAAAGCTCCCATTGAACTTCCGTGATAGGCACGGTAGCGGGAAAGGAATTTATAGCGGGAAGGTTCTCCGTTTTGCTGATGGTATTGTCGTATCAGCTTAAACGCTACTTCATTTGCGTCGGATCCACTATTTGAATAGAAAATTTTATAGTCGTCACCTAACATTTCATTCAATTTGGCGGCGAGCTCAATTGCTGGTCCATGGCTTTGTGTCATCGGTACATATGCCAGTTTTTTCAACTGTTCATATGCCACTTGGGCTAATTCTTCTCTACCATAGCCGACATTGACACACCATAATCCCGACATACCATCTAAATAACGATTGCCTTTATGGTCCGTAATCCAAGCATTCTCTCCACTTTCAATAATCATAGGTGGATTTTTTTCATTATATGCAGAAATATGCTGCCAAACTTTTTTCCGATTTTGTTCTACCAATGATTGCTTGTGATTCTGACCTTGTTCTTCTATGGCTTTCATTAGGAACTCCCCCTTATTTATCAGTATGAATGACGAGCTGTCAGCATTTTCTTGCGTGTATAAAATTCGATTCCATCACGTCCGTTTGCATGCAAATCTCCGTAAAATGACTTTTTGTAACCTGAGAATGGGAAGAATGCCATCGGTGCGGGTACGCCAAGATTTATGCCAAGCATTCCTGCATCAATTTCTTCTCGGAATTGACGAATAGCCTTCGCGCTATCTGTATATAAACAAGCACCATTAGCAAAGTCTGATTGATTGGTAAGCTCGATCGCTTCATCCAATGTCTCTACACGGACTACTGAAAGTACGGGCGCAAAAATTTCTTCCTTCCAAATCCGCATGTCAGTTGTAACGCCTTCAAAAATAGTTGGACCTACAAAATAACCGCCTGCAGATGTAGATTCATCTTTCCTTCCGTCACGAACAAGTTTTGCTCCCTCGGCTACGCCCGACTCAATGTAAGAAAGAGTCTGATCTTTATGTGAATCACGGATGACTGGACCTAGGAACACTCCTTTTTCCAATCCATTTCCAATCGTCAGTTTATTTGCTTCTTCGACTAAACGTTTCACTAGCTCATCTGCAATACCTCCTACTGCAACTACAACTGCAGCGGCCATACATCTCTCACCTGCAGAACCAAACGCTGCATTGGTAATATTAGTGACCGTCAAATCCAGATCCGCATCCGGCAGTACAATTGAATGGTTCTTAGCTCCTGCTAGTGCTTGAACGCGTTTGCCATGCGCAGTACCTGTTTTATACACATACTCGGCAACGGGTTGTGAACCGACAAATGAAACAGCAGGAATATCTGGATGACTGAGGATTCCATTGACGATATCATGTGCACCATGGACGATATTGAACACGCCATCTGGTAATCCTGCTTCCGTCAATAGTTCTGCCAATCTATTCGCCAGTAGCGGTGTGCGCTCTGAAGGTTTCAAAATGAATGTATTTCCAGCAGCTATTGCAAGTGGGAACATCCAACAAGGAACCATCATAGGGAAGTTGAATGGGGTAATCCCACCGACCACTCCTAAAGGATAGCGATACATACCAGATTCAATATCTGTAGCGATATCAGGTAGCTGGTAACCCATCATCAACGTTGGTGCCCCTGCAGCAAATTCCACACACTCGATCCCACGCTGAACTTCACCATATGCTTCTGTATAGTTTTTTCCATTCTCTATTGTGATCAACTGCGCCAATTCATCCCAATGATCTATTAAAAGATTCTGATAGTTAAATAGAATACGTGCTCTTTGTGGTACGGCAACTTTCTTCCAAGATGCATACGCTTTTTTCGCTGCATCGACTGCAACTTGCAAATCTTCTGCAGTTGAGATCGGTACTTCTGCAATAATTTCACCTGTAGCCGGATTTGGCACCTCTTCATATTTATCAGTGAGTGATTTTACCCATTGTCCATTAATGAAATTAGAAAGCAGTTTCTTTTCCACAACTATTGTATTCATTTTTCTTCCTCCCATTCTTCTATCCTTGCTTTACAACAAGACTTGAGATAAACTACTTCCTATAGTTTAGCAACTATTCCATATACTTTCATTTTACATTGTGTAACTTCGTTTGTAGATTTAATTTACGTTATGGAGGTCTTTACATTGAATGAACTCGCATTAACTGTTCAAGATGTCCTCGCTCGTGAAACCTTTACACATGCAAAGGTCATCGCAGGAGGAAATGGATTAGATCGTCAAGTGAAATGGTCACATGTATTGGAAGTGAGCGACTTCAGTTCACTAGTTAACGGTGGTGAAATAATCTTAACGACAGGTATTCATCTTCCATCTGATGCAGTCACACAGTTACATTATATAAAACAGTTAATTGAATTGGATGTTGCCTGTCTATGTGTTGAAATAGGGAAGTATTTTAGTGAAGTACAACCAGATGTTATTGACTTCGCTAACGAACAAAACTTTCCTATCGTTATTTTTGAGAAAACAGTTAAGTTTGTAGATATTTCTCAAGACTTGCACACATTCATTATTAATCGTCATTATGAAATGTTGTCGAAAATCGATACGTTGTCTAGAAGTTTTAATGAGTTAAGCTTAATGCCCAATGGAATCTTAAAGATTTTACAACAATTACATGCCCATTTTAAACAGAGTGTGTTGTTTATATCTGATGATGCAAAAGCTCATTATTATCCTATTGAATCGAAGGCATGGAAAAATGAAATAGAACGTTTCCTGAACGAGAATAGTACAAAAATTATCGAGCGTGATGTTTATTTAATTAACGATCGGCATTTTGCCTTACTCCCAATCAATGGTTTGGGCCAAGCATTAGGCTATCTATGTTTGCATCTTCCACAGGCAACAGCAGATGACTTCAAATTGTTAATTTTGGATCGGGCATCGCTTGCCATTGCGCAAATATTACTTAGAAATCGAACGATAGAAGAAAGAAACCAACTTAACGAGGATGAATTCGTTCGAAATGTACTCCATGGACGTTCTGTAGAACCAAGCGATTATCAAACGTATTTACCAACGAAAAGCCGAAACACGCATTATCGAATTTTCATTATTCAGATGGATACAAAGGAATCCAACATCGATGAGTATAGTTGGGAAGAAATTCGCTTACAGCAATCCATGGTCATTCGGTCGCTTTTTAAACGGCAAGGTTTCTTTCCGGCTCTCACAGTTAGTAAAAATGAAATAACTGTCATTGCATCATTTATTGCTTCCGATCCACAGATAAAAGATACCAATCGTTTCACGCAAGTAGTTCAACTGATCGAGAATTTGGATGACCATGCTCTCGCTAACGGTAGAAGATGTACATTTGGTATCAGTTTAGTTCACCAAGACCTCTCACAAATTACCGAAGCATTTAAAGAAGCAAAAAAAGTTATAGATAGTAAAAACCGATTTCCGTTTGAGGGTAATTTTTATGAAGAACTAGGTATTTATAGATTGCTTCTACAAATTGATGATCAAGGGTATCTTGAACATTATGTAGACGATTATCTACAAGAACTCATTGAATATGATAGAAAGACAGACAGCAAATTATTCGAAACATTACGCACGTATTTTGAGTGCGGTGGATCAAAAAAAGAAACGGCGGATCGTCTTTTTATCGTTCGGCAAACCCTCTATCATCGATTGGAAAAAATCGAATATCTACTAGGCCAAGATTTTATGTCTCCACTCAATCGAATTGCACTTGAAGTAGCCATCCTAGCCAAACAAATCGTAGTCAAAAAATAAGTATTTCCAACGTACAGCCACAACTCGCTTAGCATTTGCGAATAGTGGCTGTACGTACGTCTTTGCATTTTCTTGCTATCGTTTTCAACTGTTCTTAGCGATTGCTCGGGAAATCAAAAGTCGTTTCTTTATTCCCCTGCTGCATTTCAGGCCATCTTTCCGATACCGTTTTTACTTTTGTGTAGAAACGTACATTATCCGGACCAAACATTTGGCCATCACCGAAGCGGGAACGTTTCCATCCGCCAAAATTATGATAGCCTACTGGAATCGGTATCGGCACATTCACTCCTACCATTCCTACTTCAATTTCTTCCGTAAACTTCCTTGCTGCCGGACCACTTTGTGTGAAAATCGTCACACCGTTTCCAAATTCATGATCATTAATTAACTCAATTGCTTCTTGCAGATCTTGCACTCTAACAACAACGCGTGCGGGACCAAATACTTCTTCTTTGTAAATCTTCATATCTGGTTTTACCCGATCTATTAATGTAGCTCCTAAGTAAAAACCACCTCTATTCTTCTCTTCCACTTCTGGATTACGTCCATCTACAGAAAGTACAGCACCTTCTTCTAGACTCTCTTCAATAGACTTCAAAATATGGTCTTTTGCTTGCTGTGTAATCACAGGACCAAAATCTGCTGTATCGTCATCATACGTGCCGACCTTCAACTCTTCTACTCGCTCTTTTAGTCTAGCAGTAAAGCGTTCTGCGGTATCTTCGCCAACCGGCATTGCGACTGATATTGCCATACATCTTTGAGATGCAGCTCCATAGGCAGCACCTAAAAAGGCATTCACGGAAAAGTCGATATCCGCGTCAGGCATAATGACCATATGGTTCTTGCCGCCTCCGAATGCTGCTACCCGTTTATGATGCTTACTTGCTTCTTCGTAAATATATTCAGCGACTTGAGTTGAACCGACGAAGCTAACAGCCATCACTTTCGGATGAGAAATAAGTGCATCTACCGCTTTTTTATCACCATTAATGACACTCCAAACACCTGCTGGAAGTCCGGCTTGTTGCCAAAGCTTCGAAATAATCAGTGCTGAATTCGGTACACGTTCTGAAGGTTTTAAGATGACAGAATTTCCGCAAGCGATCGCCATCGTTGTCATCGCGACAGGTACCATGACCGGGAAGTTAAAAGGTGCAATGCTAACTACAACGCCCAGTGGCTCTTTAATCGAATACGCATCAATCTGTCCGCCTACGTTTTTAGAGTATTCACCTTTTAATAAATGTGGAGAACCTAATGCAAAATCAACCGATTCAATCGCTCTTCCTATTTCTCCTTTTGCGTCAGAAATGGTTTTTCCATTCTCTTTACCGATCGCCACAGCTAGTTCATCTGTTGCGTCTACTAGAAGGTTTCTGAATTTAAAAAGGATATCCATCCGTTTCGTAACCGCCGTACGTTTCCAGTCATCCGCTGCTTGATTAGCTATCTCAATGGCTTCATCCACTTCTTCCGCTGATGCATACGGACATCTTTCTGTTACTTCTCCGGTAGCTGGATTAAATACATCTCCAAACCGCCCACTCTTGCCTTTTTTCATTTCGCCACCAATAAAGTGGTGGATTTCTTTCTTTTCATTTACGATATGAACCATAGCCGATTCCCCCATTGAATTTATAGTCTTTTTGAATCCTCATTATAAAGGATGATAGCTTCCGCTAATTGCATCCACAATGAGCTGTCCCTGTTTATTATTTTCTAACGTAAAATCCGCGAGCCAAAACGGACGATAAAAAAGATTTCTTTGTATTTCAGTAATCTTCGGCATCGTGACGAATTTAGCTTTTGAAGAAGCGTTATCAAAAATGAATCGCTTAGCTATGCCAATGGCTTCTTCCTCTGCAATCACCAGCTGAGGAACTCTTCCCGTTTCTATTGTTCGTTCAAAAAACGTAGGTTGAACGTCCACCATCGCTCCTCTTCCACCTAGTGCATCTACCGTACAAGCCGCTTTGCCTTTAAATTTCAACAAACTTTTAGCGCTTACTTGATATTCGAAAAAGTAGTATGGATAGTAAATCACATCTTGAATGTGGAAATGCGTTTGTTTTTCATATTGCTGCAATCCGTGCAATACTTCTTCTTCAGTAAATTCAATTTCTTGTACTAACATAGCGCTCATACGTATCTACTCCTGTAAAATAGTTATCATTCGTCAAAAACTTAGATACATTGCTTGCTTCAGGCGCTAACTCACGCGCAATGTTTCGATCAAACTCTTTTGAGAAGAAGCGTTTTTGTCTAGATTGCTCAAATGCTTCCTGTACTTCAGCTGAAGGTTTACGTCCAAATCGACTTCCGATGATCATACCTAGTATAGAAACAAGTAAACCTGCTAAAAACGGGTGAAGACCAGTCGATGTTTCCAATGCCATCGAAGTCCAAATAATATTCGTCGTTGCGCCACCGATCATTGCGCATAAGCAACCAATGTAATTAGCGTTTTTATAATATACAGATGACACATAAGGAACTAAGAACGCATTTCCTAATGTACCGAACGCGAACACAACTAATGCAAATACAGAAGGTGGTTCATAGATTGCAACGACAACACCTACAATCCCTCCCATTAAAATACATAATCTTGATACGAGAATCATCGTCTTCTGACTAGCATTCTTGTTAATAAATCGTTGATAGACATCACGTGACAGAATGGATCCTGCTTGCATCAAGATAGAATCTGCTGTGGACATAACTGCTGACATAATCGCTGATAACAAGAGTGCTGCAAAGATTCCTGGGAATAATGTGTAGGCAAGCTCTGTAATAATCATTTCAGGATCAGCAATTGTAGGAAGCAAAATTATACCGATCAACCCTAGAATATACGGTACAAAGATAAAGAATTGATTCCAAAGAGCACTAATCATCACTGCACCTTTAACAGTTTTTGTACTCTTCATCGACATATGGCGAACGACTACATGAGGAAGTCCCATATAACCGATAGAGTAGATTAGAATGGCTCCAAGCACCATACCCCATTGGCCATAATACGCTAGTCCTTTACCCCAGATACTTAAATACGTAGGGTCTATCGCTTTTAGCGCACCGTTCAATCCGGTTAATCCTCCAACATGAAAATAAGCGAGAATACCGATACCTACGACCCCAACGACCATAATTAAGCCTTGTACAAATGAGGTATACGCAACAGCCAAATAGCCTCCTGCTACGGTATAGATGATAATGACACTAATACCAATAATAAGAGAAAGTTCATACGTGAAACCTGTTAGTGTAGACATCGCCTTGCCGGCTGCAATAAACTGAGCACACACATAACCGAATAGAAAGACGATCGAAATAATAGATCCTACTACACGAACACTTGGACTTTCAAAGCGTTTCTCCAAGTATTCAATCGGTGAAAGCGCTCCCAAAATTTCAGACATCCTTCTCATTCGTTTTCCTAAAACAGAAAGGTTTATGATCGAACCTCCAGCATCCCCAATCGCGTACCAAACAGCATACCAGCCATATTTAAATGCCATCGCAGGAGCACCCATAAACATGAATCCACTCATCGCTGTCGTCTGCATGGTCATGGCCGTGACGGCTGGTCCAAGAGATCGGCCGCCAAGTAAGTATTGTTCTGTAGATGCTGAGGATTTCCTAGAAAACCATAAGCCAATCGATAATAGTACACTTAAATAGATGATGAAAATGATTCCATCAATACTCATCGAATCCCCCCCTAATTATTATTTATTTTGATTTTTTTCTTCTTCCATTTTATCTTCCAATTCATCTTCGCGTTTCAATTTAAAATAGAGTACTGTAGCTAACCCCACCCATATAAATGGCCATGGCACAAACCAAAAAAATGTTTCTGCAGGAAATCCAAACATGTATTCACCTCCAAATTAGTGTTATTTAAACGTGTTCTAATCATTTAACCTAGTATATTTAATAACAGTCTTCTACACATTAGACATAGTGTTCTTAATCACCAAAAGTAGTTTGTCATTTTGTCAGTCATAAATAGATTGAGGGACAAGCCAAGCTTAAAAAGTAAAGGACCGGAGAAAAACTCCTTCATTTCAGAGCTTTTCTACAGTCCTTTTATTTTGCGTGACTAAGAGGTTTTTCGTATTGGACTTTTCCGTCTATTATAGTCATCACTACGGATAGATCTTTAATTTTGTCAGGATCTACTGATAAAATACTATCATTCAGCAACACCAAATCAGCTAATTTCCCTACTTCAATGCTACCTTTTATCTGTTCATCAAAACTTGCATATGCCCCCATAAACGTATAGGCTTTAATCGCTTCACGTACAGTTATTCGTTGCTTCACGCCTCCATCTTGTCCGGAAACCGTTCGTCTATTCACTGCAGCATGGATGCCAAGAAGCGGATTATGCTCTACTACAGGAGTGTCTGAAGCGAAGGCAAATGGAATTCCTTTTTGCAAGTAATCATTCGCCGGATACATGACATCTACACGGTCGCCATAATATTCGAGATAGGAATCTCCATTTACATAGATAAACGCCGGATTAGGAATGACGATCACGCCTAAGTTCTTCATACGTTCTTGAAGATCGGGACTGGCGATACCCGCATGCTCAATTCGATGTCGATGATCCGCGCGTGGATGTTGCTCCAATGCATGTTCTATACAGTTCAACACCATTTCAATCGCTCGATCCCCTTGGGCATGTGCGGTAATTTGATAGCCTTTGCTATGCGCTTCCCCTAGGATTTCATTCATTCTGTCCTGGTCGTAATACAGTATTCCTGTATCTGTTGGATCACTATCATACGGTTCTCTTGTAGCTAGAGTCGGTCCTGTACTACTGCCATCTGTGAACAGCTTAGCCGGCCCAATCTTAAACCACTCATCGCCATCGCCAGTAACCACTCCTTCGTCAATCATATGTCTAACGAAGGCCTCCGAATCCGTTAATGAACCGATAAGCGTATACACTCGATTTTTTATATCACCTGAATCTATCCCTTTTTTGATCAAGTGTAAATTATCTGGACCCCAGCCGTAACTGCCTGCATCATGTACACTCGTAATGCCAGATTCAACAAATATTTGCGATGCCAACTGTAGCCCTTTTTCAATTTCTTCCGCACTATAATCAGCCACCGTAAATAGCTGCATATGGGCGTTTTCAATCATTTTTCCTGTCGCGTCACCCGATGAATCACGTTCTATCTCTCCACCTGTAGGATTTTCAGTTTCTCTTGTAATTCCCGCAAGTTCCAATGCCTTATTATTGGCGATGGACGTATGATTACACACCCTAATAATAACGATTGGATGCTCAGTAGAAATAGCATCGAGTTCTTGTATCGTAGGAAAGCGTTTTTCTTCCATTGCGTTTTCATTAAAACTTGTCACACGAATCCATTCACCTTTAGGAGTTGTGCGAGCTCTCTTTTTCATTTCACTAAATAAATCTTCCAACGATTGAATATCAGGGCTTGCACAACTAATACCAAGTAAGTTTGTGCCGTAAATAGTTAAATGCATATGCGCATCTATGAACCCAGGGAGAAGAGATTTCCCCTCTAAATCAATAACCTTAGTCCCCACTCCAATGTATCCTTCTACTTCGTCATTCTTGCCAACAGCGAGAATGATATTGTCTTTTATCGCCACTGCTTCCACAATAGAATCATTTTTATCTACTGTTACTACTTCACCATTCGTAAATACTATATCTGCATGCATCGTACATCACCTCTCCAAATGTCTAGTAAAATATACTTCTTAGCTACGAAGATAGACTTCCTCTTCTTCATTCTGAGCGCTCTTTGTTAGTAAGCTTACTACTATCATAATAATAACATTAGCAATTAATCCAATAATTCCGGCATGCATGCCAAAAGGAGTAGATTCCGCAACTAGTTGGAAGTAGAAGTTTAAGATTGCGCCGACTACTAGTCCACTGATTACTCCTGCCGCCGTAGCACGACGCCAATAAAGCGCACTATACACGCCTGGGGCAAATTGGACAATCGCTCCATATGCTCCCAATAGTAGCACAATTAAACCTTGCCCACCAAAAATCGTGATAATATATGCCAATCCTCCAATTACAAATACACCTACACGCATGATAGTCAATACCGTCCGATCCGATAGATCTTTAAAAATCATACGGACAACACCATCTGTCACTTCTAGTGTCGCATTATGTGTAATTGCATCAGCAGATGACATGGCAGCAGCCAACGCCCCTGCTCCAACAAGTCCATACACCCAGCCCGGTAAATTCATAACGGTTGTGATCAAGAATGGGAGAATCTGATCTGCACTTTCAATCAAATTCGCATCGACAATCCCTTTAGCCGCAAATCCAACGAGCAATAATGGTACTAGGAATAACGAAAATATCGGATAAACCAATACAGTTTTCTTAATGACACGAGGGCCTGTCGCATACGATTTTGTAAATAGATGCGGCCACATGAGGAATCCTATTACAGATACTAGAATGGTAGTAGTAAATGGTATCGTACCCATTGCTGAACCTTCTTTTCCTATCTGCAAGAATTCAGGCGTTTCTGTAGCAATTGTTGTAAACATCACGCCCACTGAATCGTGTAACTGATTGACAATTGCCAATCCAACGACCCATGAAATAACAATCATCAATAATCCTTGAAATACGTCTGACCAAGCGGCAGCTCGCAAGCCACCTGTTGCTACATAGATCACAACTATGCCGTAAGCAAGAAGGGCTCCCAACCAAAATGGAATTCTGCCTTCCGTCATAATATTGAAGATATGTGCCATCCCTGTCAATTGAGTAGCTAAATATTGAATGGAAGCTAATAAAGCAAGCAACCCAACAATAATACCTAACCCTTTACTTCTATAACGAATTCTTAAGAAAGATGATAGCGTATATAAATTGAACTTCTTCCCGATTTTCGAAATTTTCGGTCCGATGATATACCATGGAAGAATCGCAAAGGCTGTATAGATGATAATGTAATACGCAGGAGCACCTTTTTCATATGCCCATCCAGGTGCACCTAAAAACGAGAAGGCGCTAAATACGGCCCCACCCATTAAGAACCACATGACGATTAACCCTAACTTACCTCCTGCAACCGCAAATTCATCTAAAGAGCTGGAATCTTGACCTTTACCTGCCCATATCCCAATAACTAATGCAACGACTAAATAGCCAACCATAATGCATAACGCAATTAGCCAATGTTCCATTACTCGCCACCTTCTTCCGACGTACGATCTGGATCAAATTGATGTAGGATGATAATAGCAAGAAATGTGAGAAGAATGACTAAAATAATGTAGAAAAAGGAAAATGGAAGTCCCATAACGATGGGCGTTGCTCGATTAGCTAACTCAAACATTGGAAATATCAACAGTAAAAAAGGAATAGTAACAATAATACTATAAATCGTATTGAACATTTTCCTAGTCATCGAATCCCTCCAAGAATTTTTTGTGCTCTTTTACTTTTGACAAGCTATTCTACAAACAGTCTTATAAAGTAACTCTGTTCCTAGCGCAATATCTTCTGGTGAGCTATATTCCTTAGGGTTGTGGCTAATCCCATCTTTAGAGCGCACGAAAATCATGCCGTAGTCACATACATAGGACATTTCAAGTGAGTCATGAAATGGCCCGCTCATTAATTCTGGTGGAGTCAAACCCATTTCTGCGCTTTCTTCCCTCATAATTTGCATAATATTTTCGTTACAAAATCGCGGCCCATTTCTCGTATCTTCATGGATTGTGTAGGTCAAGCCGTGCTCAGCTGCTATGTTGTCTAGGTCTTGACGGAAAGCTTGTTCAATTTTATCACGTCTACTTTCATCAATATCACGAAGATCTACAGTGAACGTAACTTTTTCGGGAATAATGTTGCGCGAATCTGGAAAAACTTGCAGGCTTCCTACTGTGCTGACGGTCGGTGCCCCATTAACTTCTTGCGCTAATTCATTTAATTTTACGATGACTTTAGCAGCACCAACTAGTGCATCTTGTCGCATGGCCATAGGAACAGATCCAGCATGTCCGGCTAGTCCTTCCATTTCAACTGTCATCCACAGCGGTCCCGAAATACCTGTCACTATACCAATCGGTTCTTCCTTTGCTTCGAGCACAGGTCCTTGTTCAATATGAAGTTCTAAAAATGCTACTATCTTGGAAGTGTCAATCAAACATTCTTCAAACTTTGATGGATCACAGCCAAATTCAATTAGTGCCTGACGTCTCGTCATCCCCGTCTTGTCCTGTCGTTCCAACTCACCCTCTTCTAATTTATCCAATATCCCTCTTACACCAAATAAACCTTTATTGAAACGCGAACCTTCTTCGTCCGCAAACGCTATGACAATAATAGGAATATCCGGTGTAATTCCTTGTTCATGAATGGACTCTAGAACTTCAAGTGCTCCAATTACGCCAAGTGCCCCATCATATTTTCCACCGTAAGGCTGCGAATCAATATGTGAACCAATCACCAAAGCAGGTGCATCGTTTGCTACCCCGTCCATTCTTCCAATTAAGTTGCCGAAATGATCAATTTTCGTCTGCAAACCAATAGTGTCCATATGTTTTTTAACATGTAGCACAGCTTGCTTATCTTCAGGTGAATGGGCTAGTCTCGATACCCCTGTTGAACCGATTTTTCCTATCTGGGCTAAGTTTTGAAGATTGTTATTTAACCTAACTGCATTAATAGCCTTTGACAGTGCTTTCATTCCAACACTCCTTCTACTCTATTTCTTTATTATTCTACTAGTAAGTGTATAGCTAATTCTGTCAATCCTTGTTATACAAAACGTAAAGTGATTACATGGAAAAATTCACAGATAGTCTAGTCTTTTTGTTTACTACTATAAATTTTTGGTAGTAATCAACTGGCCATTCGTTCGTTGGCACACTTGTCGTACAAATCCCAACGAAGCTTCCCGTTATAATTAAAAACTCTCTAACCAAAAATCTGGCTAGAGAGTAAACTATCATGTGTAAATGTTATAAACGAGAATTCCAAGAGCTAGGTTCAAAAAAATCGTACCTACTTAGCAAACCGCTCAATCAACTCGCGCGTCAAGTTAAACCGCGGTTCCGATCGATCCCCATCTATTTCCTCTACCCCAATTAAAACTGAAATGACCCGCTCCCCATTAAATACTCCAGTCCCTGTAAAACATGGTCCCGCCGCATCTGTATATCCGGTCTTTAATCCATCCAGACCCGCCATCTGCATTCGCATACCCGGTAGAAGTAAATTCGTATTCCACATCGTCATTCCTTGTCTTGATTTAAAGCTAGGCAGCTTGGTGAATTCCAGTACATCGGGATGTTGTTTAATAAGCCGATCCGCGATAATGGCTACATCATGAGCAGACGCCAGATTGTTTTCATCCTCGCCCCTTCCTAAATAACGGCCATCTAACCCGTGCGGATTGTAGAACGTTGTATGCTTTAGTTTAAACGCACGCGCTTGTTCATTCATAATCGAGACAAACTCTTCTTCACTACCCGCCACGAGTTCCGCAAGGGCAAGCGCGGCATCATTCGCTGAGATGACCGTCATCGCGACGAATAGTTCATGTACGGTATAGCTTTCATTTGCTTTCATACCTAGTTTTGACGCACTCGCAAACTGTGTAAGGTTCACTACCGTTGCACTCGGCTGATAGACAGTGTCCCATGTGAGTGAACCGTTTTTAATCGCATTCAAGACAATATATTGCGTCATGATTTTCGTCATACTGGCAATCGGTAATGGCTCCTTGCTATTTTTCTCATAGACAACCTTGCCTGTCTCTGCGTTAAGAAGTATCATCGCCTCTGCCGATACGCTCCAGTTTTCTTCATCTACTGTAAAGTCGTCCCATTCTGTAACCCAGATATAAATTCCTAAGCACAAAAGTAAAATAAACACGATTTTTTTCATTCATACACCTTCCTATACTATACATTATGCGATAGGTGTCTTAAGAATAATAGTGAATGTTTATAAAGAATGTATGAAGAATAGGAAAAGCACGTTGTCCGAGAGGTATCTAGGGACAACGTGCTTTTACTATTTATTGAACATAGCTTCTTACATAGTGCTTCACATATCAGAAGGATATTTCATACTCGAACCCATTTCGACATGTAACACCGAGCCAATTTGCTGCACATTTATATGAATACCTGTGTATAAGCCTTTACTATCTGGGAAGGCAATCTCGAACATCCCTTTTTTCTTAGCCACTACATGGAATCGGTTGGTGTCGGGGTCTCTTGTAACAGTGCCAATTTTCTCTGCATTATTCGGAACTATGTATCTACCAATTGTTTCATCCTCACCCAAGTCTAGCATGGCTGTAGGGTTTTCCTTTAATGTCCAGATGGAATAATGAAAGTTTGTATTAATCAACTCTGCATTGACCGCATACCGTACTTTTTTCCCTTTCGCAAAGTGGAGCACGGCAATATACTGTCCCGCTTGATCGATATCGATACAAACATTGACCTTCGCACCGTAGCCACATTTTTTGAAGTCTACGCTGTCGGATAGCATCTTACCATCCATTGTGGAAAGGGAAATAGTTTCAACTGGCTGATTATCCACTAGAAATTCTGCTTGGGTTGGTAAAATATCATCCGATTCTTCTAATGTCACTTTTAGTTTGCCATTCACTTCTTTGACATGTACATAATATTTCCTGTAATTCCTCTTGTCGGGATCGCCCATATTCGTTTTGCCGAAACTTAGCGTACCTGTTCCTTCTTTAAGTGGAATAATCTTAATGGTGTTAAGAACGAACTCGTTTGGCTTCTGACCTTCGAACGTGATATTGAATACTTCAGAATCCGTATCATCACCCGTTGTCCAGCCAAAGTCATCCCAATTAAATTTATTCGCATGTAGCGTGATGATTTGCGACTTTGCTTCTTCCGTTGCTCTCATCAGTTTAGCCGCCTGTCCCCTTGTGATAAATGCATTCGGACTAAATGTGTCAGTAGACGTTCCTGTCGTGATGCCAAGTCTATAGATGATCAGAATATTCTTATCATGACCTGACATCCATTTCACATCTTTAAACGGGTTTTTGCTTGCAAGGAATGGGTAATCCGGCAAATCGAATGCTTTTACTAGAATCGAAGCCATCTGTCCGCGCTTGATCGGATCATTCGGACCAAAGCGCCCATCCCCATAACCACCAATTATTCCTTTCTCCGCCAATGCCGCAATCGCCTTGTAGTAGCCATTCGCTGTCGAAACATCCTTAAATCCAGGATTCTTCACATGAGTCGTATCTAATTTAATCAGCATTGTAATAATTGCAGCTGCTTGGCCTCTCGTAATCGAATTCCCCGGTTTGAACGTCCCATCCGGATAGCCCCCAATAATCTTGCGTTCCGCCAACTCATAGACTGCTTCCGCAAAGTGCTTGGTTGATGGTACATCTGAAAATAATTTTGTGCTTGCTACGCCTGATAAAGGTAGACTACATGCTAGCAAAAGTACACCAAGTACCGTTAGAAACTTCTTCCTCATATATGTTCATCCTTTCCGTAGGCTAGTTATCATTCTAGCAACGTACAGACGCAAAATTCTTGATAATGTTTCAAATGAAACAAAGTTATTTCCGATCAATAACCACGGAACAGGCATGACACCATTTTATACGGTTCTATCGATTTGGGTCGGCTGTTTGTTGCTAATTTCATTACTGTCTACAGACATTAACCGTGAAGGTTCATTCACTTCAAGACAAATTTATGTTGGCCGACTGTTCACATTCGTTTTAATCGGTTTAGTACAAACACTTATTGTGACTATTGGCGATATCGTTCTGCTCGGAGTAACAGTCAAAGAGCCCATACTATTCATCTTATTTGGTGTACTAATTTGCATAGTATTCATGTCGATCGTCTATACACTCGTTTCAGTCTTTGGTGATGTTGGAAAAGCGATGGCTATCGTCTTGTTAGTACTGCAAATTGCAGGTTCAGGCGGTACATACCCTATTATGCTGCTTCCTTCATTTTTCCAATGGATTAATCCGTTCCTTCCTTTCACGCATGCGATTGATTTGATGAGAGAGGCCGTCGGTGGTATTGTCTGGTCCCGCGCTTTACGAGATATTATATTTTTAGCAATCGTTGGGATCGTTCTGATTACATTTGGTGTACTTTTCAAGAAAAAAGTGAATAAGGCAACAAATCAACTATTAGCGAAATCACGTGAAACAGATCTATTTCATTGAACCCTTCCATTACATTGTGGAATTTCAGACCGGCAAACAGGACGATGTCCAGATTTCCCGCCAATATGACTATATATGTAGTATCTACACAAAAGTATGACATCATTTAGGGTAGTTCACATATACTAACATGAGGTGAATATATGCCAAGAGTTAAATATCGAGATACAGACGTTGATGTAATGGCACGGATGATGCGGGCCGAAGCGGAGGGTGAAGGAAATCTAGGGATGTTGTTTGTCGGAAATGTGATTGTCAATCGCGCAATTGCAGATTGTTTAGATTTTAACGATGTCCGAACAATCAACGATGTGCTCTTTCAGATTCAAGGTGGAAACTATTCGTTCGAAGCGGTACAAAAAGGAAATTTATTTTATCAACGGGCTCGATCTTCAGAAAAGAGATTGGCCGAACAGAATTTAAAATATTGGAGACAGCACCCAGCAAACTATGCTCTGTGGTACTTCAATCCTTATGCACCATGTCCACCCACATGGTATAACCAGCCTTTTACCGGTCAATATAAAAGCCATTGTTTTTATGAACCTATAGCAGGGACTTGTGAAAGTGTTTATATTGGGTGAGTAACGTTCCTAAAGTCATGACTTCTAGATTCTACATCTAGAGGGCATGGCTTTTTATGTTTCATTATTCACGTATCGATCTATAGCCGCCAAGCGCATCAATTACCATGAAGGATTAAGTGAAACTTTTGACGAATAATCACTAGTGAGTAGTATTCATTCGTAAGGTTTACGTTGTATATTGGAACGCAATGATCAAGACTAGTTACGTAATTGATTATGGTACTAAATTGAAGGAGGACGATATTCACATGAAAAACTTACACTCAACAACAAGACTATCTAATGGTGTAGAAATGCCTTGGCTAGGACTCGGCACGTATAAAATTCAAGACGGAACAGAATCAACAAACGTTGTAAAAACTGCCATCCAGCATGGCTATCGTAGCATTGACACAGCCACACTTTACGGTAATGAACGTGGTATCGGCGAAGGAATAATAGCGTCTGAAATAGATCGCAAAGAATTATTCATTACGACTAAAGTTTGGAATTCTGATCTAGGATACGAAAAGACATTAGCTGCATTTAATGAAAGTCTAACAAAGCTCTCTCTAGACTATTTAGATCTCTACCTCATTCATTGGCCAGTTGAAGGGAAATTCATAGAGGCGTGGCAAGCATTAGAGACGCTATATATTGAAGGTAAAGTAAAAGCCGTTGGTGTATGCAACTTTCAAATCCATCACTTAGAAGAGTTGATGAAAGATGCAAAAATTAAACCAATGGTCAATCAAGTCGAGTATCATCCTCGATTATCACAAAAAGAACTACAAGCATTTTGCCAACAACACGGAATACAGCTAGAAGCTTGGTCGCCACTTATGCAAGGTGAATTGCTAGAAAATAAAGCGTTACAAGAAATAGCAGAGCGTTATAACAAAACAGTTGCACAAGTGATTTTACGCTGGGATTTACAAAACGGTGTAATTACGATACCGAAATCAACGAATGCTTACCGCATCGCTGAAAATGCTGACATATTTGACTTCGAACTTGCTCCTGAAGATTTGAAACAAATCGATATGCTAAATCAAAACTACCGTATTGGACCAGATCCCGACAATTTTGATTTTTGATAAGTAAAGCCCTAATTTTTAACGGGGCTTTTAAATTGATTTAAAATTACTATATGTTTATGAAAGCCATAGTCTAAGACTACATAACGAGCACTGTAATATGTACATCTCTTTCAGACCCTAGTCTAGTCATTTCCCGATTCGCTTTCCCCTCAGGTGAAGTCGTATTATCCCATTCACCGTTAGGGAATAACTGCGGAAACTAGATAAACAGATTGTCATACTGTTGATATTTTGTGCTACCTCGTTGAAACCCCTGATAGCTAGGACCAAATACATTTGCCACATCAGCACATGATCTTTCAAATGCTTCCCTTTTGAATATATGTTTCTGGTGAAAACTTCCTTTCTATTTCCCAAGCAATAAATGCGGTTCTTAAATCCTTTACTTTTTTATTATTCACATTTTAGCTTCCCATCCTGTACTACATTCATTTCGTTTTTTGATTTTATCTCCTGGATAGATCAAATACTTTCTGCCCGTTGAACGCTCCTTTTGCTCAGTATATAGACACCAACATGCAAAAGGTAGACAGTGTGAATTTGTAAAATCAATAAAAATATACAACGTCGAGATTCATCTCGACACTATCTTTATTTTTATAATTCTTAAGTTCTTAAGTAATAGGCTTACCCAAACTGGGTTGATGGATCACATCAAATTGGGTTGATACAGCGCTCCATAGTGGATTGTCGATCTACCCAGTTTGAATAAGGATAGATGTTTAATACCATTTCCTGCTAATCGCATACGCTAAAGAAACTATATTACGTTGAAAGATGTGTAAATTATGGATTCTAGGTATACAAATCAGATGGGGCAGCAAACGATGTCACCCGAATTATGTGCTGCAAAGTTTTCATTACTAGGAGCCCACTTTCCACATTGGGTAACGACCTCTATACCATCGGAGCTGCAATTGCGCTCAGAGGGTTAGAGAATTCCGACCTATAAAACGTACAGAAACAAGAAGAAGTATCGAATCAATTAAAGGTTATACGACCGCTAGCATTTCACTCGATTTAGCAAGGAGCATTCGAAAAGAAACTTCCTACATAAAGCTGTTATCAAACAATCCCCCCATCCTTGCCAAAAACTCACCTATCCAACCTCACAATATCCACACAATCTATTCCTTATCATCCTTCACATCACACGGTGGCTTTCGAACAATCGTTTTACTACTAGAATACAACCCACTCGCAGACAACCCCATAATAATTCCGCTAAGTACCCCCGATTTCCAATCATCCGGAAATAGATAGAAGATCCCGCCACAAACTCCAAAAATAAGTGCAAAGACCGGCATTAGTTTCTTCGGTAATCCATAGACTTTCATGACCTCGATCAAACCAATAATGACTGGGATCAGTACAATATCTGTAATTTCCAACGCGTGTCCCTCCCTTTTTTTCTATTCTATTCACACTCTATGCAAGATGAATCGGCGCTTTGCATAGAGTGTAGAAGAAACTTTGGTGAAAGGAGATTACTATGGTCGCTGGATTGCTTATTATTTTAGTATTAGTGCTTTTTCTGCCTTTTACGGTTTCACGTATTGAACGTAATTTGGAGCTGTTTTTGTTTGTGATGGGTTGTGCTGCGGCGTTTGTTAGCGGTGTGCTGGATCCCGAGTTATGGATGCAGGCTGTGCGTGATCCATTGCATATTACGTTAGCGGTAATTGTAGCGGGGATATTATTTCGCTGGTTACGCAAGCCATTCGAGAAGGCCGTGCTGTCAGGTAGTCGGATTGTTCCGTTCCGATTGTTTCTTGCGCTCGTGATTATGGTGTTAGGACTGATATCGAGTATTATTACCGCCATCATTGCGGCTTTAGTGCTTGTGGCGATTGCTTCGGTATTACAGATGGACAGACAATCGGAAATTCGTTTTGTTATTCTCGCGTGTTATTCGATTGGTTTGGGGGCGGTTCTGACGCCAATTGGAGAGCCACTTTCAACGATTGCGACGAATAAATTGAATGAGGATTTCTATTATCTGATGAATTTGCTTGGGACCGATATTGTAGCGGGCGTTTTTGTCTTTGGTATTCTAGCGATTTTGTTGATTCGTCCACGCAATCGTTCGTTGTCGCGTTCATCCAAACAGACGGCAGAATCGTACATAAGTATTCTAGGACGTGGGTTGAAGGTGTATGTCTTCGTTCTCGCCTTGACGCTTCTTGGTGCGGGGTTCGAGCCACTGATTAGTTTGTACTTGCTCGATCTTCATCCGCTGACACTGTATTGGATTAATATGATTTCTGCGGTGCTTGACAATGCGACGCTCGCTGCGGCGGAGATTAGTCCTGCCATGGATGAGTCTACTATTCAGGCGCTATTGCTCGGTTTACTAATTAGTGGTGGGATGCTGATTCCGGGGAATATACCGAATATTATTGCGGCGGGTAAGTTAAATATTCGCAGTGGCGAATGGGCTCGGGTAGGTGTGCCGTTAGGATTGCTTGCGATGGTTGTGTATTTTGTAATATTGCTTGGCAGACAATGAAAAAGCACGCTAATTGATTTAGCAGATTGGGAGGATGCTTGGAAATTTATTGTAACAACGTTTTTGGGAAGGAAAGGTTTTGCTACTATCGAAAGGGCAACATGTTATACTAATAGAAGGAAATGTTGTAGATAGACAAGGAGCGGAAACTTTGAGGTTGAATCAATATATTAGTTCTTCGGGATTCTGTTCTAGAAGACAAGCGGAGCGGTATATTACTGCTGAAAAAGTGCTAGTGAATGGCAAAATTGCGCCTCATGTGTATTTTGTTGAAGCTCATGATCAGGTCGAAGTAGATGGTCATAAAATCAAGCACACTTCTCAAGAAATTTATATAATGCTTAACAAACCAAGCGGGATTATTTGTACAGCCTCGCCAACCATTGCTAATAATATTATTGACTTTGTATCCTATCCTGAACGTATATTCCCAGTAGGACGTCTGGATAAAGAAACAGAAGGTCTTATTTTATTAACAAATGACGGTAGCGTTGTAAATGAGTTAATGAAAGAAGAAAACCATCATGAAAAAGAATACATTGTAACAGTCGATAAAAAAATCACAGATACATTTATAGTCGGTTTATCAAGCGGTGTAGATATTTATAATCCAAGAAAAAAGGGCTATACACGAACGAATCCTTGCCCTGTCATTCAGTTGGATGAATATTCTTTTCGCATGACACTGTCACAAGGGTTGAATCGACAAATCCGCAGAATGTGCAGACGTTTTCAATATACCGTTACACACTTACAAAGGGTTCGAATCAAGCATATTCAGCTCGGCTCATTAGACCGCGGTCAATGGCGCTACTTGACTACAGAGGAAATAGCAGGGCTAAATAGGTAGAAGGGGGAAAACCAGTACTGGTTTTCCCCCCTTTTTATTATAAAATCCTTAATACAAATTATAAATAAATTTTTTATAATCGATAAGATCGATAAGAAAGTATAAGTCCCTTTTTATACAAGAATGCCACTGTATTCAATAAAGAGCTAGGAACTTTCTTCATAAAAAAGTATTTTCTGTAAAATTGACAATACGCATTTTTAAGATCACTCCATTGTCTACAGTCTTTGATTTGTCTATACCGTGCAACATCAATGAGCTTTATTTCATCATCGGGCGTGATGATTATATTACGCAAGTGAATGTCAGAAGGATTCAATCCCCTTTTTGAAGCCAATAATAGTGCGTGATCAATTTCTTTAATATGATCCACAGTAATCATTTTCCCTTGTGTTATACATTCAAAAAGTGTATCCCCCTCAATGTAATCCATGACAACATAATTCAAGCCAGTTTCATAAATCGATGGAAAGTACTGAATGTCTTCAAGCGATGTATAAATTTCAGCTTCTTCCCTTGCGATATACGCAAAATCAGGAAAGAACACTTTGATAGCTTTGTTTGAAGACTTCACTCTGAAAACAAACGCGCTTCTGCCTATTCCTACAATCTGTAACGATGGATCGCAGCTAATTAAACGATTTTTCTTGTTGATGATAACTGAATTTACAAGTTCTAGATAAGTACTCAAAGTGTGCCCTCCAATGATTTTCGGAATATAAAAAAGAGACATCAAGACCGATTATTGGTCATCATGTCTCAAATAATATAAAAGACCTCACCAAATAATTGGTAAGGTCTCGCAAACAACGTTAGTTGCCAATAAAGCCGAGGATCTATATCCTGTATTGACGACTTTTACTGTAGTAGCTACTCCCCTTAACGGAAGTTAAACGTATGATATTGTAGATTTACTATAAGTTTAATAAGCTCAAATGTCAATTCATATCCCTACTAAAGTTTGTCCTATTTTTTATCGCTCTTTAATCCACACTTTATATTTCGAGTCACCTATTTCCACGAGTTTCGTGGTAGGGTTCGGCGCTCGATTTTTCCGTACGAAACCAGCATCGAATGTAGATGTTGCGGTGCTTTCATCTAATGATTCTTCGCTAGGTCAAAATAATAACGCAATCGGGATCAAATAAGTGTCTAAACCTACAACCGAAAGAAGCGCAAAAATTATGTCTCCGTCCATAGTTACTACTTCCTTTTTTGCCGACTCACTAGACATACTCGATTAGTCGAGTGGTTTCTTCATAGAGACAACAGCCAGGCTTGTACCATCAGGTCTATGTAAAATTTCTTCATCGTAAATTGCATAGCCTATGTTTTGATATAGCGTAATATTTTTCGCTACATCTGCGCGGACTTTGCATAACAAGGCAGGCTTGTTGTGTTGTCTCGCATAATCTTCTAAAAACCGCAGCATCTTTTTTGCGATTCCTTGCCCTTGTCTTTCAGGAATGACAGAAAATCTTGAAAAGTACATACCGTTGACTTGCTGGCGAAAACGAATCATCGCGACTGGCTCATCGTCCATATAACCGATGAGCGCTTCTTCACCATCTTTCATTGCTGCTGTTATACTTTGCACGGTTTCTTCAAGTGCGGTAGTTGGCGGTGTTGCATTTTTATATTCCTGGAATGCTCGAATCATTAAATCGTGAATGATCGGTGTATCTGTGATTTCAGCTACTACAATTTTCATGACGGTCCTCTTTTCGTTTAGTTTGTTTTTTCTAGTAGACTTTCTACAGTACTATAAAGAGTGAATGTTTCTTTAATTATAGCATAGTAGGGTAATTCTCCATAAATGGATACAAAAAAACACCGCCAGTATAGACGATGTTTTTTGTTCTTCCCTCTTATAGACCTATTGAGAATAGGATAACTGCAAGCACCGCACCTAGTAAAGGTACAACGACAGACAATGCTCCAAACGCTGGGTACGCGTCTTTATGCGTTTCACCAGCAATCGATCGGATAGTCGTTACAACATATCCACCTTGAGGCAATGAATCCAAAGATCCGGAAGATATAGCTACCGTACGGTGTAATGCATCCGCATCTACACCTAAATCTAAATAATGTGGGGCTAGTAATGGTAGCGCAATTGCTTGTCCACCTGAAGATGATCCAGTTAATCCGGCAATGACCGCTACTGCAAGTGCTCCACCAATTAGCGGGCTACCTGGTATATCCGTCATTACATTCACCGCTACTTCAAAAGCAGGTGTCGCTTTAACTACCCCACCAAAACCAACGACTGCTGCTGTATTGGCGATTGCAATCACAGCGCCCATTGCACCTTCTCCAACGGCATGTCCAAAGTTTTGGAAGTACTTTTTATTGAGTAGAAATGTTGCTAATATACCGCCACTCAGAGAGATAATTAGCGCAGATGTTCCAAGTAAGTTGTGGAAAACTAATGTGATGCCAAGAACAACTACTAAAGGAATCATGCTAAGAAATGGATTCGGAAGTGCTCTTTGCATATCTACTTCCTTATCCGTATCTCTAGCTACAAATTTTTCCCCTTTAGCAACAGCTTTTGAAATCATACGCTTTAGCCACCAATACCCGAATACGAACATGAAGATGGCTACGAAAAGGCTAACTTGCCCTCCTGCATATGGAGTCGTTCCTAAAAACTCAATTGGAATCCAGTTTTGGATTTCAGGAGAACCTGCAGATGTCATCGTGAATGTTGTTGACCCAAACGCTAATGCAGCGGGTATGAATCTTCTTGGAAGATCGGCCTGCTTAAAGAGACTTAACGCCATCGGGTACACCGAGAACGCAACAACAAACAAACTGACACCACCATAAGTTAACACCGCACAGGCGATTACAACGGCCAATGCTGCCCGCTTCATACCAATTTTACTAACAATCCATTGTGAAATACTATCGGCAGCACCACTATCTTCCATGACTTTACCGAAGATTGCACCCGTCAGAAACATCAAATACCAAGAGGCGATGAATCCAGTAAATCCACCCATATAGTTCGTTAAGAAGTTAACCGCGCCTTCCTCTACTAACTGTGGGAAAAGAGGTATGCCATTCATAATTGCGATAAACAGTGCTGTGATTGGTGCCGCAATGAGAAGGTTCATCCCCTTCATTGTCAAAAAGATCAAGATCGCTAGTCCCCCAAAAAGGCCGATCATTCCTAACATAATTATTCCTCCTAAATGCCTTAACGCCTCAAAATCTTACGTTAGTTTTTGCCGTATCGCTTGACGCGAAGATCTGCTTGTCTAGCGTGTCCTTCAAAGTTTTCCAAACGGCAAAGGCGTGCTGCATACTCACCGATATACGCTGTAGCTTCAGGCGTTACTTTTTGATATGTAACCGTTTTGATAAACTTACCAACCCATAATCCACCTGTGTAACGAGCAGCTCCTTTTGTCGGTAACGTATGATTTGTGCCAATTACTTTATCTCCGTACGCAACATTTGTTTCTGGTCCTAAGAATAAACAACCGTAGTTTGTCATGTTCTCAAGGAAGTAGTCAGGATTCTCTGTCAAAATTTCTACGTGTTCGTATGCTAGGCGATCCGCTTCTACGCGTGCTTCTTCAATAGAATCTACAACTAATACTTGACCGTAGTCTTCCCATGAAACACTTGCCACGTCTGCTGTTGGAAGTGTTTCCAACTGACGAGCGATTTCTTTAATCGTTTCGTGTGCAAGTTCTTCAGAAGTCGTAATCAACGCCCCTGGAGATGTTGGACCGTGTTCTCCTTGACCCAACAGATCCGTAGCAATCATTTCCGCATCCGCTGTATGGTCTGCAACGACTAATGTTTCTGTAGGACCTGCAAAAAGATCAATACCTACGCGGCCATACAATTGACGCTTCGCTTCAGCGACGAATGCATTACCAGGTCCGACAATCATATCGACAGATTCAATCGTTTCTGTCCCAATTGCCATTGCTCCCATTGCTTGAATGCCACCTAACAAGTAAATTTCGTCTGCTCCTGCTAAATACATCGCCGCAATTGTAGCTTTTGGAATTTCACCATTGATGGGTGGTGTACACGCGATTACTCGCTTCACTCCTGCAACCTTTGCAGTCAAAACACTCATATGTGCTGAAGCTACCATCGGATAACGTCCACCAGGGATATAACAACCTACACTCTCTACAGGAATGTTTTTATGTCCAAGAATAACGCCAGGAATATTTTCAACTTCCACATCGTGCAATGAAGCCAATTGTGCTTCTGCGAACGCTTTAATATTTGTTTGTGCAAATTTAATATCCTCAATCACATGATCAGGAACTTGCGAGACAATTTCTTTAATTTCAGTTTCACTTAATTTAAATGATTCTGGCGACCACTTATCAAACTTCTCAGAGAGTTCTCTTACCGCTTGATCTCCGCGAGTTTCCACATCTTTTAGCGCTCCCGAAACGATTTCGGCAACCTTCGTGTCGTTAGCTACCACTTCTTCTTGTGATTTACCTGCTTTAATTACTTTTACCATCATTACGCCTCCTATTTTTCCCTGCCTTTTAAACCGCTTACAACCGATTTACTTAAGAGCATATCCTATTTGCATACGTATGCAAGTTTCTCTACGGGAAAATACTATTCTAATTTTCCGTTAAAGTCAATACCTTTACGTTGTTTTTCTTTCAACTAATTTCCCATCGACTTCGATTGTACGTACAACCCCTGTGTAAGACGTAACTTCTTCCATCAAATACGTTACGGTCGCTTCAATCATTTCTTCAATCGGTTGTTCCCATGTTGTCAGTTCATACGCGGGCCAAGAAGCCAAATCGATATTATCGAATCCAACGATTTTAGTATGTTCCGGAATCAAAATATTATACTTGCGGAGCCCATCCATTAAACCAAGTGCCATAATATCATTTGCGACAAAAAACGCAGAAGGTAATTGATTTTCTTTTAGTACAGTCATTGCTGTGTTATAGCCACCTTCATAGGTGTAGTCTGAATTATATGTATGATAGGTCACTTTTTGCTGATCAAGAACTTCGCAAAAACCTTTTTTACGCTCGATACTTGTAGACGTCTGTTCATCTCCTGTTACCAATGCCAATTCAGTTGCACCTTTGGATAGTAAAAACTGTGCAATCGAACGACCAGCTTCCAAATTATTACAACATACAGAATGAAACGTGCCCGTACGTAGCTTTCTATTAAAGAAAACGAGTGGAATATGATTCTTTTCAAACTCTTCTCCCACTTCTTGCGACATAGTAGCATCGGTCACAATAACACCCGCAACATTATAGGTAAGTAATGTTTCAATGTCCTCATCCTGAATTTCATCATTATTTGTATAGACAAATAAGATGCTGTAGCCTTGTTCTTTAAAAATTGAACTGAAGCGTTTCAATACGTGTGCGTAAAATGGATTTTGTACACCTTTCATAACAAGTCCAATAATTTTCGACTGGTTTGTTATGAGACTTCTTGCGTATACGTTAGGGCGATAGCCAAGTTCTGCTGCTGCTTCAAGAACTCGTTTCTTTGTTTTTTCAGAGACAGTAGCCCCTTCAAAATACACTCTTGAAACTGAAGATTGTGATACTCCTGCCAGTTTAGCAACGTCCTTCGCAGTTACCATTTCTTTCATTTCATCCATTCCTTTACAATCATTTTCTATTCCCAGTATGACTTCTTTGTCTTCTGAGATTTACTATATAGCATTAACTGTCTTCCAGCCTATTCCCATGCTAAATCAATAATTGTAATTATACCAAATTGTGAAATAAAAACTCCACTGTTCTCGTTAAACGACCTGGAATCTTTTCACAATCCGATACTAGTATTCCAAAGACATACAAAAACATTCGAATAAGTAAAAGCACCGCCAGTGAGGCAGTGCTTTTACTTATTTTCTTCGCTTCGTCAAACGTCCCAACACAAACGCACCCGCCGCCAATCCTATCATCGTATTGGTCTTCTTATTAAACACTTGCTTAACCATCAAATTCATATTTTGCGGACGTTCGGCCAGTCTTCGCATGAAGTACCCGTACCAATCCTCACCAAACGGAACATATGTACAGAAGCGATAGCCTTCGTTTGCTAGCGACAGTTGCAAATCTTTACGGAAGCCATACAACATCTGGAACTCAAACTGATCAAGTGGAATATCATGTGCTTTCACGAATTGTTTAACGTGATCGATAATTTTATCGTCATGCGTTGCAATCGACGTATACGTACCGTGAAGTAAATGTTCTTCGATAATTTGGATATAGTTTGCATCAATTGCCTGTTTGTCCTGATACGCGACGTCTGAAGACTCTTTATATGCACCTTTTACTAGACGAATCCGTGTGTCATGATACTTTCTCGTATCATCTAAGGCACGATGAAAGTACGCTTGAAGCACCGTACCGATGTTTGTGTAACCGTTTTCTTTGAGTTCATCTAGCAAACGCAATGTTGATTCGAGTCGTGGATAGTTTTCCATATCCATATTGACGAAAATATCATCTTTACTCGCTTTGTCGACGATTTCCTTGATTTGTTGTTTACAGAAATCGTAGTCAATGTCGAGACCGAGCTGCGAAGGTTTTAAAGAGATGTGCGCATCCGCTTGTTGTTCACGGATCGCGTCCACTACTGCTAAGATTTGTTCTTTTGCTTTGATGGCCTCGCTCTTTTCAAAAACAAATTCACCTAAGTTGTCAATCGTACAAGAAATACCTGCTTGGTTCAGTTCTTTGACGCTTTCCATCATTTCTGCAATATTGGTTCCCGCCACTACTTGTTGAGCTCCTAGTTGTAAGCCGTATTTTTGGGCAGCGGTGTTCAATAATTGGTTTTCCGATAAACCGATAAAGAAATCTCGTAGCATAAGTTTCCACCTCATTTGTATAATTCGTATACTGAAATTATATCACTATCCCTCTTACTATTCCTATCTTTTGCCGTATCTCTAATTTCCGATAAATGTCATCATGCGATCAGCTGGACTTCCTGGTTTAATGAGATCTTGCAAATCAAGTAGCGGGATCGGGAAATACGGGAAGCCTGCGACGTATGGAGAGATTTCATATAGTTGGAAATAGACGACGAGCGATGTATCTGCGATGTAGAAATCTTGATTTGGGCTAATTTGCTTAAAAGGCTCAAGTACAGGAATTTTCCATTGCTGGATATGCCTTCGAACGTATTCTGAAATACGTTGCACATAGGGACTCCCCGGCTTAAATAGATCAGGCAGGTTATACATCCTTCCAGTACGCGTGTCGAACGTCAGTGATTTCACGACGGTCATGCCGTGCGCTCCACCTGTAAAGAAATAGACGATTAAGTTGATACTTAAAATTCCTCGCTGATTATTTTTGATTTCATAAGTGGCGAATAATTCCACAAGACTCGGTTCATAATAACTATTATCAATGAGTAATTTATTCATTTCTTTGAAGAGCATTTGATTAAGTTGTCGCTGCATGTTGGAATCATCTAGCTGAATGATCACCGGATAATAAATATCTACCTTTGGCCTAGTATTTGATACATGATACGTCTGAATGACGGCAGGCATTTTCATCGATTCATCCTTTCGAGACATTTGTCTACTATATGCAATGGATGAACGGAAAGTTTCTCGCTTTTTTTGTCGTCCTATGGTAGGATGGACTCTTAATAGAATGAGGATGTGAAGTAAAATGATTACAATTCAAATACCAAAACCAGATGTAACGATCGTTCGCAGAAAGCAACAACTAGGACCGGACGAAACACCGATTAAGCCGATCTACGGTTTTATCGACTTTCATGAGATCCCTCGTGATAAGGGCGGCCTTTTGTTGTTCTTCAACCAAAGTGATGAACTTTTATTCGTAGGAAAAGCAAGAAAATTGCGCCCACGTTTGAAAAAACATTTTGAAGATCAAGTGTCTCCACTACGAAATCATCGTGAAGAAGTAGCTAAGATTTCTGCTATTTATGTCGATGATGCAATGGAACGCGAAATCTACGAGACGTATATTATTAATACGCAATACGCGAAGTATAATACTGAAAAAGCTTTTTACAAAAACTAAGCTGTCTGCACTCGCAGATGGCTTTTTATTTTGCCTTTATGCCCCATCGACGTTTTTGGCTAGTTGTACGTCCATGATATCAGCTACTTGAATAGTTTCCGTGCCGAACGGATCGCGTAGGATGATGGCGGCAGATTGCAGATTCAGTACTTCAATGATCCCTTGATGACAGCGCACTTCCCCATCGTGCCATGTTTTCAGAAACACTTCACAGCGACGTCGGGACGCTACGTCTAACGTCTCTTGCATCGCCTGGAGTTCCCAATCCGATAACTCTGGCCGTTCAATGTAGTCATCCTCCTGCTGCCATTCACGCAGCCTTTCCAAGTGCTCCGGCAACATTAATGAAGTCCATTTAATCGATCCACGGTCCCGATTTTTATCCATAAAAACCTCTCCCTTAGTTTACGTATGTATGTTCGCTAGTATACAGAACGTACATTCTAATTGCAATGTAAATAAGGACCAATCGGAGAAGAAGCCTCCAGCATAATCACAGGACGTAGTTGCGCGATCACACAACACAAAAAGTGCTGAGAACTCCAATGAGTTTTCAGCACTTTACAATTACACGTCTTTCGGCAATTTGAACGAACCAACAAACACTTCAAGTTCATGTGCCATCGTATTCGTTTGCGTTGAGCGATTGGCAATTTCTTCGATACTCGCTGTCGTTTGCTCGGCAGCTGCCGCAATATTATTTGTCATATCTTCAATTTCTCGTACAGAATGTGTTAAATTCTCGATTAATTGTGCAACTTCAGTTGACTTTTCTGCCTCTGCTGTCATCAAATTCGAGATATCCTTAATTTCCTTCACCGTTTCCGCAACAGCTGTAGAAATATTGCTCAATGACTGGGAAGTAAGTCGAACGGTTTCGGTACCTTTTGTAATATATTTCGTATTTTCTGATGTAGAAGAGATCACTTGCTGGATGCGTTCAGATATATCTTGCACCAACTTTTCTACTTCCAATACTTCTTGATTGGATTGCTCTGCCAATTTCCGAACTTCCTCGGCTACTACCGCAAATCCTTTACCATGTTCGCCTGCACGTGCAGCTTCGATGGATGCATTCAGTGCCAGCAAATTCGTCTGGGCGGCAATAGCTGCGATGGAGCCTGTGATATTCTGAATCTTCGTCATTGATTCGACTAAATTTTGAATCGTGTCGCCAACTTCTTGAGAACCGTTTCGGATTAATTCCATATCGCGACTAATTTCATCCGCACGTTCCGCACCTTCTAATGCAATCTTCATCGTTTCATTGGAATTAAAAAGCATTGCATCGGCATCCTGCTTTGCATTGCGTAAGTCATGGGCTAATGTTGACAGAATGCCCGAGGCGCTTTCAGCAGTTGTTGTGCCGTCTGTTACAGCGGTAGCGACTTCTTCTATACTATTTGCGACCATAGTAACGGCTTCACGCATTTCCTCTAAAGAAGAAGAGGTCTCACCCGCATTTTCTGATAGATTATGAGACGTCGTATTCATCGTAGAAATCATTCCTTGCAAATTCACCGTCATACGATTCAATGTGCGAGCCAAGTCGCCTACTTCATCGTGTGAAGTCACTTCAGTCGCTTTCACGGCTAAATCACCATCCGCAATTTTCTTCGCTTGTTCAATCAAGCTAGAAATCGGCTTCGTTTTACGGCGAATCAGGAAAACTGTACCGATAGAAGCTAGAACCATCGGAATAATACTGATCAAAATCCCATCACGCACAACATCCCATGTACGGTTTTTGACAATATTCGCATCAAAATCAATGACGCTGAGCGCGACTACTTCTTTACTCGTATCGTGATCTTTGTAAATAGGCGCGTAGCCGGATAAACGTTTCGTACCAGCGAAATCGTAGGGTTGTGAGTAAGTCGGGTGATTATGCGCTAATAATTCATCTACTGCTTCCCGATCAAATTGGAACGCATCGCCTGGCTTGAATCCTATCGCTTTCAAATTATCATCTAAAGCAATTATATTTCCATCTAAATCTAAAATATATTGTGTTTCAAATATATTTTTATGATCTGTCGTCCAGTTCAAGATCTCCCCTAGTTCGTCCTGTATTTCAACATCCCCAGATAATGCTTTTTGCATATCTTCTGGTCGAATCAAACCAGTAGTAATATTGGCACACCCATACGCCTCAATTCCTGCTGCGTCATACAATTTATCATACGCAGTTTTATAAGTGGCAATTGATGATATCATTAACATGACCAATAAAATACCTGCAATGATTGTCCCAAGTTGAAATGTCAGTGAATCCTTTAACTTCGTCAAACCTTATGCCCACCTTTCATACTTTCATCATCTAGTTCATTCGATGTCTTTATAATACGCTACTACTCATCAATAAAAAAGGACTTAATGAAAAACTCTTTCAATTTTAAAGCAAATAATGCAGAAACATGAAATCTTTGTCATAGAAATGTTCTAATTCGCTAAATTGCTGTATGATAAATAGTATATAAACATAAAGAATAAGGATAAAGGGAGGAGTTTAACTTGAAAGAAGAACAAACGATTTTTGATTTGCTGCATATAATGGATCAAGTGACGAATAAAATGCTCATTCGCTTCCAACAAGAGTCCAAGCTGTCCCTTGGTATTTCACATATCCTAGTACTGCTTGAATTACATACTAAAGGGGAACAACGTCCTTCCGATTTGGCCGAGACGCTAGGCTTCACACCTGCCTCTCTGACACATTTATCTACCAAGTTGATAAAAAATGAATATATAACGTTGCGAAATGATGAAAATGATCGACGCACGAAATATTGGAACCTCACACCGCTCGGCTTGGAAATTTTGACGGATGCGAAAAACTACGGCCAACAGGTTCGAACAGAGTTTTTCAGTCATTTATCCAAAGACGAACGACAGAACTTGCTAGAGATCTATACGAAGCTTAACAATACGTTTATTTGATAAACAACGAAGCTGGGACACAAGCAAAAAATCTTGTGTAACTACCAAAATGGACAATACTAAAACCGCATGAAGCCAAGGTTCATATAACTTGGCTTCACGCGGTATTTTAATTTTATTGAGTGGTGTGCCAGCCTCATCGTTTATCGTAATTTAATAGAACCGCCATCGACCATCATCGTCTGGCCTGTAATGTAGTTTGCATCTTCACTCGCTAAGAACACCGCTGTACGTCCTATATCCGCTTCTGGGTTGCCTAGGCGGCCAAGGGGGTTCTTGTCTAGCATCGCTTGGTACGTATCTGGATGCGCAGCTGCCCATTGCTCGACACCTGGTGTAAGGGCAATAGGTGAGATCAAGTTACACGTGATGCCGTACTGGCCCCATTCATTCGCCGCCACTCTTGTGATCGCACGGATCGCCTCTTTTGCCGCTGCATAGGAAGCTTGATGAACGTCGCCGTTAAGTCCGGCACCTGATGCAAAGTTGATGACTGTTCCTTTCGTTTCTTTTAAATGTGGTAACGCCGCCTGCATTAAATAGAACGTTGGATAAAATCCTGTGTTGAATGAGAAATCAAAGTCCTCTTGTGTGAGATCTTCGAATGATTTCATGCGAGATGCATGTGCATTATTGACAAGAACATCTAACTTGCCGTACGCTTTGATTACTTGGTCTACGATGGACGGCAATGCTTGCGTGTCAGATAAATCCGCCTGAATAAACATAGAGTTTGGAGAGATTGCCTGCAATTTTTTGATTGCTTCTTCGCCTGCTTGCTGATTCAGGTCGACAATCGCTACAATCGCTCCTTCTTTGGCAAACGCAGTAGCGATTCCCAAACCGATGCCTCCAGCGCCACCAGTGATAATCGTAATTTTGTTTTCTAATCTCATCTAAAACATCTCCTTCACGCATCTAGTTTAACATTAAAGTAATTCTAATGGAAATATATTATACCTCGGTGTTCTATAATCAAATGGAAATACCCTTCTGCTTCAGCCATTCAACATCCTCTCCTTACTTGATTCCTTCCGCTAACGGAACCGCGTCGATGGACAGCCCTTTTCCGAAAAACTTCCCTGCCACGCGCTGCTTCTCCTCATCTGTTGAAACACTTTGCACATACTTTATAACAGTTGCATTTCTTTGTATTTCTAGTTATTTGGTGAGCTAGTGTTTAAGTTGCCTCGATTTGTGGAAAGACAAGAATATAGAACGTTTACCCTTTTCGATTGAGTATTTGACGTTTAACAGGTAAGATTTTTAAAATGCACTTATTATGTGGAGGTGACTAGAATGAAGGTACTTTTGTACATTAGTGCCATAGTCGCCGTTGCGGCTTTAGTGGTCATTGCAATTGCTATTATCAAAACAGCCAAAGCGGTTAAGAACGCGCTGAAGGACATCACAGACACGATGCAACGAGTAGAATTAAAAGTGGGCGGCATTACGGAGAAAACAGAACAGCTCATGAATCAAACGAATGACATTGCAGAAGATGCGAACGCGAAGCTGCAATCCGTGGAAGGATTAGCCGCATCAGCGAAACAACTAAGCGAAACCACCGCCTACGTTCAGCATTCTTTGACGAAAATGGCCGACCAGGTAGCAGCGCCTCCTGGTAAATACGCAAAGTTGATGCAACAAACGACTGCTTTGTCAGAAGCGGCATCAAAAATGTATTACAGCATGAAGCAGAACAATGGAAAGAGGTGAACTTGATGGATTGGGTACTAGGTATAGGCGTCTTGCTCATTGGCATCGCGCTACTCGTGATCTCATTTGTATTGATTAAACCCCTTGGAAAATTAGCTGAAGTATTGGAGAGCGTCAAACAAACAACGGATACCTTGCCATCAACGGTAGCGGATATCACAGGTCAGACACAACAAATTCTCCATACTAGTAATGAAACGATTAGTAATGTAAACAAACAAATCACAGAAATTACACCGGTGTTTCAAATTGTTGGCGATGTAGGAGAAGCTTCACGCGAAGTAACAACTGCCGCACTCGATACAACGATACGTTTCAAAGATCGTGTAGCCAACGCTAGTGATTTTGTTAAAGAGAAAAAGTACAAAGGGTTATACGGTGTTGTGACATTGGTGTTTTATTTAATGCAACAGCGAAAAGTATTAAAGAAAATGCGCCCGTAAGATGCGCGCGTGCTGGGAGTCCTTGGATTCCCAGCATTTTTTTGTGGTGGTTTTGAAGGCTATGAGCGTACGGACTAGTTCTATGAGCGTGAAACCTAGTTCTATGAGCGCCTAGCCAGGTTCTATGAGCGCACAACCTAGTTCTATGAGCGCCTAGCCAGGTTCTATGAACGCACAACCTAGTTCTATGAGCGCCTAGCCAGGTTCTATGAGCACGAAAAAAGGATTTGAAAGCATAATAACTTTCAAATCCTTTTTCTATACGCGCTTCTATTTAATTTGCATCAGGTGCGGGTAACTTTTTAACTGGTTGTGTTGTCGTAGCAACTCCAGACTCTTTACGTTTCTTAAAGATGTAATAACCTAACATCGCCGAACCGTAAATGCTTCCTAATTTTTTATTTTGATCCGACACATCGGTGTGTGCTCCCTTTTGTTGGACTGACGATGTGACGTCAACCAATGATGAAGTTAGCATATGTGTCGATTCACCTAAATCACCAACTACTTTAAATAATGGCGTGAGATTTTCGATCTTTGAATTTAAATCCGCTAATGAATTATTACTGTTTTTAAGTAATGTTCCGGTTTCACCCAAAATACCATCTAACTGGCGAGGAAGTTCCTCTACCGTTTTGTCTACGTCTTGTAAGATGTTACCAACTTGTTGCAATACTTTGGCAAAATAAATCGCCAAAATAATAAAGGCAATGCCGATTAATACGACGCCAATTCCTACCAGATCCATTGTCATTCCTCATTTCTTATCTTAGTAAGTATTTTTCGCATCTTCTTTACCGCGCTTCCATGATTCCAGAAGTTTTGAACCAAACTCTCCATATTGAATCGCTTGGATAAAAGGTTCTGTTCCCGGGAGTGAGCCGTCCTCTTCAAATTGCTTCGTTCGTTTATTCACTTCTTCACTCAAGTATTGACTTGAACGCCCGACATTTTCGATCGTTTCGAACATCGGTGTCGTAGCAACCAATTTTACTTGTACATCTGTTGCCAATTGTTCGGTTTCATGTAATGTTGCATATAATTGCTCTAGACTTTGATCCAACTCCGCTTCTACATCTTTTACAGTGTGGGTTACGGTCAATAATAAATGAGACGATTTTGTCAGTAACAATGAGAAATAGATAGCGATGATCAAAAGTGAAGTCGCGATAAATAATAAGCCAAGATACGCCATACACACATCCTCCTTTCTACAAACTTAAATACACCTTATCATTCTATACCACTCTGCATTTTTCTAAAACATCAAAAAATCCTACACTCCATAAAGGAAGTGTAGGATGCTTGTATTCATCAATCTTGGTGACGACCGACACAGCGTTCGCACTCATACATCATAGACTCTCGCTTTTCAGTGAACTTGTTTCCACACTCTGTACAAACCTTTTCAACCTTTTGTCTTTGCTCTGTTGTCATTTTCATCTTTCATTCCCCCATTCGTTTTTTTGTACTCCTCTGTACTCATACAGCTTCTTTTCTTAAAACTAATATATAACAGAAGGTGTGACCTTGTCACCGAATTCGGATAAAAGCGGTTATTTGACGACAGAATACAAAAGAGTGCGACGGAATAAAAAGAACAATTTGAATTGCAAAAAAATTCAGCGTGCCTAGTGAATAGCACACTGAATTTACTTCTTTACATGATTAAACTGTAGACCATTACCGCAACGATGATCACAAGAGTGATGACAAGCATCGTCCACTGGGCATTATCCGGCTTTTCGGGTCTGCTATCCCATTTTTGCATGGTGTAACACTTCCCTTCATAAAATTAACTAAATACCTTTTGTCTTATTAGTTTCCCCTCGCATTTGGAATTAAACCCACAGTTTATTTCCAATTGAAAATTACAAACATATTGAATAAAAATAGAAAAGAAATAACGAACCGCGCATTGAATCAACACCTTCCACACCTAGCAAACGCTTACATATAAAGAAGTTCAAAGATTTGAAAGAAAGTCCGTTAAATAAACGCACAATTTAGAACCTTCTTGTGTTCAATCCGATTTTTTCATGTTATTATGAGTAAACGTTAGGTAACGGAGGTTAAATTATATATTATGAAGGTGAAAAGTATGGAAACCCAAAGTATTCAAGTAGAAGATATCTTAATTGCTAATCAGCTACTAAAGGATGTAGTAGCACACACACCGTTACAGAAAAATGATCGTCTATCGGAAAAATATGACTGCCATGTATATATTAAACGCGAAGACTTGCAGCACGTGCGTTCATTTAAATTACGCGGTGCTTATTACAAGATGAAGCGAATCGAATCAGAAGCGCGTAAGCAAGGAATTGTTTGTGCGAGTGCAGGAAACCACGCGCAAGGCGTGGCTTACGCTTGTGCCAAACTGGATATCGACGGCAAGATTTTCATGCCACAAACAACACCTAAACAAAAAGTAAATATGGTGAAAATGTTCGGGCGCGACCGCATTGAAATCATTTTGGTCGGCGACACATTTGATGATTGCTTCGAAAAGGCCATCGAATTGGTGGATAAAGAAAAGCGCATCTTCATTCACCCATTCAATGACAAAGATATTATCGCAGGGCAAGGTACGGTTGCGGTAGAAATCATGAATGATATCGAAGAGCCAATTGACTATGTTTTTGCGAGTATTGGCGGCGGCGGTCTAATGTCCGGAC
The DNA here is from genome assembly GCF_002743055.1 of Sporosarcina sp. P13. Lineage (GTDB taxonomy): Bacteria > Bacillota > Bacilli > Bacillales_A > Planococcaceae > Sporosarcina. Next base: position 32,192 of record NZ_PDYM01000007.1, on the reverse strand, counting down.
TAAGTACGTACATAAAGAACCTATCCCCTCACACAAAGATGATTGGTGCTGAACCAGCCGGTGCTGCTAGTATGAAAGCTTCCATTGACGCACAGAAAGTAGTTCCCCTACAAACAATCGATAAGTTTGTAGACGGTGCAGCCGTTAAATGCGTCGGAGACTTAAACTACGAAATTTGTAACGATTATGTAGAAAACATCGTCAGCGTCCCTGAAGGAAAAGTATGTACCGCTATTCTAGATCTATACAACGAACACGCAATCATCGCAGAACCCGCAGGCGCGTTACCGATTGCGGCACTTGATTTCTATAAGAATGAAATCAAAGGAAAATGCGTAGTTTGTGTCATTAGCGGCGGCAACAACGACATCGGACGAATGCAAGAAATTAAAGAAAAGTCGATGATCTACGAAGGTTTGCTGTATTACTTCCTAGTCGACTTCCCACAACGAGCAGGCGCACTACGTCAGTTCCTCGACTCAGTACTCGGACCTGATGACGACATTACAATGTTTGAATATACGAAGAAAAACAACAAAGAAAGCGGTCCAGGTCTCGTCGGCATAGAAATCAAACGCATAGAAGACTACAACGGCCTTATCGCAAGAATGGAAAAAAACGGCTTCCCTTACAAAGAAGTAAACAAAGACAGCACTCTATTCGGTCTGTTGATCTAACAAAAACGCCTGATACACATCGTATCAGGTGTTTTTTGTTCACGGAAATTGAATGGCCAGAAATAGGTTAGTAGTCCGCTATTTATGATAATGCTGAGGACCCTTTCCGAAGGGCGTCCGCCTAAAGCACATAGTATTGCTACCCTTCAAAATTTCAACACTCTACTTCGTTGAAATCCCATCCATGTTTCCAAAATAAAATATTCGGGTAATTTAATAGTAAAACGCGCACAATATGCACATGCTGTACATACATAAGAAGGAATCTTTTTATGCAATTTACAGGGAGGCGGTGACTTGAACGTGAGCACCCAACGAAACAAGCATAGAAAAATAAGTGTAGCGATTCTCTTTATTATTCCCCTGCTCATTCTAGCCAGTCTCGCGATTCCTCACTTTACCACCATTAGAACTGGTGCAGATGTCTATCTACAAACCGAACCCATCACCCAAGAAGACGCCAATGAAAACTACATCGTCTTACGCTATGAAGTGGAAAAAGTACCAAAAGAACGCATGTCCGATAGCTTAGTGACGCTATTGAAAGCATCCGCGGAATTAGGTCAGACAAAAGTATTTGGCGTACTGGAAAGACGCGATGGAGTCGACCAGCTAGTCTTTCTTAGTGAAAAACAACCAACAGAAGGTGTCTACCTAGCTGGCTGGCTACCACAAACAACTGAACGCGAATACAGAGAAAGTGATCATTATATTGTGAACTTCGGTCTGGATCGCTTTTACGTGCCGAAAAAAGGGCATCGGGTATCAGCAGATAGTCTACACAATGTAACAACAACTGCTCACTTTAAAGTACGGAATGGGCATGGAATTTTACGCGGAGTAGAGGCAAAATAATAAGAAGCAGAAAGGATGAGTAAACCTCTTCCTTTCTGCTTCTTTTTATAGGCCAAGCGAAATATATTTTACTTCCAAGTACTCATCCATACCTTGGTGACCGCCTTCACGTCCGAGTCCACTTTGTTTTAATCCACCAAATGGCGCTTGTGGTGTGGAAGGTAATCCGTCATTTAATCCGACAATCCCATATTCAAGAGCCTCACACACTCGAATCCCTTGCGTAATGTTTTCGGTAAAGACATAAGCGGCAAGTCCGTAAATCGAATCATTGGCACGTTGAATCACTTCTTCGGTCGTTTCAAACAACGTAATCGGTAAAACAGGACCAAATGTTTCGTCTTTCATACAGAGCATATCATCCGTTACGCCTTTAAGCACAGTTGGCGCATAGATTAAGCCTTCGATCCGCTCACCGCCTGTTACCGCTGTCGCTCCTTTGGCTACTGCATCCGCCACATGTTCTTCTACCTTTTTAACTGCAGAATCATCAATCAATGGTCCGATTTTCACGCCTTCTTCCAGACCATTACCGACTTTCAATGCTTTCGTTTGCTCACTAATTCGCTGCGTGAACTCTTCCGCGATAGATGAATGAACATAGATCCGATTCGCACAAACACACGTCTGTCCTGCGTTACGGAATTTTGCTGCGATGATTCCCTCGACCGCTTTATCAAGATCCGCATCTGCCATAACAATTGCAGGTGCATGTCCACCAAGTTCCAATGAAATTTTCTTCATCGTATCCGCTGCACCTTTCATCAACTCTTTACCAACTTCTGTAGAACCGGTAAATGTTAATTTGCGTACGCGTTCATCTGACTGCCATGCGGCTGAAATCTCACTTGCACTACCTGTTACGACGTTCATCACACCATCTGGAATCCCCGCTTCTTTAGCAAGTTCCACTAGACGAATCGCTGTTAGCGGTGTTTGAGAAGCTGGTTTCATCACGACTGTACAGCCCGCGGCAAGTGCCGGACCGACTTTCCGTGTAATCATCGCTGCCGGAAAATTCCACGGCGTAATGGCCGCTACGACGCCTACTGGTTGTTTATGGACAAACAATCGCTTAGATGATTGTGATGCAGGAATTGTTTCTCCATAAATCCGCTTTCCTTCCTCCGCATACCAGCTAATAAAGCCATTCGCATAGCGTATTTCACCAAGCGCTTCAGCTAACGGCTTGCCTTGCTCCGTTGTCATCGTCTTCGCCAAACTGTCTTCATGTTGTTCAATCAACGCATGCCACTTCATGAGTAATGCGCTACGTTCGTACGCCGAGCGCGCAGACCACTCGGCTAGCGCTTGTGAAGCTGCATCTACTGCTTGCGCGGCTTCATCTGCCCCGCCTTTTGGTACTGTTGCGATTATTTTGCCCGTTGCCGGATTGACTACATCGATTGTCGGCAAATCAGATCCTATCCACTTGCCTTCGATCATCATGTGGACTATATCCATCGTTTATCTCTCCTTTATTTGGAATCATTGACACGTTCAACCGGAATATCCGCCACTATGTCATTTAATACCCAACTGGCGAGAATCAAACCAGCGACGGACGGACAAAATGCATTCGACGCTGGCGGCATTTTGGCTTTTCGGATTGCCGCGTTGGGATTGCCAACAGTTTCAACTACATCTTCACGCACGACGATTGGACTTTCATCGGAGAACACGACAGGTACACCTTTAGGAATACCAAGCTTGCGTAAACGAAGACGCATAACTTTCGCTAGTGGATCAGTATGCGTTTTAGAAATATCAGCAATTCTAAATCGAGTCGGATCGGTCTTATTGGCAGCACCCATACTTGAAATCACTTTGACTCCGCGCGCTAAACATTGCTGAATTAAATGAATTTTATAGCTAATTGTGTCTGATGCATCGATAACATAATCAGGCTTGTACGAGAAAAACTCTTCCGCCGTTTCTTCGGTGTAAAACATATGTAGATCGATTACTTCACATTCTGCGTTAATATCCGCAATACGCTCTTTCATGACCGCTGACTTAGAGCGTCCAACGGTTGAAAGGTAAGCTACTAATTGACGGTTAATATTGGTGATGTCAATTGTGTCTTTATCGACTAAGATGATCCGTCCAACACCTGTACGCGCACATGCTTCAGCCGCGAATGAACCAACGCCACCCACTCCTAGAATAGCCACTGTCTTGCCTTTCATCCGTTCTACGCCTTCTGTACCTATAGATAATTCATTTCTTGAAAACTGATGTAACATGCCATCCATCCTTTGTTGTGGTTTAGTGTATCTTGCTTTTTATTATAAAGGAAAGGTGCAGTGTACGCACTTATTCCGCTAGTTTTTCATCTAGCTAAGCGGCGCTTTCCACTTTTGAATTACATCTAGTTGTAAGCGCCAGCCTCTCGGTCACTTCGGTCTTTCCAAAAAGGTGCAAGTGCACACCTTTGTTGGAAAGCCCTCCAGTGCCTGTCGAGGCTGAGCGGCGCTTTCCGCTTTTGAATTACATCTAGTTGTAAGCGCCAGCCTCTCGGGACGTTTCAGACTAGCAGTAAAGGCAAAGGACGCCTTTATTGCTAGTCCTCCAACGCCTGTCGAGGCTAAGCGGCGCTTTCCACTTTTGAATTACAACACACAAAAAACCTCCTTGCAATTATTGCAAGGAGGTTTGTAAGTTTGATAGAAAGTAAAAATCCCGACTGTGCCGTCTTTGAATATCGCTTTGAACCCGCTAAAAGCAGGTGGGTGTCCTATATAACACTTTTGACGTCCCGGTTAAAGGCATGCCAGCTGGGCTATAACTCAGACTCCCGACGATTTGATGTTGGGTCAATGCTAATTTACAAATGACGAACACTTCAGGACTTTTACTAACTTTATCTTATCACATGTTTTTTTATAATTCAATCAATTTAAATAAACTGTTTGAAAAATAGTTGGTTCCTCACTTTTTAACAGGTTCAGCTGCCACTTTAATCCCAAGCTCTTTTAATTGTGCTTCGTCTACAGCACTAGGAGCTTCAGTTAATAAGTCGCTTGCACTCGCTGTTTTAGGGAATGCGATTGTGTCGCGTAAGTTTGTGGATCCAGCGAGCAACATAACGATACGGTCTAGACCGAATGCGATTCCGCCGTGTGGAGGAGTTCCGTATTCAAATGCATCCAACAAGAATCCGAATTGCTCTCTCGCTTGTTCTTCGGTAAAGCCAAGTGCTTTAAACATCGCTTCTTGTACTTCACGCTGATAAATACGCAATGATCCGCCACCAAGCTCGTAACCGTTCAATACTAAGTCATATGCTTGCGCTTTGACCTTTTCAGGATTTGTTGTCAATTGTTCAACATCCGCTGGCATCGTGAATGGATGGTGAGCAGCATAGTAGCGGCCGTCTTCTTCGTCGTATTCGAATAGCGGCCATTCTGTTACCCATAGGAAGTTGTATTGAGACTGATCGATTAGCTCAAGGTCTTTACCTAACTTCAGACGCAATGCGCCAAGTGAATCCGCAACGACTGATTTCTTATCCGCTCCGAAGAGGAATAGGTCTCCTGTTTCACCTTGTCCCGCTGCTTTTAGTGCTTCGCCGATTTCGCCGTCGAAGAATTTAGCAATTGGACCGTTGAAGCCGTCTTCCGTTACTTTCAACCAAGCCAAACCTTTTGCACCGTATACTTTTGCAAATTCGCCTAGTGCGTCGATATCTTTACGAGAGTATTTTTCCGCCGCACCTTTGACGTTGATTAATTTAACTTGTCCGCCTGTTTCTACAGCACCTGTAAACACTTTGAATGAAGAGTCTTTAACAATCTCAGATACGTCTGTTAACTCCATTCCAAAGCGTGTGTCCGGCTTATCTGAACCAAAACGGCTCATCGCTTCATCGTATGGAAGGCGTTTGAATGGCGCTTCAATCTCTACACCTTTTACGTCTTTCATGACTTTTTGAATTAAACGTTCGTTCAGCTCCAAAATGTCTTCGATTGACATGAAGCTCATTTCCATATCGATTTGAGTGAATTCCGGCTGGCGGTCTGCACGCAAATCTTCATCACGGAAACAGCGAGCGATTTGGTAGTAACGGTCGAAACCAGATACCATCAATAGCTGTTTAAATAGTTGTGGTGACTGTGGCAATGCGTAAAACTCGCCTTCGTGCACACGGCTTGGTACGAGATAGTCACGCGCGCCTTCTGGAGTTGATTTTGTTAGGATTGGCGTTTCAACTTCTAGGAATCCTTCGTCATCTAAGAAATTACGCACCGTTTTTGTAATGTCTGAACGCATTTTGAAAACTTTAGCTAGCTCAGGGCGACGCAGGTCTAAGTAGCGGTATTTTAGACGTGTTTCTTCGTTTACGTCTGTGTCGTCTTCAATTGTGAATGGTGGATTTTTTGATTCGTTGATAATTTTTAATTCGGCGACTTGGACTTCGATTGCGCCTGTTGAAATGTTGTTGTTTTTTGTGCGCTCTTCACGTTCGATGACAAGACCTTTGACTTCGATAACGTATTCATTACGCAATGTTTCCGCGATTTCTAGTGCTTCTTTAGAGATGTCGGGGTTAAAGACGGTTTGGACGATGCCCGCGCGGTCGCGGACGTCAATGAAGATCAGTCCTCCGAGGTCGCGACGCTTTTGTACCCAGCCTTGAAGAGTAACTTCTTGGCCAATTTGTTGTTCTGTTAGATTTCCACAATAATGTGTGCGTTTCATAATAATTGCACTGCCTTTCTGGTGTTTGGATTTTAGTTTGAGAATAAAAGTTAGTGTTGTCAAAGGGAGCTGCGCTACAGTCGGGACGCTTTCCAGGGGGCGTGGTCCTTGAGCCGCTTCCCTCCTATATGAAGACTATAAGTAGTTTTAGACTTCATTTTAGTTATTGTGTGACTTTGTACTGCTTCTTTACTTTTTTTAAGTTCAAAATCAAAATCATACAATAATTACAAAGTACAAGAAAAGTATCACGTACTCTTTAAGTAGGGATTGTAATGCAGAGCGGCGACTCCCGCGGGAAAAGCATGAGCCTTGAGACATCGCAGGAACGCAGTGACGAGGAGGTTCAAGCCATGCCCGCAGGAAAGCGTCCGCTCGGAACGAAAATCCCCTTTGCACTCACAAAGGCTTACTTCGTCAACTCATCAATCAACTCGTCAATAGGGACTTTTTTCTGTTGTCCGTCTGCCATGTTTTTAAGTTGGACGGAGTTTTCGTTTACTTCGTCTTCACCAATAACGATCACATGATTAGCTTGCAGGCGGTCTGCGGATTTCATTTGGGCCTTCATCTTGCGGTCCATGTAATCCATTTCACTGCATAATCCATTTTCTCTTAATTTGCCTAAGATCTCGAAGCCTTTTGCACGGGCTGCGTCGCCTAGCGTGACAAGATAAACGTCAAGTGATGGTTCGTCTGTCCAAGCTTTGTCTTCTGCGTCGAGCGCTAATAATAGACGTTCAATACTTAGTGCGAAGCCGATGCCGGGTGCTGCTGGTCCACCGATTTCTTCAGCAAGTCCGTTGTAGCGTCCGCCACCACATAACGTCGTGATCGCACCAAAACCTTTAGAAGTGCTCATAATTTCAAACGCTGTGTGGTTGTAGTAATCAAGTCCACGCACAAGGTTCGGATCGTATTCATATTCAATGCCTGCGAGTTCCAAGTAGTGTTTCACTTTTTCGAAATAAGCAGATGACTCTTCGTTCAGATAATCTGCCAACGAAGGGGCTGTTTTCATCAATGGATGCTCTCTATCCACTTTACAGTCCAAAATACGCAATGGATTTTTCTCCAGACGGTTTTGGCAGTCCGAACAGAATTCACCGATATGTGGGCTGAAGTGTGCAATTAATGCTTCACGGTGTGCGTTACGGGATTCTTTATCACCTAGTGAATTCAGCACGAGCTTAATGTCGGATAAACCTGCACGTTTATAGATTGTCATCGCAAGTTCAATCACTTCTGCATCAATTGCTGGATCATCACTACCAATTGCTTCTACGCCAAACTGAACGAATTGACGGTAGCGACCTGCTTGCTGACGTTCGTAGCGGAACATAGGACCTGTGTAATACAACTTCACGGGTTGATCTGCGTAGCCAAACATTTTATTTTCAACGAATGAACGAACGACAGGTGCCGTACCTTCCGGGCGCAATGTCATCGAACGATCGCCTCGGTCGGTGAATGTGTACATCTCTTTTTGCACGATATCTGTCGTGTCACCGACTGTGCGTTGGAATAATTCCGTTTGTTCAAAAATAGGTGTGCGGATTTCTTTGTAGTTGTAAACGTCGCAAATCGAACGGGCGATTTTTTCAACGCGTTGCCACTTCCAAGAAGCATCAGGTAAAATATCCTGTGTTCCGCGGGGGACTTTAAAGTTCATAGGTAAGACTCCTTTCAATGGTCTGATAGCAGGTAAGAAAACACAAAAAAGCTCCCATCCCTAAAAAACTAGGGACGAGAGCTTGTAGCTTCCGCGGTTCCACCCAAATTGACACAAAATGTGCCCACTCGAATCCGGATAACGGCCGGTTCCGTCCACGCCTACTAATTTCAGCATGAATCCTCCATGGTGTTGTTCGCTTTGTTGTTCTGTCAGGGAATTTCAGCCACGTTCCCCGTTCTCTTTCCAGCCGGTTGCAAAGGTACTTTCCATATCATCGGTAAATAAATTAATTCGATTACTCTCTATGTTAGTCGTATCTGCTCGACCTGTCAACATTTTTGGCGAATGCAGGCCGTTCGTTGAAAAAAGTCTACTTCGATTCGATCAGCAATGTCACCGGTCCGTCATTCGTCAACCGAACGTCCATCATTGCACCAAACGTTCCTGTTTCGACTACTAGTCCTTGCACACGCAGTTGTTCATTGAAATACTCCCAAAGCGGTTCAGCATCTTCAGGTCTAGCTGCCTCAATGAAACTAGGACGTCTACCTTTTTGAACATTACCGTACAGCGTGAATTGGGAAACAGAAAGAATCGCACCTTCTACTTCATTGATGGAACGATTCATCTTACCGTCTTCATCTTCGTAAATCCGTAAACCTGCAATCTTTTTCGCTACATAGTTAGCATCGGATTCACTATCTCCGTGAGTGATACCTACTAATAACACATAGCCTGTTTCGATGGAGCCAACGATTTCACCATCGACTGTTACAGACGCATCTTTTGCCCGCTGTAAAAGTACCCGCATGCTAGCCCCTCCTTTTAATTCATCACACGTTCTACAGAATAAACATCTTTAATTTGCTTAATTTTCTCGACCGTACGCTGTAAATGCGTAATGTTCTGAATCTTAATCGACATATGAATATGTGCGATATCATCTTTATCTGCTTTACCACTGACCGCGCTAATCGGCGTATTCATATCCGCCACGACCATCATCACTTCATTCAATAAACCTTGGCGATCGAATGCCGAAATTTCGATATCCACTTGGAATTCTTTACGAATTTTATCATCTTGCAAAGCCCATTTAACTTCAATAAGTCGTTCCTGCTGGTCTTGTTCTGATAACAAGTTCGGACAATCCGTGCGGTGGACTGAAACACCTCGTCCTCTCGTGATAAAGCCGATGATTTCGTCACCGGGTACTGGGTTACAGCACTTAGAAATACGAATCAGCATATTGTCTATGTCTTTGACGATGACACCTGATTCCGTCTGTTTTTCCGGCTGAGGTGCTTTCATATCTGAGACAATTTTATCAATCGTCTCTTTTTTCTCACGTTCTTTACGCATTCGTTCCGCTAATCGATTGACGACTTGTTGCGCGGTGATGCCTCCAGAACCTACTGCAGCATACATGTCTTCCTCTGAAGTGAAACTGAACTTATCAATTGTCCGCTGAATATTATCATGATTTAACGCTTCTTTTGCATCATATTCTTGCGCCTTCAACTCCCGCTCGACCATTTCACTGCCTTTGTCGATATTTTCATCGCGCAATTGCTTCTTGAAATATTGGCGGATTTTGTTTTTCGCTTGCGAAGTATGTGCGAGTTTTAACCAATCTCGGCTCGGACCAAATGATTGCTTCGACGTAAGAATCTCGACGATATCTCCTGTCGAAAGTGACGAATCGAGTGGAACAATTTTGCCGTTGACTTTCGCTCCAGTCGTTCGATTGCCGACTTCAGAGTGTACACGATAGGCAAAGTCAATTGGCACAGAACCCGTCGGTAATTCGACAACATCTCCGTCCGGTGTAAAGACATAAACCATATCCGAGAATAAATCAAACTTTAATGATTCCATAAATTCCTGCGCATTGGAGGATTCATTTTGGATTTCCAAGATTTCGCGGAACCATGTCAATTTCGAATCAATATCATTCGAAGGCCTTGCCATCTGCTTGCCTTCTTTATATGCCCAGTGTGCCGCCACACCAAATTCAGAAATTCGGTGCATTTCTTCTGTACGAATCTGCACTTCCAACGGATCTCCTGCTGGCCCTACGACTGTTGTATGAATAGATTGATACAGATTTTGCTTCGGCATGGCAATATAGTCTTTGAAACGACCTGGCATCGGCTTCCATAATGTATGGATAATTCCTAGCGCCGCATAGCAATCTTTAATGCTTTTAACGACAATGCGAACCGCTAAAAGATCATAAATTTCCGTGAATTCTTTTTTCTGGATGACCATTTTTTGATAAATAGAGTACAAATGTTTTGGTCGGCCATGAATTTCTGCAGCGATGCCCATATTGTCGAGCTCGCCACGCATTTGACTCATAACATCTTGTAAATATTGTTCACGTTCTGTACGTTTTTGTTTCATCAGATTCACGATCCGATAGTATTGCTGAGGATTGGAGTAACGTAATGCGATGTCTTCGAGTTCCCATTTAATTGTGGAGATTCCTAGACGATGTGCTAGCGGAGAGAAGATTTCCAATGTTTCTTCTGATACGCGACGTTGTTTAGCGGCCGGAACATGTTTCAATGTCCGCATATTATGCAAACGGTCTGCTAGTTTGATTAAGATGACGCGGATATCCTGCGCCATAGCGATGAACATTTTACGGTGGTTTTCTGCCTGTTTTTCTTCATTGGATTTAAATTTCAATTTATCTAGTTTGGTCACACCATCTACTAGCATCGCGACCTCTTCACCGAAGTCGCGAATAATGTCTTCTCGACACACTTCTGTATCTTCCACAACATCATGCAAGAAGCCAGCTGCCACGGTTTCAGGGTCCATTTGAAGTTCAGCTAAAATACCAGCCACTTGAATTGGATGGTTGATATACGGTTCACCTGAACTTCTAAACTGCCCCTCATGCGAAGCTTTTGCCACAACATATGCCTTCTTAATAAAATCGACATGTTCTTCGTTCATGTACTTGGCGACAAGCTCAAATATATCTTGTTCTGTCATGTCTTGATTTTTCGCCATACTCTTACCCCTTTCAACCTATTCCGAAATATTCAGATAATTTATCTATTATATGTATACTATCACCTATATGTAAAGCTTATCAAACGCAAAGCCTATTGGATATAACAAGAATCCTCCGCGGTATGCGAAGGATTCTCCAATCAATAAGTAATTAATGCTCGGATATCGTGGTTTTTTAATTTCTCGCGTCCATTCAAGTACGTAAGCTCAATCAAGAATGCACAGCCAACTACTACACCGCCAAGTTTTTCAACTAACTCGACAGTAGCGCCAACGGTTCCACCTGTTGCAAGCAAATCATCAACGATTAATACACGCTGTCCTGGTTTTATTGCATCTTTGTGAATCGTTAGTTCATCTTGTCCGTATTCTAGATCATAGAATACCGAAATCGTTTCACGAGGCAATTTCCCTGGTTTACGAATTGGTGCAAAACCAACTTCTAATGCATAAGCCACAGGGCAGCCAATGATGAATCCACGTGCTTCCGGACCGACAATAATATCCACGTCTAAATCCTTCGCGTAGTCAACAATTTGGTCAGTTGCGTATTTATACGCTTCACCGTTATCCATGATTGTTGTAATATCTTTAAAACTAACGCCTGGTTTTGGATAGTCATCCACGATTGTTACAAATTTCTTTAAATCCACAATTTTTCCTCCTCAACAGCATCTATCTTTCGTAAAGAATCGAAAACTTTCTTTAAGTCCTGGTACGGCGCATAAAGAAGCAACTCTTCCAACTTGATTTGCTGTTGGCGTTTTTTATAGGATGGTGCTTCTGCCAAATCCCGCTTCCCGGCAGATGCAAGCATCGTAATCTCACCATTCTCTAGTGTAACAAATTCTAGCTCATAAAACACTTTTGTCATGAATTTAATCATGTTTTTTTTCCAACCTTTATGTTTCGAAAGTGCGTCTAGTTGATTTTGCATATCAAAACTTCCTCGTTGCTTCAAAAAGCTGTAATACCACCCAAATTGCTGGCGATCTGGCATCTTTTTGAAGTACATCGAATCATGTACATACAAATGTAAATAAATCCGGTTCGGCTGTGTCGCTTCGACCGTTTTCTGCAGCTGTTCGTTATCTTGTGGCATATCAAGCAAGACAATTGAACCCGATGGAGCCAATTCATCTCTTCCTACTAGCAAAATTGTTACATCACGCAAAAAAGGAGCGAAATGTTGAATCGCTTGCTCCGTAAACGCAATGAACATCGCATTTTCGGGAATCATTGGCAACCATCTCGCCGGGTCGCGTACCCCACGGTAATCGAATAATTGCCATTCATCACACTTGACGTCTCCAACGAGCAATTGCGCTTTCTTACGGCCATTCCATTCATTTATCTGCAAATCACCTGTCAAACTCAATTTACTTTGCGGCGCCATTTCATCCGCTAAGGCACCAGCACCGAAGTAAATCGCATCTAGACGCTCTTCATTGTCTCCCATTTCAAGTTTCAAATGATCTTTTGACGCACCGATTTTTCGAGTAGATATCGTCTCAAGATTTTCAAGTAAAAAGACGGGCTTCGGGAATCCCACACCAAAAGGACGAATGAGTTCCAAAGCTTCAATTGAGGCAATTTCGATTTCATCGAGCGCCAACGGTACATCGATTGACAGTTTCGGTTGTAAAAGTTCATCTGTCAGTACTTGTTTTGCTTGCTCATTCAAATTCTCACGCAGTAATTCAACATCTTCAATTTTCAACGACATACCCGCTGCCATCTCATGGCCACCGAAATGCGGTAGGATCTCTTTATTTTTCGTCAGTTCTTTAAATAAATCAAAACCTTCGATACTACGCGCGGAGCCTTTTGCAATGCCTGTTTCATGATCGACTGACAATATAATCGACGGTCGATAGTACTTCTCCGTCAAGCGAGAGGCCACAATCCCAACAACACCTGGATTCCAGTCTTCCCCTTCGATCACAAAAACATGCGGAATTTTTTCGCCATAACGCACAGCTACTTGCTGTTCCGCTTCTTTGGCGATTTCTTTAACTAATTGCTGTCGTTCTTTATTGATTTCATTCAACTCTTCGGCAATTCCCATTGCTTGCTGTTCGTCCTCAGATTTCAATAAATGTACCGCTGGATCCGCATCACCGAGACGACCCGGTGCATTTAGGCGTGGTCCAATCGTAAAGCCAATCGTCTCTTCTGTTAACCCATTTTGCTCATGACCACTTACTTGCATCAACGCTTTAATCGCTGGAAGTTTAGAGCGACGCAATCTACGAATTCCTTCTTTCACCGCGTACCGATTTTCATCTTCTAGTGGCACTAAGTCGGCCACTGTTCCAATTGCCACAAATTCCAATAAGTCAAGCGGCGGCTCCCCTAGTAAGGCAGATGCCAGTTTAAATGCCACACCGACACCCGCAAGTTCTCCAAACGGATACTCGCCTTCCGGATGACGCGGATGAATCACCGCATCTGCTGCGGGAAGTTCTTCACCTATTTCATGGTGATCGGTCACGATGACAGTCATGCCGAGCGATTTCGCAAACGCTACTTCCTCAATACCAGAAATCCCATTATCGACTGTGATTAGTATTTCTGTTCCTTCTGCATGCAGTTGTGCAAAATAGTCTTTATTCGGCCCATAGCCGTGTTCAAATCGGTTTGGAATAGCGAAGTTGACGTTTGCATGTAGTCGCTCAAGTGCAGTCGTTAGGACTGTTACACTCGTCACGCCATCACAATCATAATCACCATAGACGGTAATTTGTTTTTGTTCAGTAATTGCTTGTGTAATTAATTCAACTGTTTCTTTCATGCCATATAATAAAAAAGGATCATGCAAATTGGATTCGTCCATCTCTAAATACGCTGTCGCTTGTTCACTCGTTGTGACCCCTCGAGCGACTAAGATTTTCGCAATCATTGTTGAAAGCTTTAAATCTTTTGCGAGTTGAGACACGAGCTGTTCGTCCGGACGTTCAATTTGCCATCTTTTTTTGGATTGTATCAATACTCTCACTTCCTCTTCTAGTATTATATCCAATCTGGTGTGAGACGGAAAGGAAACGACATGAAAAAGAATGGGAATCTGTCCGGGGGCGCTCATTGAACACACCCACGCGATCATAGAAACACCACTAACGCTCATTGAAAACACCCACGCGATCATAGAAACACCACTAGCGCTCATTGAACTCACCCGCGCGATCATAGAAACACCACTAGCGCTCATTGAACTCACCCGCGCGATCATAGAAACACCACTAGCGCTCATTGAACACAACCGCGCGATCATAGAAACACCACTAGCGCTCATTGAACACACCCGCTCGATCATAGAAACACCACTAACGCTCATTGAACACACCCACGCGATCATAGAACACCACTAACGCTCATTGAACACACCCACGCGATCATAGAAACACCACTAACGCTCATTGAACACACCCACGCGATCATAGACAAATAAAAAACAAGCACAATGAGCAAATTCTTCGCTCACCATGCTTGCGCTCTCTCAATATAACCGCTCAGGCGAAATGATTTCCGCATCCACTACAGGAATACGACCTTGTAATTCATCAATCCGTTCTTCCTTTTCCTGTATCTGACTTGTTAACGCTGTAAGTTCTAGCTCTTTCGTATGCAACTGTTTCTCCAAATCTTTCACACGTCGATTACCTCGATACGATTTATAAATAGCAAATAGTCCACTGACCAACGCGCCAAGCAATGCAGAGCCAAGAATAATCAATACGAGTGGAATCATTTCTGTAGTGAACAAGAAATTAACCAGTACTGAATCCACATTGAGAACCGCAAATACCGCAATTAGAACAGCAAATACCAAACCGAGTAACACCGTCCACTGGAACTTCATAGCGCCCATTCCTCCAATCAAAAAAGCAGGATATACCGTAGTATACCCTGCTTTTCCTATGGTTCAAACGTCTTAAACGACTGGTTCGTCTGAGCCCCATTGCTTTTTCTCTTTTTCTACTTTTAAGCCGCCGCTCTTTGTGATTTGCTTTTTCTTCATATCAAACCAAAGCTGTGCGGAAATCAAGATGGATGAATACGTACCAGCAAGTAAACCGATCAACAACGCGATAGAGAATGGTTTGATTGATTCTGCACCAAGCATCATCAACGCAACAACTACAAAGATGACAGTCAAGACGGTGTTAACCGAACGACCGAGTGTTTGACGCAATGATTTATTAACAATCAAAGCCAATTCATCTGCATTATCAATATGCTTCGAGCGGTTCAAGTTTTCACGAATCCGGTCGAAAGTAACAATCGTATCGTTAATCGAATAACCAATGATGGTCAAGACCGCCGCGATAAACGTAATGTCTACTTCGAGACGTAGAATACTGAAGACCGCGATCATGAAGAACGCATCGTGTAGTAAACCGATAATGGCCGCTAAACCCATACGCCATTCAAAGCGAAGCGCTACGTAGATAATAATTCCGAGTGCCGCAATCGCTAGTGCATAAATCGCATTACGTACGAGCTCCTTACCGACTGTACTCGAAACTGTCGAAACGTTAGGCTCTGCACCGTAAACGGCTTGTAATTCTCTCTTAATACTGTTGACTTCTTCTTGTGTGAAGTCTTCTTTATAACGCGCAACTGCTATATTCTTCGTATCACCTGAAATAACAACATCAGATGTCGGATGACCGATATCTTCGAGTTGCTTCGTTACAGCTGTTTCATCTAACGTCTGCTCAGCAAGCACCTCGACCCGTGTACCACCGGAGAAATCAATTCCGAGATTAAGTTTAAAGACACCTAGCATGATTGCACCAACAATCAATAGCACAATAGATATCGTATAGAAACGTTTTCTCACACTTACGAAATCCAAACGATCGAATTTCGTCGTTAAATCCAGTGTTTCATAACCTTCATCTGCTGAGTGTACGGCTTTCTTAGAAAGTCCGAACCAGCCGACTTTTCCGTCAAGGCTACCACTGTGAACGAGTAGTCCAAGCAATAGACGAGAGCCCCAAACCGCTGTTAAGAAACTGACTAGAATACTAATAATTAGCATTGTCGCGAAACCTTTAACAGAGCTTGTCCCGAAGATGAACAATACAACGGCAGCTAAAAGCGTCGTAACGTTCGCATCAAGAATGGCTGTGAACGAGGATTTTGCCCCTGCTGCGAACGAAGATTTAACGGACTTTCCAACACGCAATTCTTCTTTAATTCGCTCATAGGTGATGATGTTGGCGTCTACCGCCATACCCACCCCTAGCATCAATGCCGCGATACCCGGTAGTGTCAATACACCGTTGATTTTCGTAAACACTAGTAAAATTAAGTAGATATAAACAGAAAGTGTAACGACTGCAATAACTCCTGGCAAACGATAATAAAGTGCCATAAAAATAAAGATTAAGCTGACACCAATGATTCCTGCGAACACCGTCTTGTCTAGCGCTTGTTCACCGAATTGTGCTCCAACAGATGTAGAGTAAATTTCCTCCAAGTCTACTGGTAACGCACCTGCGTTCAATATACCTGCAAGATCTTTCGTCTCTTCAACGGAGAAGTTTCCTGAGATTTCGACGTTCGATGAATTAATCGTTTTTGAAACATAAGGAGCTGAGATAAATGCAGGTTCTGGTTTCATTGCTTCTTCTTTAAAGGAGTTCTCGCCTTCTTTAAAGTCTAACCAGATAACCAACATATTGTCTGGCTTCTTTTGTACAATTTGAGATGTGACATCACCGAATTTATTCGGATCTTTCATTTCCAATGTGACAACTGGGTTGTTGTTTTCATCGAAATTGGCTTTCGCTTTGCCTTCCTTCAAATCTTTTCCGTCAAGCATCAAGTTGTCGTCCGCATCACGGAAGGATAGATTCGCTTGAGTGGATAATAATTCACGGGCAGATTCCTGATCCTCGACTCCAGCTAGCTGTACACGGATCCGGTTGTTCGATTCGATCTGGATGCTTGGTTCACTAACACCGAGCACGTCGATTCGATTTGTCAACGCGCGGGCCGTATCGGCTACTGTAGACTCCGTAATCTTCTGACCGTCTTTTAACGGTTTCACCTGGTATAGGACCTCGAAACCGCCTTGCAAATCAAGACCGAGCTTGACGTCTTTTAATATCGGATTAGTCGTAGGAATAATCGTTGATGCTAGAATAATGATCAGTAGCAAAAACGCGACAATCCTTCCTCTGTTTTTCATATTTCCTTTTCCCCCTCATATACTAGAGCGGCACAGCACTTGCTATGTACTTCGTTCTCTCATTGTACAACATACCAATTATGAAACAGTCAGTTGTCTGTGTCAAATACTTCACGACATTATTGGCTAATCAATGCGCTTTTTTGGCGAAAATAGCAGGGCGAGTTCTTCGTCACTTAATTCTGGATACTCTTTGCTGTTGCGCTGAGCTTCCGTCTGCGTATGTGTCATGAATTGAGCGGGTGTCAATGCGAAGACATCGGCAATCATTTCATAAGCATGCATAGTCGAAACATCTTTTTTTCGCCACTTTTTCATGACAAAATATTCCCACAACGCCTCTTCCGTAATATCCGCATAGCCATAAAAATAAAATTCATTCTTTTTACTTTCAAGTGCAGGAAAAACCTGGGCATATAATTCTTTTACTGGTTCATTCAACGTAGCTTCCCCCTATCGCGGAATAAACTCAATTATAACACATACACTTAACTATATTTGGGATTTCCATACCTTTATACACATAGCTATGGGGATTGAGAAGGAGTGGTTTACGTTGTCATCCTTTATCCGCGGTACAATGTTTTTAATGGCGGCTGTATTTTTATCAAAACTACTCGGGTTTGTCTATCGAATTCAATTCATGCGAGTCGCGGGAGAAGAAACGGTTGGAATTTATATGACTGCGTATCCAGCGTTTGTATTTTTCCTTTCGCTTGTACAATTAGGGGTTCCGATAGCACTCGCCAAAGTCATTGCTGAATTAAAAGCGAAAGGCGGCACGGTGCAATTACGGCAAGTGATGCGAACCGCCACATTCATCACTATATTGTCAGGTGCCGTATTCATTCCTGCGAGTATTTTATTCATTCCTTTCTTGGCGGGCAATTTGCTAGGTAATGCAGCTACCTCCAATGCGCTCTATGTAGCGATTGCAATTGTTCCGGTGGCAGCGATTGGGGGATTGGTTAGAGGATATTTCCAGGGGATTGCGCGCATAGAGGAAACAGCATGGGCGCAAGTGATTGAGCAAATTTTCCGTATCATACTCATTACGTGGATGCTGCCGTATATTCTCGCACCAGAAGATCCGATGATCAACGCAGCGTATGCAATGGCTGTGACATTTTTGGCGGAAGTCGTTTCAGTGCTGTATTTGCTACATAAATATAGACAACATCAAAAGACACTGCCAAAGAAACGTGAAAAAGAACCCCGTTATCCAATGGAGCCCATCCTTGAAGTCGCTCTTCCTTCATCGGGTAGTCGGTTGTTCGGAACTTTCACTTGGTTTCTAGAGCCAATCATCTTTTTACGTGCATTGAGTATGGCGGGCGTCGGTACTGTAGCAGCGACTTCGTTATACGGTGTCATTTCTGGAGTACTTATTCCGTTACTGTTGTTTCCGGCCTTTATTCCGTATGCATTGTCTGTCGTACTCGTTCCTGCTGTTAGTGGAGCAGCCGCTTCGAGCAACGTCAAAAAATTGCAGGAACGAATTCATCTAGCACTGCGTTTATCCGCTTTGACAGGTGCATTTGCAGCGACTGTATTTTATATTCACGGTCAAGAATTGGCGGAAAAATTATTCCATGTAGTAGACGGTGCCAGTTATATGACATTATTAGCTCCGGTCTTTTTCTTTTATTATATTCAAAGTCCACTGTATTCGATTCTGCAGGCGACAGGCGATGCGAAAGCTGGCATGATGAACTCGGTATATGGCGGGATTGCGAAACTTGCGGTCATGTTCATTCTAGCGTCACAACCGGGTTTGCAAGAAACGGGTGCAGTTCTCGCTATCGGTTTTGGTGTGCTTGTGACTTCATTTTTGCATATCGCTACGTTGCGACAAAACAAATCAACAGCGACAGGTTTCTCAATGTTCGCGATGACCTATGCCGCATTCTTATTAACCGTCGTCATGCGTCCGATCTTCATCCCCGTCGGATCGTATCATCTATTTACAGAATGCGTGATCACGTCCGCTATGTTACTGGCGCTATTATTGTTAACGAGGCAAATTAAAAAGCAAGATTGGATTATGTTACGGAACTTAGTGAAACGCTACTGACTTTCCTTCAACTGTACTTTAACCTCACCTTGCTCATAAGAACAATAGAAAATTGTAGAAATATCCGTCAGTTGTTTGGCTTTCAATTCATCCATCAACCATTTTTCTGTCTTGCCAACCAATTGAAGATGTTCAAGCTGGATCTCCCCGTCGAGAATCAGCCCAACAATCGGTGAACCACTATCTTTTGTAAATACAGATAAATTTCCGGAAGACTCCAAATAAGCAAATGTAACGTCGTGAATCGATGCGACTTGATTTTCGCGCAGTTGTTGGAATAAATCATCTAAATTATAGCGCTGCTTCCTCATTTCATGCTCTTGTATTTGCCCATGTTTAATAATCAGTGTCGGATCGCCATCTACTAAATCTCGAAACTTCTTACTTTTTAATGAAATCATCGATGAAATGTATTGGATCACAAGTAATAGGAGAATTGGCAAAATGCCTTCAATAATCGGTTTGTCGGGGGATTCTACAATCATTGCGGCTACTTCTGCCATGATGATGAACACTACAATATCAATAACACCCAGTTCACCGACTTCCCGTTTACCCATAATTCGTAAAATCACTAATAGAAAAACGTAAAGAAAAACCGTTCGGAAACTAATAATCAAAAGCTCATGCATTACGCATCTGCCTCCTTACAACTTTAGTGTTGCTTGAGGAGGGAATTCTATACGCGGAAATACAAAAAAGCGGCAATCTATGGACATTCCATTAGATAACCGCTTTTTATCATGCTGCTATTACTCTACCAACTGCTTGCTTGTCAAAACGCAAAACTGTTTTGTCAGATACGCGCAAGAAAATTGACGTTTCGTCTACTGCGTCTACTGTTCCATGAAGCCCACCGATTGTTACAACTTCATCTCCACGCTTCAATGAGTTTTGCATCTCTTTCGCTGCTTTTTGTCTCTTCTGAGCAGGACGAATGAGTAAAAACCACATAATCGCAACCATGATTACTAAAGTGAAAATACCACCATATTGTTCCATCATTTTATATCTTCCCCCTTCCTGAATCTTCAATATTTATTATACTTGATTTAAAAGTTTTTTGCATTCGGTTTATTAAAGCCGTACCGCTCAAAAAATTCTTCACGGAAGTCACCTAGACGATCTTCACGTATAGCCTGTCGTATTTGCTCCATTAAATTCAGCAAAAAATGCAGGTTATGATAAGACGTTAAACGAATACCAAATGTTTCTCCCGCGCGAATTAAGTGACGAATATACGCACGACTATAGTTTTTACATGCATAACAATAACAATTCGGATCAAGAGGACCAAAATCGCGTTCATATTTCGCATTTTTCACAACTAACCGGCCTTCACTCGTCATCAATGTACCGTTTCTCGCAATACGCGTCGGCAATACACAGTCGAACATATCAATTCCACGAATCGCACCGTCAATCAACGAGTCCGGAGAACCAACACCCATCAAATAACGAGGCTTGTTTTCAGGCAATAAAGGCGTCGTGAATTCCAACGCACGATTCATAATATCTTTCGGCTCACCAACAGATAATCCACCGATTGCGTAGCCTGGGAAATCGAGTGACACTAAATCTTTCGCACTTTGCTGGCGAAGATCTTTATATTCCCCCCCTTGCACAATCCCGAATAATCCTTGTTCATTCGGACGTTGATGCGCTTCTAAACAACGTTCAGCCCATCTTGACGTCCGCTCAACACTGGCCTTCATATATTCATGCGTTGCTGGGAATGGCGGACACTCATCAAACGCCATCATAATATCCGGGCCAAGCGCGTTTTGAATTTCCATCGCTTTTTCAGGGCTCAAAAATAATTTATCTCCATTAATATGATTGCGGAAATGAACGCCTTCTTCTTTAATATCCCGGAACTTACTTAATGAAAACACTTGGAAACCACCAGAATCCGTTAAAATCGGACGGTCCCAGTTCATGAACTTATGCAGCCCGCCTGCTTCTTTAATGATCTCATGTCCTGGACGAAGCCATAGGTGGTATGTATTGCTTAAAATAATACCCGCACCCATTGCTTTCAATTCCTCCGGTGCCATCGTCTTAACGGTCGCTTGTGTACCGACGGGCATAAATGCGGGCGTTTCAAATGAACCATGGGGCGTATGGACAATTCCTAGACGCGCTCCTGTTTGTTTACATGTTTTTATATGTTCGTACGTAATAGCTGCCAATTAATCTCGTTCCTTTCTTGTAGCGGGACGAATAAACATCGCGTCCCCAAAACTGAAAAAGCGATACTGCTCTTTCACGGCTTCTTCATAAGCGGATAATACCGAGTCACGTCCTGCAAATGCCGACAACAACATCAATAACGTTGATTTCGGTAAATGGAAATTCGTTACTAAGCCGTCAATCGCTTTAAATTCGTAACCTGGGAAGATGAAAATCGAAGTCCAGCCACTCGCAGCGACTACTACACCATCATTTTCCGAAGCAATCGTTTCAAGTGTACGCGTTGATGTCGTACCGACCGCAACAACTCGGCCCCCACTCGCTTTCGTCTCGCGCACAAGTGCTGCTGTTTCTTCCGTCACCACGTAATACTCCGCATGCATCGTATGATCAGCAATAGATTCCACACTAACCGGACGGAATGTACCGAGTCCAACATGTAACGTGATAAAAGCAACTTTCACACCTTTGTCACGCAATGTATCCAAAATTTCATCAGTAAAATGAAGACCCGCTGTGGGTGCAGCTGCTGAACCACGTTCTTTTGCGAATACTGTCTGATAACGTGACTGATCTTCTAGTGACTCCGTAATATAAGGTGGCAATGGCATTTGTCCAAGGTGATCGAGCAACTCATAAAAAATCCCATCATAGATAAACGTAAATTCGCGTCCACCTTGTTCACCGATTGCCGTACACTTCGCCTGCAAACGTCCGTCACCAAATGTTACGACCGTGCCTACTTTCACACGTTTCGCCGGTTTCACAAGCGTCTCCCAACGATCTTCGCCAATTTCTTTTAGTAATAATACTTCAATCGTCGCACCCGTATCTTCTTTCGTCCCGATTAAACGAGCTGGAAGGACCTTTGTATCATTTAACACGAGCAAATCGCCCGCTTCTAATTCTTCCACTAACTCACGGAAATGCTTATGTGCTACCTCTCCATTGTCTCGATCCATTACGAGTAACCGGCTCGCCGTACGATCTAGAAGTGGTGTCTGAGCAATTAAATGTTCCGGTAAATCAAAATCAAAATCTTGTACATCCATCATGCTAACTCCTATCTGTCATTGCGGGAGTGGATAGCCGAAATGTGCATACGCCTTTTCCGTCGCCATCCGCCCACGCGCTGTGCGTTGAATAAATCCCATTTGTAATAAATACGGTTCATAAACATCTTCAATTGTCACCGACTCTTCGCCAATACTCGCAGCGAGTGTATCGATACCGACCGGCCCGCCTCGAAAACGTCCAATCATGCTGTGCAGTAATTGATGGTCGATTTGATCGAGACCATGACTGTCTACTTGCAACATATCGAGCGCTTCTTGTGCAATCGTTTGTGTAATCGTCCCGTTACCACGCACTTGTGCATAATCCCGCACACGACGCAACAAACGATTGGCAATCCGCGGAGTGCCCCGTGAACGCATCGCCAATTCGACGGCTGCTTGCGGATCAATCTGTACATCAAATAGTCCAGCGCTTCGAATGACGATTTCCGTCAGCGGCTCTACTTCATAATATTCAAGACGTAATGGCACACCGAATCGATCACGTAACGGTGCAGACAATGCTCCTGCACGCGTCGTCGCGCCAATTAACGTAAACGGGGGCAAATCGAGTCGTACAGATCGCGCAGTCGGACCTTTACCAACCATAATATCCAAGCAAAAATCCTCCATTGCCGGATAAAGTACTTCCTCAATCGCGCGGTTCAACCGATGAATTTCATCGATGAACAACACGTCCCCTGGCTCCAATGAAGACACAACGGCAGCCAAGTCACCCGGACGTTCAATCGCTGGACCGCTCGTCATGCGCACATTCACGCCCATTTCATTACCGATGACTGTTGCCAACGTTGTTTTACCAAGCCCTGGTGGACCATACAGCAACACATGATCCAAGCTTTCTTGCCGACCTTTTGCCGCTTCGATGAAGATCGATAAATTATCTTTCGCCTGCTGCTGACCGATGTATTGCTGCAGTAATTGTGGACGTAACGATTGTTCAAAGCTATCGTCAAACTCGGTCACTTCATTCGTCAATATGCGTTCTTCCATTGGAACCACCTCCATCGTGTTAGCCTTGTTTCAATAATAGTTTTAACGCCAGACGCATATAACCTTCTGTGTCGAGTTCTTCCTTTTCAAGCTGTGGGCGTACTTTCTTCAGTTCACGCTCCGAATAACCAAGTGCCGATAACGCAAGAATCGCTTCATCCAGATCATCACTTTCAGCAAGTGTTAATAGCGTATCTTCTGAATCCGGCAAGTCAATTTCCGTAAACAAATCATGCAACTTCCCTTTCAAATCTAGAATCATCTGACGAGCCGTTTTCTTACCGACTCCCGGGAATTGCACAAGGAACCCTTCATCTTCGCGTTCAATCGCGCTGACGACTTGAGATGGCAATCCATTTGCGAGTATAGCAAGCGCACCTTTTGGACCGATACCCGACACCGTAATTAGCTTACGGAACAGTTCGCGCTGTTCAAGCGTTTTAAAGCCAATTAGTAACTGTGTGTCTTCTCTGACGTGCAAATAAGTGAAAACTTGTTGCTGCTCATCTGTAATATGGAATGCAAACGGGTTCGGCGTCATCACTTGCCAGCCAATTCCTTGCTGCTCCAAGACAATATATTCCGGTGTCACACGTGTCACTAACCCTTTTATGTAATCGTACAATGCATTCTCCCCCTAAAGTATACCTGCTATTATAGCATACGAACGGGTTTTCTACTTGTCAGACCTCTAGTTTTTGTCGCAAAAAAATGGACACGTGAAAGTCGTGTCCATTTTTACCAGTTACGCTAAGTGTATAGCTTGTTGTTTGTTGTGGAACTCGACAAAGTTATTAACAACTGTATCCAGGAAAGCAATCGTCGGCTCATCCGTCAAATCGCCTTGCTCATTCAGCTTCGTATGGATCGCACCGATATAAACTTCGTTACCAGGCAATAAAATTGGAGCCAATGCTGGGTTCGATAGGATTTCACGTAGGTGAATCTGTGCTCTTACAGAACCGAAGACGCCCATTGAAGATCCAACGATAAAACCTGTCTTACCGTGCAGCGTGAAGTCACCGCCACGTGATAACCAGTCCACCGCATTTTTCATCGCACCTGGTATAGAGAAGTTGTATTCTGGCGTTGCGAACATAACTGCGTCTGAATCTTTAACGTCATCTTTGAACGCTCGCACTGCCGCGGACGGTTCGCTCTCGATATCTACTGAGAACATGTCTAAGTCGTTGATGCGTACAGGTGTGATGTCTAGCTGTTCTTTATAGCGCTTCGCCATAAATTCGACTAGTTTAAGGTTATATGATGTGGAACTTGTGCTACCTATGATTGCTTTTACTTTGATTGTCATGATGAATTGCTCCTTTTTTGTGTGTTTAAGCTTTATTATCATAGCGCTTGTGAATTTTATTCTCTAATCATTTGCTCAAACTTTGTAACTTTTTCAAGGGTTGATACGTCTACCTTAAACAGTGAATAGTGATCACATTATATTCGGGCTTAACCCAATTTGTTAGTACGTTACCCATTAAAAAGGAGGTTTATTCATGCGAGATGTATTGTATACAAGTGTAGCCGTAGCCTTTTTGTTAGTCGGCTGTAGTTCACCGGAGAAGACAGAGGATCCTGACGTGGATGCACCTGTAGAGGTACCGACAGAACACAAGGCAGAGACGCCCGTGACGACGCCAATTGATCGCAAGCCAACGAAAGAGATTATACACTCTGTTGAAGGTCAAGACGAAACGATTAAGACGGACTTGGTAAAGGGTCACGACTCGCTGTATTCGCTGTATATCGATAAAGAACGCTATATATTTGAAACAAGCGAAGATAAAGACGTGCTAAGACCTGTCGTTGACGGTCCTAAAGGGTATCCTGAGGTAAAGATGGAATTTCTTATGATCGATGATAAAAAAACCGAAGAAGTAAAAGAAGACTTGAAGAAGGACTCTATTTACGCAATGGAAGAGGAGTATGTCACGTCGCCTGTAGCTGCAATTTCACTTCATGGCAAAGAAGGGGTTACGCCAGAAAGTGAAGTGACAACTATGTATCTACTAGAAGCTGGCGCTGGAACATTACTCATTACAGAGACGTACTTCCTTGAAGCGCAAGAAGGTCATGGCGCACGTTTCCTTCAGATGCTTGAGACACTGGAACTGAATGAATAACGCAAAAAAATCCGACTGGAGTATTTCCACCAGTCGGATCTTTTTATTCACCTGCATTATGATACACGTTTTGCACGTCGTCATCGTCTTCAAGCGCATCAATCATTTTCTCAAACTGTTCTTCTTGCTCTGCAGTCAACTCTGCATAGACAGACGGAATCATATCAACTTCCGAAGAAATTAATTCATGCTCCTCTGCTTCAAGCGCTTCTTTCACGGATAAAAAATCAGCAGGTGTCGTTACAATCTCAAATCCTTCTTCCGTGGAGATGATATCTTCCGCTCCCGCTTCAAGTGCCGCCATCATCACAGCATCTTCATCCGTTGCGTCTGTTCGCTCAATAAACAAGCGTCCTTTGCGTTCGAATAAATAATTGACGGAGCCAGTTTCTCCTAAACTACCGCCATTTTTATTGAATGCTACGCGGATATTAGGACCTGTACGATTGCGGTTTTCCGTCAGACAATAAACGAGAACAGCGGTTCCGCCTGGTCCATAACCTTCATAGATTACTTCCTCATAGTTTTCATCCGCCCCAGCACCAGTTGCTTTATCAATCGCTCGTTGAATTACATCATTCGGGACATTCTCACTCTTTGACTTATCAATCGCTAGACGTAAAGCTGGATTTGTGTCCGGATCACCTCCGCCAGACTTCGCCGCCACATAAATTTCACGTGACATCTTCTGAAAGATCTTTCCTCGTTTTGCATCCTGTGCGCCTTTTCGGTTTTGGATATTCTTCCACTTTGAATGGCCCGCCATGGATCAAACCTCCTACTTCATCATTCGCTCTACATCATACCATAATCTTGGCCAATGCGAGAGAGCGGTTTCTGTAAACTGCAGGAGTTTGTTGACCATTCGCTGTTGTTGCGCAACAGGAAGCGATAACAGGTGCAACCATTCACGCAGGACTTCATTCGGATACAATAGTTTAGCTAATGATTGATTGGATAACGTTTGTAAATCAGGATGCTCTCCCATTAAAAATACGGAATTATAGGAAATTTGCGGCAGAACGCGATGCATCCACAACACACGCTCATCCTCGGCTGTCCCTAAACACGCCAAATCAAAATCAATAAAGCGAATTTGACCTAATGCGTCACGCAAAATATTATGATGCACTACATCGCCATGCAGTAGGGTTAACGAATTGACGGGTGGCGCTTGCTTCTTACAAATCTTCAACGCATCTTGACCATACACAAGCAACTCTTCAATCAAACGAAGAGGAAGGAACTGCTCGCACATCTCTTGCAGTTCCGAAAACTTCGCTAAACGGACGTCCCATTTCTCTAACATATGATAATAAGGAAGACAGGAAACAGCTGACCAATCAATGTGGGACTTCGTATCATGTAACGCTTGTAACGCTTTAAATGAATCTATTCGATCGATCCTACGCTTAAAATTGACAGCCCGCGCCCCTTCAAGCCACGGTTGCATCAGTAGCAACGGATCTTGTTTCTCTAAAACAGGTACGATATGCGGAAAATCATGGGCGCTAAGTACTTGATGAACTTGTCGAACTTTTACTGCTTGCGCAAGAGATGCGTATTTCTTTACAGAATATACCGCTCCGCCAGATTCCATTTTCCAGACGTTCTGTTTTATTTTCGTAAATCGCTGGTGTTCTGTCATATCCCATTATGGTTTTCTAGGCCAATCATCCTGACTCGGCATCGGATAATTTGGCATATTTTGTGGCCCCGGCGTCGGATTCATCGGGTGTGGCCATGGTTGCATCATAGGCGGTGTTGGCGGACACACAGGTAACCATTGAAACGGTTGCATCGGCGGCATGGGGTGCATTGGCCATTGTGGCTGTTGCTGACCCGGCCATTGTGGTGAACAAGGGTCTTGATAGTCTTGATTGGACGGACACCATGTTGCCGGTGTACACGCTTTCGGCGGAATCGATGGCTGAGCTGGCGGCACCATTGGCATCGGCATAGGTTCCGGCGCAGACTGTTCAGGCATCACGACAGGTGGCTTCGGCATCGGTGTTGGTCTTGTCGACATGTGCAGGGAGCTAGATTCTATTAACTGCCAACCATCCGGCATTGGCATGGGTGCCGGTCTATGGTGATGATGCGGTGATTCCTCATACCATTTCGAAGACTCTTTTGGTGGCAACGGCTTAATCGGCGCTTGCACCTGTGGAGGCATCGGCTGTTGTGGCATATGCGGATGACAGTCCGCGTCGAAAATTGGCATCCAACCGCAAATAGGGAACACGGCTTGCCACATCGGCACAGCTGGCATTTGTGGCATTTGTGGCATTTGTGGCATTTGCGGCATCTGTGGCATTTGCGGCATTTGCGGCATTTGCGGCATCTGTGGCATCTGTGGTTGTGGTGGTGTCTGCGGCAACGGTGGTACTTGTTGTGCAGGCGGCTGTGGTTTTGGTTGCGTTGGTTTTGGTTGCGTTGGTTTTGATGGCTTCGTCTGCGATTGTGGTGGTTTCACTGGTTTCTCCGCCGGCTTATGATGTGGTTTCTCTGCCGGCTTATGATGCGGTTTCTCTTGTGGCTTCGATTGCTCACCTTTATGAATTGGCTTTTTCTTATCCATCGGCAAAAAGATCTTCATCCCCGGTACAATGTAGTCTGGATTCGCGAGATGTGCGTTCACCCGCTTTAGTTCCTCGAATGGAATATTGTATTGTCTTGCAATCTTCCATAATGTATCACCTTTGACGACAATATGAACTTCCACTAACATTTCCCCCTTCCATCAATCCATCGTATGAACGGACGCCTAATTTGGTGACTTATAAGCATCCTCTCTTGTCATGTATATTCGTCAGAAAAACGTTTATTACAAAAAAAATCCACCCAACCAGCGTTAGCTAGTGGATGGATTACTTTCATAGACGTAGTAAGATCCGAATGAACGAGCTGTGCAACCAAGCGCTGCTAACTCCTCCATTGCACCTTTCATCATCGGGTGCTCTTCGGATTCCATAATGTCTATAATAAAGAAATATTGGCCAAGTCCTGTTTTTAGCGGTCTTGACTCAATTTTACTCAAGTTTAATCTGCGCCATGAAAAAACTGATAAAATTTGGTGCAACATACCCGGTCGATCATCTTCAGGCAATTTAACCATCAACGTCGTCTTCAATGAAGCTTCATGCTTCGTATGTTCAAGCTTTTCTTTTCGTAAAGACAAGACAACAAAACGTGTATGATTGAAATGGAAGTCATGAATATTTTCTTCTGCTATATGTAGGCCGTACGTTTCTGCCGCCAAACGGTTACCAATTGCTGCAACGCGCAATTCTGGCTGCTCAGAAATAGATTTAGCTGCTGCTGCCGTCGAAGTCGTCTGAATTAAAGGAACACGGCGATAGCGATACTGTAAAAACTTATGGCATTGTGCGAGCGCGTGCGGGTGAGATTGAATCGATTCTAATTCATCCATATGATCCATTTGCGCTTTATTTACTAGTAAGTGTTGTTCAATGGGTGTAGAAATTTCTGCCGTGATGAACAATTCACCACCATGGAATAAGTAATCAATTGTCAACGGTACAGAACCTTCAAGCGCATTCTCTAATGGAACGAGCGCATACGCAACATGTCCCGCCGTAACGGCTTCAATACAATCCGGAATCGTTGGACGCGGCGTCAGCCCTTCTGTACCAAATAGATTAACCGCTGCAATATGCGTAAACGAAGCTTCAGGTCCCAAATACGCAACGGACGGTGTATATTTCTTGTCTGTCATTTTACGTTCATCTCCTAAGCTGTTCAAGCGATTAAATTAAAACACACCTGAACTAATTAAATCAACGGAATCAATAAATCGAGGCGCTTTTAATCGCTGTAAAAAGGCTTCTACTTTTATTTCCATCTCCGTCACATCAAGTGACAATGTAATATTGGCACGACCTTGTACAGGTATTGTCTGATGGATCGTCAAAACATTGCACTTCGAGTCAGAGACGATTTCCAATAGTACAGCCAATGAGCCTTTTAAGTCTTCTAGTTGAATAAAGATTGTCAAAATGCGGTCCCGTGCGATTGACTCGAACGGGAACACGGCATCACGATATTTATAGAAGGCACTGCGTGAAAGACCGACCCGTTTAGTTGCATCTTGGATCGTTGTCACTTCACCTCTTGCTAACATTCTTTTCGCTTCCAGCATCTTCTGCATAGATTCTGTCAACACATCTTCTCGGACCAAATAAAACTGGCCTTCCCCAATTTGCTCCATTATGATCCCCCCACAACGAACAATTACAAGTCTTACTCCAAGAATTCGAACTCGTAATTCATGATCCGAACGATATCCCCGTTCTCTGCACCACGTTCACGCAATGCATCGTCGACACCCATTCCACGCATCTGACGAGCAAACTTTCGAACGGATTGATCGAAGTTGAAGTCCGTCATCTGGAACAAGCGCTCTAATGTATAACCTGATAACACATACGCACCATCGTCGTCGCGTGAAATAACAAAATCCGGCCCCGTCGCTTCATGTTTGTACAGTACTGAGTTTTCGTCTTCCTCAACATCTTCTAGCATCGGGAATTCTGGTGTTGTTTCTAATAAATCTAGTACCGAATACAATAATGGATCCAGTCCCGTTCTCGTCAATGCTGAAATTGGGAAAACTTGTACATCTTCTTCACCTAAAGCTTCCTTGAATGTAGCCAAATTCTCTTCCGCATCCGGCATGTCCATTTTATTCGCTACGACAACTTGTGGACGTTCTGTCAAACGCATATTGTACTGCTCAAGCTCTGCGTTAATCGTACGGTAATCGTCAATTGGCTCGCGACCTTCTAATCCAGACATATCAATAACGTGGACTATAACACGCGTCCGCTCAATATGACGTAAAAACTGATGACCTAGTCCAACGCCTTCATGTGCACCTTCAATTAATCCAGGCAAATCAGCCATTACGAATGTACGATGATCATCCGTTTCCACCAATCCTAAATTCGGAACAAGTGTAGTGAAATGATAATCGGCAATTTTCGGCTTTGCTGCAGAGACAACTGATAATAATGTCGATTTACCGACACTTGGAAACCCAACAAGACCAACGTCTGCTAGTACTTTTAATTCCAAAACGATATCACGACTAACGCCCGGCTCCCCTTTTTCAGAAAGTTCAGGTGCTGTGTTCTGAGGTGTAGCGAAACGGCTGTTTCCCCGTCCACCACGTCCACCACGAGCGATCACTGCTGTCTGGCCGTCTTCCACCAAATCCGCAATAATCGTTCCAGTTTCAGCATCCTTAACAATCGTACCTGGTGGAACTTTTACGACCATGTCCTTACCGCCACGTCCGTGCATATTCTTGTTACCGCCATGCTCTCCACGCGGCGCTTTAAAATGACGCTGGTAACGGAAGTCCATCAACGTACGCAAACCCTCGTCTACGATAAAGATAACGTCTGCTCCTTTACCACCATCTCCACCCGCCGGTCCTCCATAGGCAATATACTTTTCACGACGGAACGCAACCATACCGTCGCCACCGTCGCCACCTTTAACAAATACTTTTACGTGATCCACAAACATAATTTATAATCCTCCTAATTGTCCACCGATAGTAACCGTCCATTGATTCGATTCTTCGTGGACTTCGACCGTAAACTGAGATGAGTTTTCTGGGATGTCTAGTTGCTTTGTACGTAATTCTGAAAACGCCAATTGAATAGACCAAGACGTCTCGTTTGTCACCACTTCAATGGCTACCGCACAATTTGTATAGCGCTCGATTGTTGGAATAACGAGCTGTACTAGGTTTTCTAAATACACTGCAAGCACTTGGTCGAGATCGCTCGAATCAATTTTCGAAACGATGTCGCAATACAGTTCGACTGTCAACACAGAATAACGCCACTCAAGTGTCGTTAGCCATTCTTCTGTACGCGGCAAGCGAAGCTTTTGAAGCGATGCTTGTCGTTGCATATCTGCTGTTTTTTCTAAGATGCAGTTTTTAGCTTCTGTATATTTCCCTAAGTCAATATACATCAGTAATAATTGAAGATCATTCATATGATCGTGTCGACTAAATTTCACTACTTGCGACACGTTCAGTTCATTCATGCCCATTATTTTCACCGCCAGCTCAATTCGTACTTCTTAGTATAGCATTTTCATACAGAAATCACTAAAATTATCTTCACGTTTGCGAAGTTTCGTGTTTTGGGATCGTGGAAGTGGAGGTGACGCTCGCGGAACATGGCTACGCGCTCATAGAACCTGGCCGTGCGATCATAGAACCTGCTCCAACGCTCATAGAACTAGGCTACGCGATCATAGAACTTACCCCAACGCTCATAGAACTGAACACGCGATCATAGAACCTGCTCCAACGCTCATAGAACTAGGCTGCGCGCTCATAGAACCCACCCCACCAATCATAAAACTAACCATGATATCATAAAACCTTCTCCAACGCTCATACTATATACGGTTCAACGTCAAATGTTGGGGTGACCGATAATCCACGTCACCCTAAATGAACCCCAATTTCTTTATACTTAATAGTTAATAAGATCTTCGCTCTAAAGTGATCGAAGCGTCGATAGCCATAGGCATTGCGT
>NZ_PDYM01000060.1 GCF_002743055.1 Sporosarcina sp. P13 | reverse complement strand
AAACGCAATGCCTATGGCTATCGACGCTTCGATCACTTTAGAGCGAAGATCTTATTAACTATTAAGTATAAAGAAATTGGGGTTCATTTAGGGTGACGTGGATTATCGGTCACCCCAACATTTGACGTTGAACCAGTTTTTTAAGGAATCATATTACTAACTAGTAATTCAGACATAGTACAATATACGGAATAGATCATTTATCCAATTGTTAGCATATTGATTTACATATGGGATAGGAAGAGTTAATTGGTTAAAAGAATAGGTGTTGCAATAGTCATGACTGTTATACTAGCAGGATGTTCTAATGGGATGTTAGTTATACACTTTAGGGCCTATTTAATCTTCATTACACAATAAAAGGTATCCATCCAATGACCATGTTGAATAGAATGGTTTTGGATTGATACCTTTAATTTCTTACTTGCTTACAGATGGTAATGTAATAGTTTGATTTGGATAGATTAGGTGCGGATTGTGGATGATATTTTGATTTGCTTGGTAGATCGCTTGAACTTCATGAGCGATTTGTGCGTTAGTTTGTTTTCCTGGGTATCGCATTTTTACAATATTCCAGAGATTATCTCCGGGTTTTACAATGTATGAAGATCCATGAGTAGCTTCATTATCGTCTGTGTTTGATTGATTAGCAGAAGGGTCGTTTGCTTCCGTTTTGACTCGATTCTTTACAAGTGTAGTTGTCACTTCTAGCCCTCGACCGGAGTCAATACTACTGTCACCAAACGTATAAATGGTTGTGTACTCGTTTGGAATTGTTCCGTTTGCAAGTGCCTTCGCAAATGGATTCATTTCTCCGTTATATACTTTTTCAAACGTCCCATCTTCGGATTCAATATCTTTATTCAACAGATATGTTGCAAAGTGTTTATGGGTTCTGTTACTTGGGTGATACTCGTCGTATAAGTAAAAATCATTCGGTTCAAATGCTGCGGTTTCAGGTGTGTAATATTTGCTGTCGGTAGAGTAGATACCATACCCACCTTGAGTTTCTTGTTCTTTAGTTGTGGGGAAGATATCGCTATTGTCTTCAGAAGCTAGGGCGTATCCATAAGCTGGTACCCAGTCGGAAATTAAATAAAAGCCCATACTTTTGTAGCCGAACTTTTCAAAACCTTGTTCTTCAATGTTTTCATTAAGTAGTTGGTTGTGACCATATAGTACGTGGACGTCCTTTGGAGCTGCATCGGATGCAAGGTACGCATTGATTTTATCAACTACTTGCTGATTTCTCATGTCTTCAAAACTTGTTAGGTCTGTTCGGTCATCTTCAAAACGATTAGGGAGTAAAACGTACTTTGCTCCAGCTTCGAGTAAATTTTTTGTCATGGCTAACGCAGAGTCGCTAGAAAGGTCCGCTGCGCGATCTTCACCGAGATCTTGGGCGGCATATGCATCGTTTCCACCTACGCTTATAATATAAAGTGCTTTTGGATCTGCTTTCCCGTTGTTTTCCGCAAGAAAGGTCTTAGTTTGCTGAACGCCACCCCAACCTTTTAACCAAGTAGACCAGTTGGAGCGTTCATCGTCTTTGCCTTTGGTTCCAGTAAGTACGCCTGTAAATGCGCCCCCTACTGCATAATTTGTAAGATTATCATAGTCGCCCGCCAGTTCTTTAGCTAGGTATTCGGCAAAGATTCTTCCATTGGAATAGCGACCTTTAAAATAATGATCAGTTTCTGCTTTTACATAGATTCCGTCATTCGGATCAAATCCTTCTGCTGGTTGTGCGGCCCAACCTGTTGAAGAAATAGACATACTGAATACGAGTGCAAGAATTATCGTAAATAAAAAGTTCTTTTTCATTTCCTCCTCCTATCTATCTTCCAAACCCACAATACTGTGAATAGCATAGCACGAGAAAACAGAAAAGTCTGCAAATTATTAATTAAAAATATCTGGTGCTCCGCTCAAACTAGTCTGAGTTCCGCGCAAGTCTGGTCGAGTTCCGCGAATACTCAGTTTGTCTATTTCCTTACCAATTCGGTACGCCAACATGATTTTCTACCCAATCCTCACTATAAGGAATCGTACGGGCATCACGTAGCGGCACGACTTTAAAGCGATTCTGCTGATCCCTAATTACACCAGTCGGGAAAAAGCGTGGATCGTCAATTGTAACGTTCACTTCATCACCGACTTGCTCTTTCGTCACTGTCAATCGAGCAATTCCGCCAAAGTTCGTGTAATCAAAAGGTTGCGCGGAATAAAAGTTACCGAGCGAATAAAATACCTTCGTATCATCAACTTCTCCATAGCGCTGCAATACATGTGTGTGATGTCCGAAAATCACATCTGCGCCAGCATCCGCCACAAACTGTGCGAGGTCTTCTTGCTTTTCTGATGTTTCAAGCACATACTCGGGGCCCCAATGCAAAGAGACAATAACAACGTCTGCTAAAGGCTTAATCTGCTCTAGTTCCATCGCAATTCGGTCTCGGTCGATATAGTTAACCAAGTATTCTTTATTCAATAAATCTATTGCCACATTCGTCCCGTATGTGTATGCTAAAATCCCAATCTTAATGCCATTCACATCCACCACCCGATGCGTCTTGCGGTCTTTGAAAGATTCATAAGCCCCTACATAAGGCATCTCATACTCTTTGGCATGCTTAATAGAATTCCGCAAGCCAATCTCGCCCTTATCAAATGTGTGATTGTTGGCGAATGTAAGCATATCTACACCAGCTGTTTGTAAATCGCCGATAATATGTTTTGGACTATTAAACTTCGGATACGTATCCAACCCAAGTTCGACACCACCCGGCATTGATTCTTGGTTCGCCAGTAAAAAATCAATACCTTCCATCTTATCTTTCACCGCTTCAAATGCAAAATCAAAGCTAGGATATCTATAGATGGGATTATGCAATAGTACATCCCCAATCATTCCTATAGTGGCAGTGTTAATGACGGCTTGTTCTATTTTACCTTCTGTTTGTTCTTCAACTGGTTCTGTGGGTTTTTCTTCGTTTTGATCAACTGGGATCGCATGTTCTCTTTCGTTATAATCGGTCCATAACATATAGGCGCATAGTATAGAGACAGCACCTAATATAGCAACCATCAATCTCATCTTCACGGTTTTCACTCCATATCTACATACGCGGTTTACAGAATATATCTGAACGTATCTCACGACAAACTACTTGTTAAAGTTGTGTAAACCTCGTACGCATATTTTCTTCACATGTACACTACAAATAAATTGCCATCTTTCGTTAAAAGCATCTAATTATACCATAGTAAAGTTTAGTAGATGCCAAAAATTGATTAAAAAGTGTAAATATCTCCTTCGTTTGTAATTTACAACTCAAATAGACTATCTTGTTATATACTAACTATATGGAATCTCTTCGATTTAGTAGTATTCTTGTCGAGTACTAGCAATTCATTCCGCGAAATTTGTAGAGTTATCTAGTTTAGTGAAATATAATGCGTAGCGATATAAAATTTATAAATTATTTTCGGAGGTAGAGTATGGACTTCTTTGATCCGTTGAAAGATCAACCAGTTGAGCGGGTCTATAATCGTGAAGGTTACGACAGACAGGGCTTTAACAAGGATGGTTATAATCGTCATGGTTTCAATGCAAAAGGCTATAATTCGAGCGGTTTTGATATGTATGGCTTTAATGAACAAGGTTTTGATAAAAATGGCTATAATAATCAAGGCTACGATGTGGAAGGTTTTAAAGCGACAGGCTTTAATAAGCACGGATTTAATCGGGAGGGCTTCAATCGTTATGGCTATAATGAACGAGGTTTTAATAAAGATGGGTATAATATACAAGGTTATGATGAAGATGGATATAAAGCGGATGGCTATAATAGACAGGGCTATCATAAGAATGGGTTTAATAAAGAAGGCTATGACGTAGAGGGCTACAACAAGGATGGCTTCAATAAACAGGGCTATAATCGAGAAGGCTTTGATAAAAATGGAATGACTAGACAAGGGTACGATCAGGATGGTTTTAATAAACTAGGTTATGACATAAATGGTTTTAATCGAGAAGGCTATACGAAATTCGGTTATGATCGAAGAGGGTTTAATCGTGAAGGTAAACACGCAAATGGAACCGCCTATGATAAAAGAGGGTTTAATATACAAGGGATTCATCTGACTGGAAGTCTTTATGATGAAGATGGCTATGATTCAGCTGGTCATGATGAAACAGGCTATAATCAAAGGGGCTACGATAAAAATGGTTTTACCCGAGATGGCAAACATATTAGTGAAATAACATATGATAGATTTGGCTATGACCGGGACGGTTATAATAGGAATGGTTTTAACAAAGAAGGCTATGATAAGAGCGGTTATGATAAACACGGTTACGATAAAGATGGATTCAAAGCATCGGGCTTCAACATACAAGGCTATGACAGGCAGGGCTATGATGTGGATGGGTTTAATCGTGCGGGTGTCGATAAAGAAGGTTATAATCGCGAGGGCTTTAATCGTTTCGGATACAATCGGGAAGGCTATGGTCGAAATGGATTTACTATACATGGGTATAATAAAGAAGGTTTTAATAAACAAGGCTACGACGTAAACGGCTATGATAAAGAAGGCTATGATAAAGCGGGCCGTGATGTAAACGGCTTTAGTCGTGAAGGAAATCATGCGAATGGAACGAAGTATGATGCTAAAGGTTTTGATAGAAATGGCTTTAATTCTCAAGGCATTCATAGGAATGGAAGTCGCTATGATGAGCAGGGCTATGATCATGCGGGTTATGATGAAACAGGCTTTAATAAAAGCGGTGTTGATAGAAGAGGTTTTACGCTTGAAGGTATCCACATTAGTGAAGAACAGTATGATAAAGAGGGCTATGATTTAGAAGGTTACAATAAAAGAGGTTTTAACAAAGAAGGCTATGATCGAGATGGGTATAATCGACACGGTTATGATATAGAGGGGTATAATGCGTCGGGTTATAATATACAAGGCTATACTAGACAAGGCTATGATCGAGAGGGCTTTAATCGACTCGGCATTGATCAAGACGGTTATAATCGAGAAGGCTTTAATAAACTAGGCTTTGATAGACAAGGGTATAGTCTAAAAGGATTTAACATACAAGGCTACGATCGGGATGGCTTTAATAAACTAGGTTACGATGTGAATGGCTTTAATCGGGAAGGTTATACTAGATTCGGCTTTGATCGCAGAGGGTTTAATCGCGAAGGTAAACACTTGAATGGAACAAAGTATGATACTAAAGGTTTTGATAGAAATGGTTTTACTCCCCAAGGCCTTCATCTAAGTGGCGGTTACACTGATGAAGAGGGCTATGATCAAGCCGGCTATGATGAAGAAGGTTACGATCGAAGTGGGTATGATCGCAAACGTTTGGACCGTAATGGGAAGAATGTTTGGGAAAGATAGTGAGTGTTGGCTAGTTGTAGCTATTTTAAAAGCTTAATCGCGGGGGTGTCTAGAAAAGTCTATCGTCATGACTTTTCTGGGCAGCTCTGTTTTTTGTTTGCGCTCATAGAAAGCGATCCCGCGCTCATAGAAAGCGATCCCGCGCTCATAGAAAGCGATCCCGCGCTCATAGAAAGCGACTCCGCGCTCATAGAAAGCGATCCCGCGCTCATAGAAAGCGATCCCGCGCTCATAGAAAGCGACTCCGCGCTCATAGAAAGCGACTCCGCGCTCATAGAAAGCGACTCCGCGCTCATAGAAAGCGACTCCGCGCTCATAGAAAGCGACTCCGCGCTCATAGAAAGCGACTCCGCGCTC
>NZ_PDYM01000059.1 GCF_002743055.1 Sporosarcina sp. P13 | reverse complement strand
CGACAATATTAATCCAATCAAACGACCCAACAAAAGTTTTAATAAGTAATACTAGGCAAGCGATAAAAAATACGATTGAGAAACCAATTAAAAACTTATGCATATTTCATCCTCCTCTTAAAAGAAACTGGCCCGTTAACGAAACAAGCATAGTTCTACTATCCATACGTTCATAAAGTGTGAAAGGCTTCACTTTTTCCAAGGTTTTGAAGGCAAGCAACTATATTCCGCCCCCTTATTTCACTCTTTTAGTTACAATACTGAAAATATCCATAAAGATTAACCAAAACAAAAAAGTACCCGTTCAGAAAACTTTCGTGTTTGTTTACACATTCACGTGTGTTTCTTGTACAGGTACTTTTCAAGTTATTTTTAAAGTTTCTATCAGGGTTGTAAATTGTTCAAACACCTGGCACCTAAGGCATACAAAAATAACCCTTCGAAAGTACATATTCGAAGGGTTTCGGTTTCCTTGTGAAAGGATAGTTTGCGGAAGGTAGTCAGAATAGCTTTAGAGTTGAGTCGTAATGCCTTCTTTCAATCGTACGTCACTTCAAATGCTTATCAAAAAACTTGATCATCGCATGATAAAACTCAATTCGATTTTCTTCATTTTGGAAGCCATGACCTTCGTTTTCTTTTAGCATATATTCCACATCAATGCCACGCTTCTGCAAGGCTTCTACGATCTGATCTGATTCAGCTTGGTTGACACGCGGATCATTTGCACCTTGTGCTACAAATAAAGGTGTTTTAATTTTGTCAACGTGGAAGACAGGTGAGACAGATTCCAAAAGTTCTTTGTCATGGACTGGATGGCCAACCCTTTTATATAGGTCATTCCGAATCGTTTCCCAATATGGCGGGATGGTTTCGAGCAGCGTAAAGATATTGGAGACGCCCACATAGTCTACAGCTGCTGCATATAGATCCGGGGTGAAGGTGATACCGGCTAACGTCGCATAGCCCCCGAAGGACGCCCCGTAAATTCCGACCCGATCGGGATCTGCTATACCTTGATCGATGGTCCATTGAACACCGTCTGTAATATCATCTTGGATCTTTAATCCCCATTCCTTGTTGCCTGCATCCGAAAATGCTTTACCGTAACCAGTGGAAGAACGGAAGTTCACTTGGAGCACCGCGTATCCACGGTTGGCAAGCAGCTGCACTTCCTGGTTGAAGCCCCACATATCACGCGCCCAAGGTCCGCCATGCGGATTGACGATGAGTGGTAATTGTTCCGGTTTTTTATTTTTCGGCAATGTCAAATAGCCATGAATGGTCAGACCATCTCTACTTGTATAGGAAATGGGGTGCATATCAGCTAAGTGATCACGATCGAGCCACGAAGAAAGTTCCGTCAATTTCGTCAGTTCATCTGTTGTCGAATCGTAATAGTAATAGGTGCCAAATTCTTTATCACTTGAAACAAGCATGATGAATTTGTTCATCTCTTCATTATAATCTTTAAGCATCAGTTCGCTTTCATCCACTTGAAGTTCGTCTTTCAACTGGTTGAACATGCGTTCTAATTCTTTATCAAAAAACTTATAATGCGGTTTGTCTGTTATATACTTGCTTGCTACAAGAGCATCTTTCTTCTTATCATAGATAGCGTCCGTCACGTCTACTTGCGGGTTGGAATAAAGGACCTTCTCATTTGCATCTAAATCGAACACGACTACCTCCATCTTATCCCGACCTTTATTAGATAAAGCATAAATGGATTGATTATCTTTTGAAAATGCGATGGGTGAAATGACATCACTTTCTTCTGTTTGGACAAACGGCTTAAATTCATCCTCTTCTGTTTCACGATAAAGAATTGTACTATCCACACCATCCGTTTCGATCGCGATTCGGATTTTGCCATCATGGTCTGCGAGCCAGCCAGCAATATTGCCGGGATTTTTCGCCACTTGGTCTAGGTCACCGGTTTTAATATTCAATCGATAGGCATCAAAGACCGTTGGATCATCTTTATTCAACCCAATGAGGATTTCATTTTCAATACCAGACAAGTTGCTGATCAACTGCACTTTGGCATCGGGATAAGGTGTTAAATCTCGTTCTTCCCGGCCATTGAAACTGGACGCATACACATGGAAATTCTCATCTCCACCATGATCTTTCAAATAAAGGATATGATCATCCTTCCAGAACGATGCAGAGATGTCCCGATCAGTTGAACTGGTCACCCGAATCGGTTCATCCTCCCCATGCATCTTTTTGACAAAGACATTCATTCGGTTCTTCCATTCGGACCTATACGAAATATACTCTCCATCCAGCGACATTTCGTAACCGGAATCTCCTGGGTTTTTCATGAAATCTTCTACAGAGATTTCTTTTACCCCTTTATTGTTGATGTTTTTTGAAACGAACGTCTTTGCATTATTAATAATGCTTTCCATTTCTTCAGCTGTCACGGTTTCATCCGCTTGGCTGTTTACGTTTAAAAGTCGATCGATTTGTGCAGAATGCATATAATCCGATGGAGTCTTCACCTGTTCTTTAATCTGAAGGGCATGGTCTAAAATTTTAGCTGCTTCACCCTTTGTGATCTGTTTTTCACGTTTCCATGTTTCCGCCACGCTTACACGTTCCTGGTCAAGTGTCCGAACCGTTTCATCTGCTTGGGCAACAAGTGGAGAGGATACGAGTAGTGCGGAAGTCATCGCTGCAAGTAAAGCTTGTTTTTTCACTGGAAAATCCCCCCTATTCTTCGTATTATTTAAATAGCATGTGAATACATGGCTACTGCCAACTAGTTATAATTGAGGTAATGTAGTTTGGGTCAATCGCTTGTTTTCCATACGGCTCAGAATAAAAAGATACCAGTTCCCTAAACGATGCTGAATTGTTCGGGGACCTGGTACCTATTAGTAAAGCATGGATTTTATTCGTTTATTGCACCCGATTATTGCTAAGGAATCATAATAGAGTTGACACAAAACGCGACATGAAAAAGCAGAATTACAACTCAAAAATTGTGCGGTTTATCAACCTTGATAGATGCAACTTCTCCGCAATCTTTACAGAAGGTATAGATAAGTGCGGATCCAGCGAAGAATGGTTTATCTATTGGTCTTAATTTAATAATGTTATCCGTTATCCATTATCCCTTTAGTAAAAGAATCACTACCGCAGAATTTGCAATTAAATTTTTGTTCGCCCATTATTATCACCTCAAAAAGTAGTATTTATTAATGCATACGCTTATTTGATAGAAAAGTTTCAAAAGGAAAAAAGAACATAATTGACTGTACACACACACCATACTTGTTGAACTAAATGGCTGGTCAATGAAAGATTACCTAAAGTAAAAATGTACCCGTGCAGAAAACTTTCGTGTTTGTTTACACATTCACGTTTGTTTCTTGTACAGGTACTTTTCACGTTATGTGACTGTCGCTATCAATCTTCATTCACTCTAGTTCCACTTTTTTTGATTAGTAGATAAGCCCACTATCGGAATTGAAGGTCATATAGTGTCTGCCAAAATCGCTATCTACCATAAATTTATATTGATCAAAGGTGTATTTTTTATGAGTCGAGTAATCTTCGCCCGTCACTTGCTTCTTCGAGACGTATGTCACTCGTACATTTTCAAAACCGTATCGGTCATACTCATCTTCTATCGCAAACTTTGCTTCATCCATGGTCAGTTGGAAATTTTTCGTGCCTGGAAATTCTACATCATAACTCGAGATTTTCCACTGACCCGAATCGTTGATAAACACCGCATTGACAAATCCTCCCTTGTCATCATGTACATTTCGGAATTGGATCGTAGACACATGGAGTACATCTGGATCCGGCTGGGAGTAATCCAAACGCAATTTCACTTCTGTATGCAGTATATCATCCACATACGGAAGATAGTCAAATTCTCCACTATACACCTTCGCAATCACATCATCCACGTATCTTGCGGTCGCATATTGAAGGAATTCAGGACGGACTTGGTTGAACGTTTGATTGTTATCTTCGCTTAGACGGAAGATGCGTTCGATGGAAGAGGTTAACCGGAATAATTTGTCCAGTGCACGATTTTTCACTAGTTGGTCGCCACTTGGTTGAGCGTTATGTGCCTGAATTGCACGGTAGAGAAATTCTGCGTAATGCGCACGTGTCACTTTTTCATTCGGCTTAAATTGTCCTCTATCTCCTTTCGTCACATCGTTTGCGAACAATGCATTCGCATGGACATAGCCCCAGTGAGTGACGATAAGATCATAAAACCCTGCATGCTTAGTCATATTGAATTCAAATGCCAAGTCCAGCATCTTTGCCATCTGAATACGTGTAAGAGAGGATTCAGGATTAAACTTACCGTCCGATCCGCCCACAATTCCCTGATCATATAACTTCATAATCGGTGTATAATAGGCATGATTTTTCGGTACATCTGAAAATACAACTCCCTGAGTGGACGGTTGCGGGAACTTCAATACTTTATCAAGCAATACCGCCACATGTTTACGACTTACAGGCTCCTGCGGACGGAAACTCCCGTCAGGATAGCCATTGATGAACCCTGCTTTTTGCATTTCCTGAATCGCCACGTAGTTCGGATGCTTCTTCGATACGTCTTTAAACTCTTTTGCCAACACTTCATCAAACCCCATCGGAACAAACGACAAAACAAGCAGTAGCAACGTCCAGAGCACAACTTTAAATATCTTCTTCAAGCTATTCTCTCCTCTTCATTTTATTCAGCGACAGCCTCTTACTACCATACTACCAATAAACGAATGACTTCTCTACAATTATTCCGAATAGTCCGATATTAGTTGATTTTATTTGTTGGATGTATGCTGGCACCGCTTTGTAAAAAAAGCACCTGTGCAGAAAACTTCCGTGTGTGTTTACACATTCACGATTGTCTTTACACAAGTGCCCTATTCCAACGTCTCTAACTGCTCACCTATGACGCATTTCTGTTTGAATATCAAGAACTAGTTGTTTATCAAGTTCTGTAGCCTCAGCAATTTTCTCTACTTCCATTCCCATGTCTAAAAGATTACGCGCCATTTGTTTCTTTGTTTTAAAGGCCGCTTCCTGAACCGCTTCCTGAACCGCTTCCTCCAAACGCAATTCAGCCTCCCTTATAGCCGCCTCTTCATCAATCACCCGTTTCCATCTAGACTCATAGGCAAAAAACTCTTCCGGTGTGCCACTCAACGCTTCCCAACTTTCAAAAGCTGAACGAAGTGTTTCATCATTCATAGCGATAGCCTCCAATTCTCTAAAGATATCGTCGTAATTTTTTCCATTCCGTTTGATCAAACAGACTAAAATTTAGATATTCACACATAGTCCACCTTAAGGTCTATCAAACGTTCCAGTGGTAGCCGTTTCGATATACATGATGTAGAATCTATACGCTTCTACCTCGAATTCTGTTAATTTTATTGTATCACTTTTTAGTCCAAACGAGAGAATACTACTAGCTGTTCTCACTGAGTGTAGTGGAGATGGATTTGATTCGTCAAAACGGGAAAATTGAATTTTGCGTACGTGGAAAGTTGATAGGTATCATGTCAGGGCTTCGCAAAATTGAATTTCGTTGGCATTTTAGGGGGTGAATTTGAATTTTCATAGTATTTATTTTGGAAGGGATTTCAGCAATTAAAAAGCCTTATGTTTCGATAATGGCAGTTGAATGAAGCTGTATGGTTCCTTTCCTACGCAAGAATACGAAAATCAGTTGCAGTCGATCATTGATGCGAATGATAATGAAGTGTTTTGGAATGAACTTTCAAGTCATCTGGTCAAAAAAGATTTAGTGAAAGAGGCAGTCGTTCCAAGAGATGCTAATGGACAGTTTCGGCGACTTATGGAAATTAGGGAACGTTATGTGGATGAATTTGGGGAGAATGGGTTGGCTCGTTTGGTTGTTGGTAAAGAGCGCTGTAGGAAAAATAATATGAAGAACCCTTCAAAAAATGTCTGAAGGGTTTTCTTGAACGTAAGCCCCCAATCAAACAACGCATATTTTTAAAAAGCATC
The DNA here is from genome assembly GCF_002743055.1 of Sporosarcina sp. P13. Classification (GTDB taxonomy): domain Bacteria; phylum Bacillota; class Bacilli; order Bacillales_A; family Planococcaceae; genus Sporosarcina. Next base: position 94 of record NZ_PDYM01000059.1, on the reverse strand, counting down.
TCCTAGTATGATCAATATATCAACTTTAAGGAGATGCTTTTCTATTGCAACAGAAACCATTGACCATAGTCCCCGTAAGTTTGCATTCCGCGCC
>NZ_PDYM01000058.1 GCF_002743055.1 Sporosarcina sp. P13 | reverse complement strand
TTCCTGTATCCAGCGAAAGCTGTCAAGTGCGGTCTTTCACTTGACTGGTTTCGCTGGATACAGGACGCTCCATGAATGGATGCCGTTCTGAAACGGACTTAACTTTTTTGTGTCCAGGATATTGACGTAGATCCAAAGAGATTAGTTTTATTGTACCGTATGGAGCTGGGTCTTTAAGTGATAACGATACACGCGTTTTATCCAAGCTTGTAGAAAAGTATTTACCAAATGAGCAAAAAGTTAAAATAGAGAATGTTGAAGGTGGAGGAGGCATTCTCGGTATGACGAAATTAATGAACTCTGCACCGGATGGTTATACAATTGGATATGGATCAGTAGTACATACTAGTGTTCTACCTCACCTTGAAGATGTCGCATTCACACATGACAGCTTCCAGCCTATTATGAAAAATACAGTAGGAATTCCGTTGCTCCTTGTAAGAGAGGACTCACCATGGGATACATTTGAAGATTTAAAGAAATATGCAAAGGAAAACCCAGGTAAGTTCACTTATTCAACAACAGGTCCAGGTAGTATTTCAAATTTAAATATGGTAGCTGTTACAAGTTCCCAAGGGATTGAAGCTACAAACATTGCATATGAAGGTGGAGCACAAGGTGTTACGGCTCTACTAGGTGGTCATATTGATGGGGCAATTGTGATGCCTAAAGATGCGATGGAACATGTTGAAGCAGGGACTTTGAAGGTTCTTTTCGATTTTCGAATTGATGAATCAGAATATGATACAGCAACAACTTTGAAGGACCTAGGATTAGAGCCAGGCATAGAAGCATACTCAATGATTTATGCGCCTAAAGGTATTCCAGATGAAGAACTGACAATTTTGTCTGAAGCATTAAAAAAGGCTCAGGAAGATCCTGAATATCTTGAATATCTGGAAGTGACTAATCAAGGCCATGATTATTTAGATCCGGAAGAGTCTCAAGAAGAAGCAACACGTACTTTTAAACTTGCAGAAGAGTTATTGAAAGAAATTGGGCTCATTGAATGAGTAAAAAAGGATAATTAGGTATGTAAAGTAACGATAATTTTAAATAATTGTATATGAAAACACATCCAATTTATTCAAAGTTTTAAAGATATACGGATTTACGTTGAGCAAATTACACGATAGAAGAATAAGAAGTACTTTAATATCTCTTATCGAATTAATGGATAATTGGCTTGAAAAAACACTAAGTAAAAGCGTGCTTGTAGGCTAAGTATATAATTGAAACTTTAAAAAGTGGAGGGATATAATATGATTAAAATTGAAAATACCGTAAAGTCCACAATCAATAAAGATACGCCCAATCCATTTTTAAAAGGGCATTATCAACCTATTTTTAATGAATATACTGCAGATACAGTAAGTCTTGAAGTTATTGGAGAAGTGCCGAAGGATTTACAGGGGATCTATGTTCGTAACGGACATAATCAAGTGCATGAGCCAATGGGTACATATCATAATTATGATGGCGATGGTATGCTTCATGCTGTTCATTTTGAAGATGGAAAAGCTGTTTATCGTAATCGTTTTGTTCGCACAACTGGTTTTTTAGCAGAAGAAGCTGCAGGTAGATCATTGTGGCCTGGTATACTTGAACCGCATTTGGCAAAACGCCAAGGGTGGGGAAGTATGGGAGCTATGAAAGACAATGCTGGTACTGACGTTATTGCACACTCGGGAAAACTTCTCGCAACTATGTCTCAATGTAGTGAATCAAACCGTTTAGATCCTATTACATTGGAAATGCTTGAACCAGATAAATGGAATACAGAAATAGCACCAGCAGGAATATGTTCTCACTTTAAAGTAGATAATGACACAGGGGAAATGATGTTCTTTAACTTTAGTGAAACATATCCATATATGAAATATGGGGTTATAGATTCAAATAATAATTTGAAGCATTATGTGCCAATCGATTTACCAGGTATAAGATGGCCACATGATCTTGGAGTCACAAAAAACTATTCTATTCTTCACGACTTGCCATTCATTTTTGACCCTGAGTTATTGGAAAAGGGAGAACGTAAAGTTACATTCTTTGATGATATGCCTGCCCGTTTTGGAATCATTCCGAGATTCGGTGATAACAGCCAGATTAAATGGTTTGAAGCGAAACCTGCCTTTATTTATCATTTATCGAATTGCTATGAAGATGGCGATGAAGTAGTTATGGAAGGTTGCGTAACATTTACACCGCGCAAACCAGCTGTTGGGAAGCAAGGTTCAGATGCGATTGATAATATGAAAAATCAATTCAAACAAACTGCTATGAACTTCAATATGTATCGTTGGAGATTTAATTTAAAGACAGGGGAAACAAAAGAAGAATTACTAGATGATGAAATCACAGAGTTCCCAGTGGTCAGTAATGAATACGTTGGAAAGAAGTATCAATATAGTTATAACTCGACTTTTGACGAGGAAAAGCTATGGTGGTTAAGCGGTGTGAAAAAGTATGATTTACTTGATGGAACATCCCAACGTTATGAGTATGGCGAGGGGCGTTTTGGAAGTGAACCACAACTAGCACTGAGAGTGAATGCAGAATCTGAAGATGATGGATATCTAATTACTCTTATTACAGATATGAATAAAAACCATTCTGAATGCCTTATACTAGACGCGCAAGATTTACCAAGTGGTCCAGTCGCTCGTATTATCTTACCAGAACGAATTCCGGTTGGTGCCCATTCATGTTGGGTAGAAGCAGACCGAATTAAAGGCGAACGCGTTTAAAACATTATCAAACTAATGAATTTGTATTTTACAAGAAAAACAACATAACGAAAAGTAAGTTAACTATTTTAAAACCCTCAAAGTGGAGTTTTTTAAGTAAGAAGTTTAATATTAACAATTATAATTATTTAGGAGTTGTATACAATGGAGAAATTAATTATTACGGTGGCACCTACAGGAACTGGAACAACAAGAGAGGATACACCTTATCTTCCACTTCAACCAGAAGAAATTGCAGATGAGGTATATTTAGCTTATAAAGCAGGTGCAGCAATTGCACACATGCACGTTCGTGATAAAGATGGTAAACCATCGATGGATAAGGAGATCTATCGTGATTTAGTACAACGTGTGAAAGAAAAATGTGGTGATGAACTTATTATTAGTTTAACTTCTGCAGGCAAGCATGGACTTACAGATGAAGAACGTTTAGCTTTCTGTGAACTATCGCCTGACTTTGGATCATTAGATGCAGGTTCACTCAACTTGAAGAACTTTGTATTTATGAATTCACCTCAGTTTTTAGAAAAGTTAGCTAAAAAAATGCAGGAGAATAATGTAAAGCCGGAAATTGAAGTGTTCCACCCAGGGATGATTTCTAATGCTCAAAAGTTAATCGATGCTGGTTTAATTACTGGTTCATTACATTATTCAATCGTTTTAGGTGCCGATGGCGGAATGCCTGCAACACCAAAGAGTTTACTATACTTTTTAGATTCACTGCCTGAAGGCGCAAGCTGGGGCGTTGTAGCTTTTGAAAATCAATTAGCTATGAATACATTAGCAATAAGCCTTGGTGGACATGTTCGCGTAGGTATGGAAGACTATGCTTACATCCGACCTGGTGTTTTAGCGAAGACGAATGCTGAATTTGTTGAACAAATTAAAAAGATTGCACATGAATTTGGACGAGAAATTGCTACACCTGCTGAAGCAAGAGAAATGTTACTTGGAGATAATAACTAAAAAGTCGCACGAATAGATTAGAAAGATAAATAAAGTTATAATTGAAGTTAATTTATATTATTAAATTGGAATGTATCAGAAAGCTATTACTATAAAAATTACAGTTACCACCGAAATGAGGATTTAATATTTTGTAAATATTAAATCCTCATTTTAATTACTTCTTATTTAGTTCAATATAACTCTTTTATAGTATGTTAGTACTTATATATTGTTGTAAATAAGAAATAATATAAAGTGATTATTAGCTTATTATTACTACCATGGATAGGAGCTATTTATTGAATAATAGTTCAGAATAGAGACGACGTATGATACACTAACTAATAATAAACAATAAGAGTGGAGGACAGAAATTTGAAAACTTTAAAAAAGGAAAGTAAGCCAAGTCAAGTACCCGCACTAGATTCTACAATAAAAATCCTTGAATTATTGGCAACACAAGGCTATCAGCATGCAAAATTAACTAAAATCTCAGAAGCGACGGATATAAATGTTAGTACATGTCTAAGAATATTAAGAACGCTTGAAGAAAAGAGCTATGTTACATTTTCAAGTAATTCAAAAGAATACTCATTAGGTACACCATTAATTGCATTGGGTAATCGTGCACGAGAAGTTAATGACTATATCGAAGTGGCTAGTGCCTACTTGAAAGATTTAACTAAAACAGGCTCATCTTTTGTTTTGGTAAAAAGAGTTCGTAACTCACGTCTTATGTATGTAGCAAAGGAGGAGCCTGATCTAAAAGTACGATTAACAGTGTCGGCAGGAGATTCATTCCCAATTACTGCTGGAGCGCTTGGTAAATGTTTTTATGCGTATTTAGACGAAGAAGATGCCCAAAATGTATTAGACGAGGTCATGTCAGATGATCACTTAACGAGGTATACTGAGAAATCAGTTACTACAAAGCAAGATTTAGACAAGCAAATACCAAAAATCCGTGAAGAGGGAATAGCTGAAAGTCATGAAGAATATTCACTAGGTATTTCAGCTTACGCTTGCCCTATATTTGATAGTAAAGGTAAAATCATATTAGGGTTAGGTACTTACATTCCAACTTCATTAATTAATCAAATTAAAACAGAAGATATTAAAGAAATGATGAAGACCGCTGCTGCAGAAATTACAGAAGCGATCAATACTTTAGTTTAGAACAAATTAAGATAGACTTTTTAGATCATACTATTAATGAAAACAATAAAATACACCCTCGAGTTTACTGTCTGACTAAACTCGAGGGTGTATTTGTATTTACTATATTAGTTTTAAGATTATACAAATGAAAGTCTTAGTCTACTGTGTTTAAATGGTAAGCCCGAAATATAAAAAAGCACACTTATGTAGTGCGCATCACGAATAGCTGTGTTTTGCAAGATAAAAGTGCAAAAGAATGCAAAGAAAAATACACAAGCTTGCCAGCCTTCGATTTAGTTTATTTTTGTCGTGATAAAGCGTTGGTTACTCTAAAACTATCTCCTGTAAAATTCAAGATATGGGCATGATGGATCACCCGATCGACCAAAGCGGCAGTCAATCTAGAGTCGCTAAATACGCGGTTCCATTGACTAAATTCCAAATTGGAAGTGATGATCAAACTTTTTTGTTCGTACCAGTCAGAAATGAGTTGGAAGAGGAGCTCTGCTCCCTCCTTGTTAAAAGGAACATAACCCATCTCATCCAATATGATCAAATCAACACTTTTAAAGCGACTTCTGAACTGGACCAACTTTCCCTCTAGCCACGCTCTCTCTAACGCCTCAGCCAGGTCTGAAACCCTAAAGAAACGGACCTCTAGTCCTTGCTTACAGGCCTCGTAACCAAGACCAGTTGCTAAATGAGTCTTCCCTGTGCCAGGAGCACCGGTTAAAATCACATTTTCTTTGCGCCCAATAAAATTCAGTGTACAAAGTTCATACGAATCAATGTGAGAAGGAAAATGGATCATCTCATTCCATTGAAACGACGAAAGTGACTTCTTCTGTAGAAACTTTGCTTTCTTTATTAATCGTTCTGCCTTCGTTTCTTCCCGTAGCTGAAGCTCTTTCCGAAATAAATCTTCCAGAAATTGAACTGAGTTCTCATAAGGTATATCTGAATAGATATCATTGACGTGGGCTAGGCGTAAGAACTTGCACATTGTTTTTAAATCCGCCGTCACTGTACCTCACCTTCAATCTTTGGGCCAATTTGAAGTTGATCATATTTGTTCCAATCAACATCATAGGGGTGTGCTTCCGGCTCTTTTAAAGAGTCTGATTGTCCATTTAGAAGCTCATAGAACTCCTCATTGATTTCATTCATATCATGAGTGGCTAGTAGAGCTAGAATCCAATTTAGACGCTCTTTGCGAATCGTTAGATTCGAGATATTTATGTATTCATATATACGACCCGGCAAATAGGCTGAAAATCGTGAATAGGTTGCTGCTCGCGGTTTGCTCAACCATGACGTTAATATGGATTTCCATGGAATCTCACGATTCTTATGCATATATGGCCGATGATCCTCATACAAAATCTCTCCGTGAGGAGACAGTACCTTGAATCTATTCCAATACTTTATGACGGATAGACTTGTATAGTTATAAGCTTTCGGGACGTATACTTTCACTTTATCCAAAGTGATTTCTCCATACTTGTTTGCTTTCGCTTTTTCTTCTTTGAAGACTGGATAATCTTCCTTAGGTAACGCTAAGAGATATTGATGTTCTTCTTCTAGTAGTTCTTGTATCGGGACTTGCTTTTTATAGTGAACGCGCTCCCGATCCTTCGTTAGCTGCTGTTCAAGTAACTTTGTTAAGTGTTCCAAGTCCTCTATGGCCGGTGCTGGAGTAATAAAGTTATATCGAACGTATCCAACTTTATTTTCAACGTTTCCTTTTTCATTTCCTGAATACGGATTACATGCTTGAGGCTCGAAGCCATAATGATTGGCAAATTGAAGGAATTCATCCGTGAAAACAGCCTCTTCATTTCGGTTCCTTGGTTTAACTACAGCTGTTTTCATGTTGTCAATACGGATCTTCCTCGGTATCCCCCCTAGTTGATTGAATATCCTTTTCATCCCATATAAAAGGCACTCTTTATTTTCTCCAGGCAATGGAATGGCATAAGCCCCGTTGCTGAAGGGAAGGGACATGACCAAACAATGAACGTCTCTGTATTTCCCGTCCTGAACGGCTTGCATTAATCCGAAATCCAATTGCGCTTCAGCAGGTGGATGAATTAATCTCTCGGAGTTTTTATCTTTTGTTTCATCTTCAATATCTTCTCTTCCTTCACGCCAGTCCTTAATGAAATATGAAACGGTCCTGTAGGACCCCTTGAACCCTAGCTCTTGTAGGGCAGAAAAGATTCCTTTGTTTGTCCTTCTGTCCTTCTTTTTGAGTTTTTGATCCTCCCAAAGCCAATCTCCAACAATTTCTCCCCACTTTTCCGTGTACATCATTCCAGATTTTTTTCTTTCCTTTTCTTTCGGCAGCTGATCACCATCTGCGTACTTTTTAGCCGTTCTCCAGTTAATTCCTAAAGTCTTTGATATGTGATTTATAGATAATGATTTCTGATTCCTCATTAGTTTGATACAATTGATTTCAGGCATTGTCAGCATTTCCTTTCAACCTCCACTGCATTTGATTAGACACCAATACAGTAGAGAGATTTGGGAAGGCTGGCAAGCCTTTTTTTATTGAAACTTCAGTTGCAACGTTATGTACTTTTTCTTTTCAAAACTATGTACTTCTATTTTGCACTACACAATAGCCCTTACATTCGAATTTTTTCTTCGAATGTAGGGCTAGTTTTGCTTTCCGCAAGAAAGCAAGATGTTTTTTGACCATGGCAGATAGTCGTCCAATATCTCCGGCCTATGCCGAAAA
>NZ_PDYM01000057.1 GCF_002743055.1 Sporosarcina sp. P13 | reverse complement strand
GACTCCGGGAGGATCAGCGGGACAGGTGAAACACCTAGCGAGCGAAGCGAGGAGTGTGGTTCACCGCCCGCCCTCCGGAACGCGTCCGGCTGCAGCGCAGATCAACGGCTTAGAACCACTATCCCGTTAACGGGCGCAGTTCTGGAATAAGGATTGTACCGCTAAAGAGCCATGATTGTTTAGTAAAAGAATAAGGAGGGGGTGCGAACAATTAACAAGAAAAGGAAATTAAAAAACTCCGAATGGAGATTAAGTATTATGGCTCCATTTGTATTCATCGGGGGTAGTATTGGAAGTCAAATTGTATTTTTTCCTGATACACCCTATCTACCTCCTATATATGGTTCATTGACTGGCGCCTTATTAATAGTCGCTGGCAATGCAATTTACGTTTTCTATAAAAGAATGAAAAAGAATACAAAAAGTAAAAATGATAATTAGATTTGAAAATGTTTTTGAATAAGTGCTGTTCAAGAACTCTTATGACTTTGCAATATACGGGTGCATTAACAGAATAGAGGTTATCCAGGAATCAGGAAAGATTTAGAAAACGAGCGCAAATCGTATCACAGATTTATGCTCGTTTTAATTTAGCACAAAAAGTCAAAGTTCATAAAAGTTATGTAGTTATACTGAATTCATTAGGTCGAGGAGGTGTTTAATTGTCTTATCAAGATTATGAAAAGGCTATTCAAAGGTCATTAAATTTTATCGAACAACACCTAACAGATAAATTACAGCTCCACCATTTAGCTGAACATGCAGGATATTCAAGATTTCATTTTCAACGTACATTTCGGAAGATTATTGGGAAGTCAGTTGCGGAATATATAAGAGAACGTCGGCTGACTGAAAGTGCAAGGATATTAATTACAACGGATCAGAGAATTATTGACATCGCTATGAGCTATGGCTTTAATTCGCAGGAATCCTATACAAGAGCCTTTAAAAAATTTTACGAGGTAACACCAGGAGATTATCGGAAGCTACTTAGAAAATTGATTAGCAAAGGAGAGTTCATTGTGAGTACAAATAATGCACCTACCGGTTGGATTATGACGGGGGAAACACCATTTGATTATGAAACAGGGTTGGACAACAGAGTTGTAAATAATGGAATTCATTCGGCATATTTGAGATCAAAGGATGAAAAAGCCCGTGGTTTTGCGACATTGATGCAACAAATTAAGTCAGATCAATATAGGGGAGAACGAGTTCGCTTTTCTGCATTTGTGAAAAGTACAGACGTTAAAGAGGCTGCGGGCTTGTGGATGCGAGTTGATCATTCTTCTGGAGAGGTACTTGCTTTTGATAATATGATGAATCGTCCGATCAAGGGAACGAACGAATGGAATCACTACAGTGTTGTATTGGATATTCCAGTAAAAAGTGAAGCGATAGCATTTGGAGTAATGCTAAATGGTTCTGGACAAATTTGGCTGGACAAACTTGGTTTTGAAATTGTAGATGTTAGTATCCCAGTGACCGAGCAGAGCTCTACAGAAGGTTTATCCCATGAACCCGTCAATTTAAATTTTGAAGAGAATGATGTTGCTAGGTAAAAGGGAATTAGATCAAAAAAAGAAGGAATTAATTAACTGTGAAAAGGCCGCCTAATCGGTGGTCTATTTACGTTGGCATAAACGAAAAAGGAAGTGATCAGCGGTGGCAGTGGCTATTAAACTGGTTGTGGCGGGTGTGGTGCTCTTTTTGTATTTTATTGCTTTACGAAAGGATGTAAAAAATCTTACGGAAGAGCAACGCAAGCGCCCATTTGTCTTTATTTTAGAGTTGCTCCCTACTATTGGACTCGTAACTTTCTTAGTCGGTTGGGTGATTTTGAGGAATGTACCCATAGGAGGTATTGCGATCATCTTATGTCTGATTGGTTTTTCTTCAGATACGATTCATCAGTGGAAAGATAACAGCGCACGTGAAAACTTCAAAGCCGTTGTTTTACTTTTGTTGATTGCGATTCTATTCTTTGCTTTTTTTCGGTGACGCCCGTGTAACCACTTGAATCATTCGATTGATAAAAGATACCAGGCCCCGAAAAAATTCAAATTGATTCAGAACCTAGTACATAAATGTTAGGGGAGGGTCGGGCATAGCATTACGTGCATCATATTTAATGAAACGAATTGTAATCATTAGTAGTTTTAGTGCTTCCTATACGAGTTAGAGGTTTCCAACTGGAGACCTCTTTTTATTTATTTTCAAATCGACAAACTTTTTGAAGACGAATTACGAATATACTTAAGAGACAATGATATGTGGAAAGCATGTGGTGAATCATGGACAGAGAAAAACGGTGGATTAATCAAATACAGAAGAACGCGAGCGAATCAGCAGCGAATGAACTCGTTTCTAAGTATTATAAAGAAATTTATGTATTTAGCTATAAACAAACAATGGATCATGATCTTTCCCTGGATTTGACACAGGAAATATTCATCAGTGCATTGCAATCCATTCATACATATGACAGAAAAAAAGCCTTGTTTCGGACTTGGCTTTACAGGTTAGCTTCAAATAAAATCGTGGATTATTATAGATCGAAATCCTATCGATACACGCAAATGGCTCGACAAATTGATGACTACGAGATTATGGACGAGGTAGATATGGTAATTTCACTTGAATACAAAGAGGAAGTTGAAAAAGTGACTGCAATCGTAAATCAGTTAGAATCTAGCTCACAACAAATTATCCGACTTAAACTATTCGGTGAGTACACATTGAAAGAAATCGCTACGATGGAATCTATTCCTTTATCGACAGTGAAAACAAGATACTATTCATCTTTAAAAAGGATACGTACAGAAATGGAGGAGAGGAACGGTGAATAAGGAAAGATTTATAGTCCCTGATTTGGATGAGCAAACCACTCGTATTCAAATTGTCAAGATTGTATCCGAGGGCGTGAAAACTAAACAAAGTTTCCCGTCGTATTTAAAGTCGATGCTTCAGCAAGTCGGCTTACGGCATATATTCTCGGATCGGTTGGAAATCACATTTATTTCATTCATGGTAATTATACTGGTCGGGTTGATCGTTATGCTACCAAACTATGGCCGAATTCAGGATATTTACAGTTACACTTTTTTACTATCACCTATTCTGTTTTTATCGTTATCTATCTTCACGTATATAAGCAAAACGCAAAATCATACGTATGAAGTGGAGATGGCTTGTAAATATAACGTCTATCAAATTATTGCTTTTAGAATGCTTGTTTTCAGTGTCTTTTCTATTGTGTTAAATACGATTGCTGTAGCGATTCTAGCCATACAATATGAAGAAATTCAATTCATGCGAGCGTTTTTACTTTCAATTACAGCATTGTTTTTATTCTCCATTTTATTACTGTTTGCATTGATGAAGCGCAGAACGACAGAAATTGTTGTAAGTACAGTTATCGGCTGGACAATCGGAAATCTCGTCTTACAGTCAGCGAATGTCCAATTATATAACGACTTGCTAATGAAAATGCCAATTTTCGTTAATGCAGTAATTCTAATCGTAATTGCATGTATGTATTTGCGGTGTGTAAAAAACTTAATTCATTTCAAACAGACGGAAGGGGTATTTGAATGATTGTTGTAAAAGATGTAAGCAAGCAATATGGGGACTTTACCGCGTTGCAAAATGTGAATCTTGAGTTCGGTAATGGTCTTTATGGTTTACTAGCACCGAATGGGGCTGGGAAGACAACGTTAATAAAAATGTTGGCGACATTGATTGCACCGACAGAAGGGGAAATTTTTTATAACGGAAAGAATATTAACGACATGGATGATCGATACCGGGAACGACTCGGCTATTTACCGCAGCAATTCGGCTATTACAAAAACTATTCACCTAAGCAATATCTGCTTTATTTGGCGGCGCTAAAAGGGATTGGGAAGAAAGATGCCCTCGATAAGATTGAGGAGTTATTAGAGAAAGTGGCGTTAAGTGATGTGGTGAATAAAAAAATGAAGAAGTTTTCCGGTGGGATGATTCAGCGTGTCGGTATAGCGCAAGCATTATTGAATGATCCGGAAATTCTTATTTTGGACGAGCCGACGGCGGGACTTGACCCAAAAGAACGCGCGCGTTTCAGGCACTTGTTAACTGATCTTGCACGTGAACGACTTGTTATCATTTCAACGCATATCGTATCGGATATTGAATCGATTGCAAATGAAATAATAATGATTAGAAATAAACAGTTGCTTTATAAAGATTCGGTTGCAGACATATGTGCGACGTTAAATGGATGTGTCTTTGAAACGACGATTGACTATGACCAGTTGGAAGACTTCCGAAAGAACAACATTCTACTTTCTGAAAAGCAGGAGTATGGAAACATGACTGTTCGATTTATTCATAAAGGCGATTCGGAAATTGAATGGACATCTGTGCCTCCACACCTGGAAGATGTATTCTTATACGAATACCGTGATGAGCTAGAAGGGGATAACTAATGCGCATTTTCCTTCATGAATGTAAAAAAGCACTCACATCTCCCATTTTGATCGCATTGCTTATCGTTTTCTCTGCTTTCAATATTTTCATCATCGTCAGTTCATCGGACCACAAAGAAGAATTGAAAATGGTGAATGAAATTATCGATCGATACGGTAGGGAAATAACAGACGATTCGCTGAAACAGTTCCAAAAAGACATTCAAAATGACTTGTTAGAGTTAAAGGGAATTACCGGCCAGCAATTCGACAGTGTTTATGTTTTTTTAGATGGATTACGGTTTGAGGAGCAGGAACAATACAGCGACAAAGACTGGGAATTCATTAATAGCTTGCAGTTGAAGGAAATGTATTTCAGTATGGCAAATTCTATTGATGAAAGTTATGCGGAAATTGATGTGGTAGCAGGGGGGCAAGGGGATCTAAAAAGATACGGAATAGGCGGCAAAGCGGCTGAAACCTATTCGGAGGAAAATGAAGAGTTTGCGGAGCGTTTTAAGGAAATGGTGAACAACGAAGAGCATAAGGAATGGTTTTTTGCAGGAAAGTCGTATTTCATGCATAGTTTTCTGTTTAAAACAGTTTTCCTGCACATTATTATTGAGTCACTGCTGTTGATTGTTTTAATGACCGCGCTTATTACGACGTATGAATTTGAGAACCGGACACAGTTACTTACATACTCCACACGTCGTGGCAGAAAACTGATGAAGGACAAGTTGGCTGCATCATTAGCAGTTTCTACAGTTATTTCACTACTATTATTCACGATTACGCTCGGTACGTATTTCTTCCTATTCGATTACTCACATGTTTGGGAAACATCGATTAGCAGTGCGTTCAATTGGGAATACAACTTTCCCAATGTCACATGGTGGGATTTATCCGTTGGTGAATTTTTAATAGGAGTGCTTGTACTTGTTTTCATCATCCAACTGCTATTTTCAGGTTTGACTTTTGCTTTGTCAGTCATTGTGAAAAGTAGTTATATTACATTCTTTCTTTTTGCAACGTTATTTGTACTAGGATGGCTTTTACCAACCTTCATGCCGAAGTCCTCCAACCTACTTTTCGTATCTTCTTATACCTTATCAACACTAACCATGGCAATTTCGCAATCATTCATGGGAAGCAACGGATTGATACTGTTCAAAAACTTTGAATGGATGACAATCAGCTGTTGGATGGTTATCACGATTGTATTTTGCGCCATAACATATAAATATTTTAGAAAAATGGACATCCAGTAAGGGGGTAGAAATAATGCGTGTTTTATGGAATGAACTGAAGAAAATTTTAACGTGGAAGATGTTGGTATTACTTATTTTCATTAACAGTGTGCTGTATTTTCTACTCATCGAGTTTGATATTGAATACTTTCCGAATGGTAGTGATATGTATTCTTATAACTTGGGTATTGAAATGATTAAGAAGTATGGAATAACAATGGATAGGGATGAATTTATCGACTTTGAAAAGACATATGCCGATGATGTTAAGAAGGCGGACGACTATTTGCAGTCCAGAGAGGAATTCGGTGAAGAGGGGCTGGAAACCTATGAAAAGTTTCGGGATTATGATTGGGTAAATCGTTCGGGCAAAGCAAGTGAACTTCGTGATGAAGTGTTTTTCAATCAATCAGTCGACCTTTTTTGGGAGTTGCAGGAGCGAGAAAGATTGATAGAGTTTTATAAGTGGAAAGATAGTATTCCGGAAAGACTTTCGAAGAAAAAGCAGCAACGTTTTGAAGAGTTGATTGCACAAAAGAAATTCGGATTATACCCTGAAGTCGCTTGGATGAATTTTAAAAGGTTTATTGCAAATGTTGGCATTGCCATACTATTCAGCGTCGTGCTAGTCATTTCTCCAGTTATCTTGAAAGATCGATCGAGACAAATTGTTCCAATGCAATATACAACAAAAAAAGGAAGGAAACTTTTTAGGACAAAGATCCTTGCAGGTGTCATTGCGACATTCATTGTAATTACAGCCCTGCTAACCGTGTATTTCAGCTTATATTCATTGAATAACACGTCCATGTTTTTTGACGTGCGAGTTAATACCTTTATTGGAAATGAATCTTGGTTCGATCCGACGTTTTTCCAATTCATAATGCTATTTATATCTGGAATCTACATAATCGGGCTTGTCTTCGGGTTACTTTCTATGGCTTTTTCAAGCTTAGTTCCGAATATGGTTTCCTTGATAGGTATTCAAATTCCATTTGTAATCGGGTTTCTGATCATCGGATTATATCCATTGCTGCCAGATATGATTTCTATATGGAATCCGAAGTGGCTGTCACTGATTTCTTATTGTACGATAATTATCATAGTGATTTTATTTACCGCGGTTTTATGGAAACGAGAAAAGAAGATGGATATTTTATAGTGAATAAACGAAAGCCCACTATGCAAGGGAACCTGCCACTGGTTCCTCTTTTTTCGGCTCCTACTTTCTTAAACTATCCAACCGTTTTTCAACAAATAAAAATGTTGAACTAAAATGAGTGCAATAAAACGAACCAGACTCCTGAACAATTCAGAATTGTTTCGGGACCTGGTACCTTACACTCACTGGTATAACCTCTGGATGTAAAAAACATTTCACGGGCGGTACATTTCATTGGTTGTAATCACATTCACAATAAAAACTATGAAAATTCAATTTCACCCACTTAAATGACAACGAAATTCAATTTTGAAAACCCTCAACATGATACCTATCAACTTTCCACTCCCACAAAACTCAATTTCCCTGTTTTGACGAATCGAATCCATCTCCACTACACTCAGTGAGAACAGCGAGTAGTATTCTCTCGTTTGAACTAAAAAAATGATACAATAAAATTAACAGAATTCGAGGTAGGAGTGTATGGATTCTACATCACGTGTATTGAAACGGCTACCACTGGAACGTTTGATGGATCTAAAGGTCGATTATGCATTCAAACGATTATTCGGTAGTGAAAGCAATAAAAAGATTACGGTCGTCTTTTTGAATGCGATTTTGAAACGAACGGGTCGGGAGCGGATTAAGGATATTTCCTTTTCTGCAACGGAAGCTGGCGGGGAACATGAAGAGGATAAGCAATCGCGGTTGGATTTATTGGTGGTAACAGATGCAGGGGAATGGATTACTATTGAAATTCAGTTTACGAATCAATACGATATGGTGAATCGTTCCATTTATTATTGGGCAGGTGTCTATCGGAGTCCGATGAAACGAGGAATGAGTTATAAGGAATTACATCCTGTGATTGCGATTAATATTTTGAATTTCGCTATGTTTGATCAGACGGAAAAGTTTCATACGACGTACCATTTGTATGAGGATGAAGAACGTTTCAAGCTGACAAATATCATGGAATTTCATTTTATTGAAATGACCAAGTTGATTCGGGATTGGAAAGCGGAAAAGTTAAACCCGTGGGACGATGTGTTGGCGAAGTGGTTGTTGTTGCTAGGTATTGTGGACAAACGCAATGGGAAAATCTACAATGATATCTTTAAAGAATTGGAGGCTATCGCCATGAATGATGAAACTCTGCGTTCGGCATTTACAAGTTGGGAAGCGTTAAGTGGCACACCGGAAGAATTTTTAGCCTATGAATCCAGAATGAAACGCGTGCTGGATGAAGAGGCGGCTGTGAGGGAGGCTGAATTGCGGTTGCAAGAAGCTGTTCAGAAAGCAACAGAGAAGGCCACTCAAAGGGCAGAACGTAAGGCGCAAGAAGAGAAGATTAGAACGGTTCAAAGTCTTTTAGCAATGGGAGTAGAAGTTGAGAAAATTGCTGTGGCTACAAAACTTGATAAACAAGTAATTCTTAATATCCAGGAAGACATGCATTGTGAATGAAACGTGAAAAGTACCTGTACAAGAAACAAGCGTGAATGTGTAAACAAACACGAAAGTTTTCTGCACGGGTACTTTTTTACTAAATGGAAGTGATCAGCGTTGGCAGGGGCTATTAAACTAGTTGTGGCGGGTATAGTGCTCTTTTTGTATTTTATTGCTTTACGAAAGGATGTAAAAAATCTTACGGAGGAACAACGCAAGCGCCCATTTGTCTTTATTTTAGAGTTGCT
>NZ_PDYM01000056.1 GCF_002743055.1 Sporosarcina sp. P13 | reverse complement strand
AGGGCGGGCGGTGAACCACACTCCTCGCTTCGCTCGCTAGGTGTTTCACCTGTCCCGCTGATCCTCCCGGAGTCGCCGGCTTCCGCTCCGATCAACTAAGTGACTACGAATAAATCATGTAACGCAATCGCGCCTGTTTGCTTACTATTTATTCTCACGTTTTATCTTTTTAACAACAAGATAGTCGATTATCAAAAACAAAATTAATATGATAAAAGCATAGACGAAACCGTTCTGCGGTAATTTTAATATTAGTATTATCCCAGTAAGCATAACAAGAGTAAATGCAATCCAATAGACTTTGCTTTTTGAAATCCTCAAGTGACACACCTTCTTCTTGCAGTAATTATGATGTCTAATGTATTTTTCATAGCAATAAAGTGGCCCGATTCAGGCACAATCCTTATCTCGCAAACGCGCCCGTTAACGGCATACGACCTTCTTTACCAATCAGGTCCATCTTTCCTGTCACCAATCTTCAAGTTAAATGAACTGGTATCTAAATTGTTATTTTCGACGGACTCATAAAAAGTCGATTTAATCTCTTCTTTGATGGATTCAGTTGCATCTTTATTTTCTAGGATATACTTTACCTCAATATCATCTTTCGAATTAATTACAACCATCATTTGAAAAGCATAACCTTTTCCCTTTAATTTAGTGTTTACTTGTTCAAAAAAACCATCTTTTTGATAAAGGAGGGTTGAAATTTCTTCTACTTCTTTTAGGTTCTTTTCAGATTCCGTTTGCATGTCAGGATTCATTGAAGGGGATATTTCAGATGCCGTTCCTTTTGTTAAGTAGTTATTGATAAATAGAAAGGTTACAAAAAGTATAATCACAACTGTTCCAATCAAAGCGATTTTCCCTTTGGTCACTTTGTACACTCCTTTTTTTACTTTAAATATATGAATGTACAAAGGCTTTTAACCTCAGTTATGATATTTTCCGGCACAGATCGCAGCACAGTGCTTATTCAAGAATTGCGCTCGGTAACTGAGGTGTGTCGTTATTTTCCACTTTTTATATGGTCATTCAAATTATCGATTTTCTGTTCTATTCGGTCTAGTCTTTGCTTCCGCTTATTACTTCCACGGACTAACAATACAACCAAAACAATAATTAATATTAAAAAACCTAATGATACCAACGTAACTAATATATCCCCTAAATTAATCTTTCTCTCCTCCTCTTAAAACACATTAAAATAGCCCTTATATGTAACAAGGGCGCGTGTTCTTGCTACACAAACGCGCCCGTTTGCAGTATATTTAAACCAGTTCAACTGCATTAGATAAAAGTATTGAAAATAAACTGTTCTCCTATCTTGCCTATTTTTCTTTTGCCAGTGTCACTGAATCCAACCCTTTTATATAAATTTTGCGCTGGTATATTTTTATGATTAACAGCTAATATAATTTCATCGTATTCAGAGAATTCTTGATTAACAAATTGTTTAATTAAATTCATCGCCTCTTTAGCAAATCCTTTTCCCTGTTTAGAATTATCTATTGATAGTGCAGTTAACAATAATGCCCTTGGATTATCTGTAAACTCCTTTACCCTATCAGTTGATTGTAACAAGAAAAATCCAACCGGTTCATCATTACTTAAAATTACAATTGGGTACTGATCATCAGTTAACTTCTCAAGTATGACAGCTGGGAAAGCAGTATATTGTGCCTTTTCAGTAGGTAGCTCGAATTCCTTTAATGCTTTTAAAAACTCTGGCTTATATTTTTCTAATTTTACTGTTTGTCTTAAAGTGCTCACAAAAAACAGCTCCTAGTATCTATATTTTTGTGTTTCTTGGTTTAATTGTGTTTTCGAGGAATACAAGATGACACGGGATATTAGTTAGCGCTTCTTCCTGAGCTTACAGATCCTTTATAGAGATTAAACCCCAAGTTAAAGATCCAGGGCTTGAACAGCCGCATCCATATCGTCCTGTGTGATGCCTATATAACGTAAAGTAACGCTCTCGGAACTGTGATTGAACATTTTCATCAAAAGCGTAATATTCGTCCCTCGTTTTATTTGATGATAACCAAACGTTTTTCGAAGCGAATGTGTCCCGATATTTTCAAGACCCAATTCTTCGGCAGCATCACTTATAATTTGCCACGCTTGAACCCGTCCAATTGGTTGGTTGGTTCCTTTCCTGCTTTTAAATAAAAATTCATTTGGATTGCCCTGGTAATGATTTTGCACATAAATTTCAATGGCTTTTTTAACGCCTTTTGAGAGCGCAACTTTATTTTCTTTTTTTGTTTTTTGTTCAATCAAAATCAAGTGATTTCGAACTTTTAGTTTTTCATCCATCACGTGGTGAAACTGCACCCGGATAAGATCAGAAATTCGGTAAGCTGAATTGATCCCAATCACAAACAACAAATAATCTCTTTCTCTTTGGGCCAACAAGATTTTTTTCATGCTACTGATTTTTTGCAGCTCTCGAATCGGTTCAACAAATTTCATGGGGTGTGTATCCCTTTAATCAAACGGGATAACCCTCCTTTCGGATTTCAATGTTTTTATTCAATCTAACTTAACTACCATTATAACACATACTATGTTAGATTCAGATTGCGAATAAAAAAAGGAATTAAAATAAAACAGCCTAAACCACTGATATGAGTGGGTTTAGGCTGTTTTCTGAATCTAACATATTTATACTGTGTTAGATTCGAAAGTTTATTAAAAAATACCTCTTTTTTTATTTATTAACTATAAAATCAACAGTGAGAGAAAGTGAGTATTGTAACATTCACTTTTTCTTTTTTAAAATTGACAAAATCGTAAATTTATCGCACAATTTTTAGTGCACCGCTCCAAGAAAGAACTTGGTCAAGCATAGTATTTGCGTTGGCTGCATGGTAATCAGCAGGTTTGAACACACTCATGCTTTCAAAGTCAGACATCAGTGAGAATGTGACTGCCGTACGTACGTCAGCAACTTGTAGCTCACCCAATATTAGACGTAGATTTTCGTGTGCACGCGTACCGCCCAAGCTACCATACCCAACAAAGCCAGCTGCTTTATTGTTCAATTCTGGGTTCAAGAAGTCCAGTGCATTTTTTAGTGCGCCACCGATCGCATGGTTATATTCGGGTGTTATAAAAATATAGCCATCGAAAGAAGCCATTTTTTCCGACCAAGCTTTTATTTGTCCTTCAGCATCTGGTTGTGCATTCGCTGAGCCTAAGAACGGAAGATTATAGTTTGCAAGGTCTACAAGTTCATACTCCGCGTCATTCCGTTTTTCCGCAAAATCATGCATCCATTTTGCTACAGCATCACCATTCCGACCTTCACGTACACTTCCTTGAACAATACCTATTTTCAATTTTTCGTTTGTCATTGTTTTTTCCTCCTCATTAGATCTACCTAATAGTCTGTTTAAAAACCCCACTGTAACAACCACCAATACGATTTATTTCTTACCTGCTTCAATACTTTATCTTTACAAATTTATCACCCTCCTTAAATCCCTAAATAAATACGATTCCCAGAAGGGTCATAAGTAATAAAAGAACCGTTTTCTTCTGTTACAGATGCACCAATACTCTTCAACTGCGCAATAACATTATTCCTTGCTACCTCATCTGCTAAAACAATCGTAAACGACTCAAGACCAACACTATTTAAAGGAGGTGTAGGAGCCCCAACCCCCGCCCAAGTGTTTAAGGCAATTTGATGATGGTATTTACCAGTAGAGATGAAAAGTGCCTGATTACCAAACCGGTTAACCACTTCAAAACCGAGTCCCTTACTGTAAAATTCTTCAGTTTTTTCTAATTCGGAAACATGTAAATGAATATGTCCCATGACTGTCCCAGCCGGTAGGCCTTTCCACGACTGCTGTTTCCCTACGGAAAGAAGGTCTTCAAAATTCAATGGATCCACTGCCATTGCCACTTCACCGTTAATCCAAGTCCATTCAGAAGGTTCGCGGTCTATATAGATTTCAATGCCATTTCCATCTGGATCTGCCAAATATAATGCCTCACTTACCAAATGATCCGATGATCCATACTGAAAACCAATTTTCATAAAATGATGTACGATTTCCGCTAAATCAGAACGTTTAGGCAGAAGAAGGGCAAAATGATATAAGCCCGTAGTTTTTCCTTGCTTCGGAACAACATTGTCTGGTTGCTCAATTGACAACACACTCGTTTTTCCATCTGTTGTTAGTTTAACTGTCTTATCAGTTTGCTCTAAAATTTGAAAACCAAGAACTTCCTGATAAAACGTAAGTGAACGATCTAAGTCTTGCACCTTAATATTTACGTGACCTACAAAAGTGTTTGGTTTACTATGAAATTTCATATTTATTGCCCCCATTTTTATTTTCCTTCTTCTGAGCGAAAAATTTTATTACCTAACGAGAAAGAAGAGCTGTTTGCAATCGCAAGGAAAATAGCCATAGCAAGTAATGCTAATTCCAATTCATACCCTGCCATTTGACCATCGCCAAGAAATCCTGCCGAGAGTTTTACCGTAAAAATTGCCCCCAGCATAATAACACTAAACAATACTGAAACAATTCGTGTTCCAAGTCCGAGTATCAACATAATACCGCCGAGTAACTCAATAGTTGCAACAATATAAGCTAAAAACCCTAAAATACCAAGGCTTTCAAAAAAAACAACCGTGTTTCCGATGCCCCCTTGAAACTTGGATAATCCGTGAATGAAAAAGGTAAGTCCTAAAATCACTCGTAAAACAACTGCACCTGCATCATTTCTCTTCATTTTCTTTTCTCTCCTTTCCCATTACTTACTTTATGTAACTTACTTTATAACAGAAACTTAATTCCGTCAAGTAAGTTGGTTACATATTATTTTAACTCGAAATGTTGTATACTACATATAAAGGAGTGAACAGAATGAAACAATCCATTATCTGTCCCCAATTTGAAAAAGCCATCTCGCTTTTAAGTCAGCGCTGGACAGCTTTGATTATCAATCAAATATTATCCGGACCACATCGTTTTTGCACTCTCCAATCTTCTATCGGAATTAGCGGAAAAGTTTTGTCGGAACGCTTAAAAGACCTAGAACAAAAGGGTATTATAAAACGTGAGGTTATACCTGAAACACCTGTTATTATTGAGTATTCATTAACAGAAAAAGGGTATTCATTAGAGCCAGTTTTGAAAGAAATAGAAAACTGGTCTCAGTCGTGGGTGGAGATAGGGAGTGAAGAAACGTAAGGCAATGGTATGTCCTTATCTAACCAATGAAAGATCAATAAGAGTCGGCTGCCCTGCAAAGGCAGCCGACTCTTTCAAATCGAACATATTTGTATTCTGTTAGATTCAGAAGTGTTTAACTCCATCACTAAACAAGAGGAAACCTCCATGTGAAGGAAATTAGTTCTTCAACTAAAGCACCCTATAATTGAATAAGAAAATCTTCTGTTAATAAGTGAATTGAAATTATAGTTTGTTACAAAACCTGTTTAATCATTTTCTTTTACTTCACGTTCATTTAAGGATTGAACAGGTCGATGATTGTCAGGGGAAATTTTGCAGAATTTATCGATTTGTTCTTTAGACATTTCAATAGACTCCTCCAATACAACCCATTTAACAGCTTCTGAACATGGAGGACAAGGTCCAGCAATTACTGGTAAACGACAATAACCATTAGGAAGTGCTTGTGCATTGATATTCTTTTTAAACCATTGAAGATCTGTATTCTCAACTTCACTCTCTTCTTCATCTATTTCCTGAATGCTACCGTTGTTCGTCACTAAGGTTTCCTTGAATTTCTCAAATTCTTTCTTTAGGGGGGGCCAGACGTCAAAACGCGGATATTATACGCTAAGAGATTTTTTGGAAGAGAAGACACTGATCTTGCTACATTAAGCACTTTTCTCACCATAAACCTTCGTTTTCGGTGACTCTTAATAACTATCTTATCTGCTGTTCTTCAGTTAGATTTTTCGTATCCAAAAGTTAAACCGAAAACAAATAACCAAAACATAGTCTTAATAACGTTTTTAGTTACGTTTTTTTACAATATTTGTCTTAACGTATAATATCTGCGTTTTGTCAGCAGGACCCCAAGTAGTTGTTCTTCAAAATTAGCACCTGATTACTTTAAGTAAATCTTTTCATAAAGTTAGTACAAATAGATGGGAATAAATATATTTCGCTTCCCAAGACCTTTCCCATGAAATTACACTTTGTCAAGGAAAAACAATGCAATTTAATAAATCCTAAGTAATTGTTCACGAGTTTGTCACTTACGAAAAAAAATATATTTATCTATAATTACATTTATGTTCTAAAAGAAAGGATGTTTTGTAATTTGCCTAGTAATAAAAAAGAAGGTATTATGTTCGGGATTTTTATGTGTTTTGGAATGGTTCTTATTATGTCGGTTTATAACACAGCTTTGCAGGGATTTTCATCATTTACAGTAGTTAGTGCTGTAATTCAGTTTATTATAACTTTTATAATTGCATTTATTGCAGAGTCATTAGTTGAACCACAAGCTCGTAAATTAGCACTATCACTGCCTTATGACAAAACAAAGGAAATCAACTTTATTGTCGCACTGGCTTTTTGTATGGTCCCATTAATGGTTCTTATTATGTCAGTTTATGGACTTATTTTAACGGTGTTAATGACGGGAATTGAAGGTTCAATTTTATCAACTTACCTTAAAATAGTTGGTTTAAATTTTATCGTGGCGCTTCCATCGCAATTACTAATTGTTGGACCAATCTCGCGTACTCTATTGACTAAATACATTAAACCTTTAACACAAAAATCAAAATTATATGCGTAAAAATAAGTAAGCTACTCTTCAGTAGCTACTTTTTTTATTTTCAGTCTTTTACATTGTATTCAACATTTTCCCCTATGCTATATCATTACTTTTAGTAAACATACGTTTACAAGTCATCTGAAATAGAAATCCATTATGCGCAGTATTTAGTCTACTACGTAAAGAGTTACTCAACAAAATGGCCCGATTGCTTAACGGGTGCAAATGCTTGTTCAAGCATTGCACCCTTTTGATGGGCAAAGTGAAAAGAGTTACAATTCACTTTCGAAATTTACTTGGGTCCTCGATCCTTGTAGATACAACCTCTCCACAATTCAGGCAGAAGGTCAATATTTTATTCGATCCAACGGATAGCTTTTTGTCTAGTGGCTTAACTGCCATAAAATCTGTACCTTCACCAAATTCAGTACCGTTACACTTTGGACATTTATTTTTATTCATTCGTAACATCTCCCTTATATTTAACTATACAACCGGGCTCATTAAACCAATCCAGAGTGCAACTCTTATTCAGAAAACGCGCCCGATTCTGGCAAACGTTATATGACTATTCGATTCATTAGTATGTTATAATTTCGAACTTCATTAAGGACAGTGTTAATAGCATCATTGTAATTAAAAAGCTATTAATATTGTACGTTCATCATTACTATCTGTAATAAATTCAACTTTCTTGTACTTGGCAGCTACTGCTTGGTCGTAAAGACTTTGGATAGTGGCTTTACTTTTCGAGTAGATTGTTACATAGGATGAATCCACTAGCAGAAAAACAAACTGACAATCACTTTCTAAAAAATCCTCATACGTCTCAATTTTCAATTCAGATTCAATTTTCATAGATGCTTTTAAATCAGCAAAAATTAAGTAATATTCATTTTCAGAAATTAGTTTAATAAGTTCTTTACCGGTTAAATTAGTTATTGTGCCAAATAGGTCTGTACCGAGCGTACCATTTTCAATGACATATGCTTCCCCACCGCCAATCTGCCAATCCCATCTTGATATATCAACTTCTTTTAAGATATCAAATAACTGTTTACCGTATTTATTTGGAATTTCAAAGGAAACTCCTCGCATCACTATCCCCCCTTTTTTAAGATAATGTGGCCCGATTCTATAATTTTAGGCGCATATCCTTGTTCCAGAATAGCGCCCGTTAGTAAATCAATTATTTATTGTCATCCTGCATTTTCTTTAATTCATCTAATATAATTTTTGTACAAGTAACTATGAGTCCACCTAGTAAAATCATACCCATATATATAGGGTGTAAGTGCGTTTCGGCAACTCCTCCCCAAGAAAATATTAACGGATACACTATAGGAAAAACCCAAAAAACCAGAACATAAAAGCCTATAACTGTTCCGATTATATATTTCATTTAAGAACTCCCTTCTAAACATAATGGCCCAACAACCGAATACTTTGCTAAGCAATCGCACCCGAAAGCGGGATAGGGGTTACTCGTTTCAATTAATTAATATGAAATTTCAGTCTTCTTACATCAAAGGCTTTTTCATCCTCAGTTCCAAATCCGTAACCATCGAAAATAATTGATTTTACTGGAACGAGCGGGATTGATGCTATTTTCCACTTATTATCTTCTAGTACAAGAACCACAAAGAAATAGTTAACCCCATTTATGTTATACTCATTTTCGTGGTAAACCTTATAATCAACCGCAACATAAAATACTTTTTTATCACGATATTGATCAATATTACGACTCGGCACATAATTCCTAGCATAATCATACGGTAACTCTTTCCAGTCTACTAATCGAGCTTTTCTAATATTGAGTAAACCTAACTTCTTTTCCTGGTTTTCTTTATCATCCAAAAAACCTTTTATTATATATGATTCTTCCTTAACAAACCACTTATCTACTTTTGCCCAATGACCTTCATTTATATCTTTAAAATAGCCCTTCATTACTTCAATTGCTGATTTATATCCAACTTCAGTAACGCTTTCCCTAATATAAGGAGAAGTATCTTTTGGATTTGCAATTACTGTTCCATAATTCAACTCACAAATTAATATACCCAATGAAACCAATAGAAGAAAACTACTTTTGTTCAATTTCATCACCCCAAATTATAATTGGGTTTAGTATATCCAGTTCAATTACAACAATCCTTATTCAAGAAAATGGCCCAATTGTTGAACGGACACTTTATACTTAATACACTCCGTTGCTTGAAGTGCAGGCGTCGACTCCGAGAGGTTCAGCGTGAGCCTTGAGACCCTGGACGGAGCGAAGCGAAGGAAGCGGCTCAAGCCACGCCCTCCGGAAAGCGTGCGCCGGAACGGAAAGCAACAGTATACGCAACAAAGTGGCCCGTTTGATGCGCAACGGTTGTTCAGTTAACGCACCCGGTTGATGAGGAGCGAGACATTTAATTTTTAAC
>NZ_PDYM01000055.1 GCF_002743055.1 Sporosarcina sp. P13 | reverse complement strand
TGACGTACTACAATCATTATCGTGGGCAATGGAATTTAAAAAAGTTGCCGCCTGCAAAATACAGGCAGCAACTTCAACAACTAGCATAGGCTTTTTTTAATTGTCCTTTACAAAGGGTACAGTTTATAATCATGTGCGGTTGTTTTTTATCTAGCAATTTAGTTGTGTGAGAAAACGCTTACAAGTTTTGCGTTGACAAACAAAATAGAAAACGCTTACTATAGATTAAACGACTATATAACGACAGTTTTGAATTATCTAAAAGTGGATGGGGTGAACACTGATGAAACAAAGAGAAAAACGGGATATAAGTATCTGGTGGGCAATCTTACCGCTTGTACTGATGATTTTAGTTATGATCGTCACAGTAGTAAAACTTGAACAAGGTCCACATATGCCTTTGATAGTGGGAACTTCGCTGGCAGCAATTGTTGCATGGCGTCACGGCTTCTCGTGGAAAGAGATCGAGGAAATGATGTATAAAGGAATTCGACTAGCTTTACCGGCAGTCGTGATCATCATGTTAGTCGGTTTAGTTATCGGTTCTTGGATGGGCGGCGGAATTGTTGCGACGATGATTTTTTATGGTTTAAAAATTATTACTCCTTCTTGGTTTTTAGTAGCAATTGCTTTAATTTGTGCAATTGTTTCATTGGCTATTGGTAGTTCGTGGTCTACTATGGCGACAATCGGTGTTGCAGGCATGGGAATAGGTTTGAGTATGGGAATTCCAGCGGGTATGGTAGCGGGGGCTGTTATTTCAGGCGCCTACTTTGGAGATAAGATGTCGCCTTTATCGGATACGACAAACCTCGCTGCGGGATTGACGGGTACGGATCTATTTGATCACATTAAGCATATGTTGTATACGACTGTTCCTGGACTGCTCATTGCACTTGGTGTGTTCACATTCTTAGGACGTAAATTTGGAACAGGAGAAGCCGAGCTAACGTCTATTGCAAAAACATCTCAAGTGATGCAGGACAGTTTTATAATTTCCCCATGGTTATTGCTCGTTCCACTAGCAGTTATTCTGATGGTAGCGCTAAAAGTTCCGGCAGTGCCAGCATTAATTATCGGGATTGTTCTTGGGTTCCTATCACATGTTACGCTTCAAGGTGGATCATTTGCGGATGCGCTTGATGCATTGCAAAGTGGTTTTGCAATTGAGACAGGCAATCAGTTAGTCGATAAGCTGTTCAATGGCGGTGGTTTAGATTCAATGATGTATACAGTTTCAATGACGCTCGTTGCGATGACATTCGGAGGGATTCTTGAGTATTCGGGAATGCTTCGTGCGATTATGAATCAGTTATTAAATGTCGTGAAATCTACCTCTTCATTAATCATTTCAACAATTGGTGCTTGTGTTATGACGAATGCTACGTGCTCTGAACAGTATATATCCATTGTTGTACCGTCAAGAATGTTCAGTAAAGCGTATAAAGATAAAGGTTTAAATTCTAAAAACCTATCGCGTGCGCTTGAGGATGGAGGAACTTTGACATCGGTGTTTATTCCTTGGAATACTTGTGGTGTCTTCATATTTGGGACGCTCGGAGTTAGTGTAGTAGAATACGGTCCATACGCAATATTGAACTTAGTAGTACCGCTAATCTCGATTATCTACGCACTTACCGGTTTTACCATCGTGAAACTAACACCGGAAGAGGTAACAGAAATGAATGCGAAAGAAGAAAGATTAGAAATGGAAGCACAACTCGAATAGTAGTTTTAAGTAAAGCAGAAAAGAAAAGCACGGGTTTTCCGCTGCTTTTCTTTTTTAATAAATCGGTAAATGTAATTGATAAAGCGCACGCGGTCTACCTTGTGCATAGGTCATCTCTTCACCAACAGTTTTGATCAATTCCTGATCGATTAGCTTTTTGATCGTTCGTTCAGCTGTTCTTCTAGAAACTTCTAAATAGCTTGCCAAGTCGTTTGCTGTGAAAGAGGATGCTTGTCTAAAATGATTAAATTGAATCAGCTTAGAAATAACGGCTGGACTCAAAGAAGTTTTAGAACTTATATCAAGAAGATCAGGGTCCTCAAGTTTCATAGCAACAGCTGGTATGACAGTTGGTAAAGGTCCGTGTAATTGTTTCTTTTCATCTAGCATGAATACTCCGTGGCTGTCCGATTTTCTTTCTAATTCTAGTGCACTGGCAGCATTTTCTCTTGCTTCCACAATCGTTTGTCCGCATCCAAACGCTAGGGAAGCTATAGGGGACAGTGAGTGGATCAACTGTGTAAACTGTTCTGTCTGTAAAGCAAATTCAATCGTGCCAAGTGTGGTGTACAATTGGAATATATCCTCTTCTTGCATCGATTGTGCATGCAAATGTGAAGCTAGTTGCTCTACTATTTCATGATTGAATGAATCAGGCAGGTGAACTTTTAATAAACCGACAGCGATTTTAGTCGCTTCGCTTCGTTGTAGCTGTGCTTGCTGTGCAGCATGTTCCAACGAACGGGTAATATTGCTGACAGGATCAATCATTCGAAAGGCAGGAATTTCAGCCGCTTCTAGTTGATCATACACGGCATGGACACTTGTAACGGCCATCTTTGTCCGTCCACTACGATAGTGTGCAAGATGAAAGTTTACGACAGCTTGTAAATCACTTGTAGTTGCCAGTTCGTGAATAGCAGGTTTCCCCATAACAGAAAGATGGTCCATATCCCGTAGCACATGTTCAATGTGAGTGCTATCTTTACTATCAATAGAAAGTTCGTGGATCGATAGGTTTTTTTCTGAAGCAAGGTATAATAAAGTGACAGCAATTGTATTTTCATTTTGCTGAAGATAAAATGAAGGAATAGATAACTTCTGTACTACTTTTTCAGCAGCTTCATAAGGTAAGGAGCCGGAAAATAAAATGGCGTGACAAGGTTTTAACTTTTGAAGCAAGCTAGGTGCTTCGGTAGGGTGCTTGTAGCGGTAGCAGTTGATACTTATATCTTTAGGAAGCGTCATAGCTTCGGCCCGCTGACAGAATGCTGTTGACCCAACGACTGCGATAGTAACCTTCATGTAATTCCTCCTAACATCATAAACGACTATTTAACGACAATCATACAATGGCAGTGAAGATCTGCCAACAAGAAAGGAAGTATTTTAATGAGAATTTCTGAAATAGAAGTATTTGCAATTCGCCTACCACTATATGAACCTTTTGTTATTAGCTACGCAAGTTATGATGACATGCCATCAATTATCGTGAAGCTAACGACCGATACAGGACATGTTGGTTACGGTGAATCCGTGGCGGACGACCACGTGACGGGTGAAAGTTGGGAAAGCACATTCGCTGTCATCTGCCATACCCTTGCCCCACAATTGATCGGGGAAAATCCAAGTCAATTTGAAAAAATCCATGAAGTGATGGACAAAGCAATTTATGGTGTACCTTCTGCCAAAGCCGCTCTCGATATTGCTTGTTTTGACGCAGTAGGGAAAGCTTATGGCGTACCTGCCTATGATTTACTCGGTGGTCGCTATCACGAGAAGTTTCCAATCACACATGTATTGAGCATTGCATCACCTGAACATATGGCACAAGAAGCCGCAGATCGTGTAGCGGAAGGTTATGAATCATTGAAGATGAAAGTCGGAACAGATTCGAAGGAAGATGTGAAGAGGATCCAAGCAGTGCGTGAACGAGTAGGAAAAGATATTGCTATTCGTGTTGACGTCAATCAAGGCTGGGTCAATAGTGCGACAACAGTACAGGCAATGAAACAATTGGAAAGTTGTAATCTGGATTGGCTAGAACAACCGGTAAAAGCAGATGACATCGATGGGTTAGTAGAGATCAAATCGAAAACATCTACACCACTAATGGCAGATGAAGGGCTGAAAGGGGTACGTGAGATGCGTGAAATTATCGCTAAACGTGCAGCTGATAAAGTAAATATTAAGCTAATGAAATGTGGCGGAATGTATCCAGCAAATAAACTTGCGCATATGGCAGAGATGGCAAGTATCGAGTGCCAAGTGGGCTCAATGGTCGAATCCTCAATCGGTTCCGCAGCAGGTTTCCACGTAGCGTTCTCGAAAAAGATCATGACAAGTGTCGAACTAACAGGTCCATTAAAGTTCAGTAAAGACGTTGGTAATTTACACTACGATGTGCCGTTCATTCAGCTCAACGAAAAGCCTGGACTTGGTATTGACGTGGATGAAAAAATACTTGAAGAGTTGACTGTTCGCAAAGAAAAGGTGACGGAATGATGAAGCAATCATTACAGGCTAACCTTTCCTTGCTAACAGAAGAACAGCTTCCAGAGATTATAGCGTTGCAAGAAAAGGTGGTTGCCGTTCTCGAAAAACCAGAATTTCTCCAGCCGTTAACGGAAGAGGATTATCTGTACATTCTAAAAGGCAATGGATTGATAGCAGGTGCATATGTCGATGATAAACTCATCGCATTTCGTGCCATGCTAGATCCAGGAAAAGATGACGAGCATTTAGGTATTGATGCTGGGCTTCCGACAGAAGAACTCACAAGCGTCCTTTACTCTGAAATTACCGGAGTAGATCCAGCATTCAGAGGCAATGGTCTCCAAACGATTCTTGGGAAATGGCTGATGGAGCATGTTGACACAGAGCGCTATCGCTATATTTGCACGACAGTCGCACCGCTTAACATACCGAGTCTAAAAGATAAATTCGCGCTTGGTTTACAGGTGGCTGCACTGAAAGTTAAGTATGGCAACAAGCTACGCTATATTTTATTCAAAGACTTAGAAGCGTCTGTTCAAACTGAAGCGAAACAAGAACAACGATTGTTAATGAGTGACACAGAAAAACAACGGCAAGTACTTGCAGACGGCTGGATCGGTCAGCGCATTGAGAAGCGTGATGCTGATTGGTATGTTGTATACGTGAAATGAGAAGTGGAAGGCTACCGTTTTGTTGCGTTTCAGACGGACGCGTAAATCACGAACCACTTACTAAGTACTCATCTCACTTGCTTTCATTTAATTTTATGACTTAAGCCCATGCATTCTAGAGTTTTCGGAGCGGACTCGATGAAATAAATTGTGTTTACAACTTCCCCTCCTAACACATACTATCTAGCGTATGGTGAAAATGACAGTAAGGGGGGTGACCGCGTGTTTGAGGATTTTAAATTAATTGATCCGCTATTTGAAGATCAGGTACACGAACGCCATCAATTTTGTTTGACAATTATTGGTGACGAGTACACGGGAATTATAGAGGATGGAGAAGTTTCTTGGTATCACCCACAGCCCCAGACGGTGTTGAGTGAGCAGCATGTGAATGAGGTAGAAGCAGGCGTGATTGCACTAGCAAAACTACATTAATACGATCCAGTCAAAGAAAACTCGCGCTGATGCATACTGGCGCGAGTTTTGGATTGTAGAAGAACGTAGCTTGAAACTAAATAAATACTTGACGATTGATTCCGGATCTAAATCAAAAATGTGCTCCCAACGCTACGCTTTTGCGAGTAAAAGCGTAGCGTTAGGAGCACACGCACATTAAGAAGATTGACTCACCGCACGCCCATAAGACACGCGTCCGCCCGGAACGCAATGAAACCGGATCCTTCCCAATTCCCTTCTAAAAGTTCGGAAACACTTTCCTAGCCCCGAGCAATAACCACGTACATAAAACATACGGCATCGTAACAACAGGAAGTCCGTACGGCATCAGAAAAGTTGTGACCGCGGCTGTTGTCGGAACTGCAAGGCACGCACCCAAAATACCCGTGACAATGGCCAAGCGATTAGACGCGTTCTTAAAGACAACTGTCACCGCCAAAATCACTAAAATTGCATTATAACCAAACAACCCCGCCTGAATCAGCGAATGCTCCCCGTGCAAGGCAAAAGCCGTTAGAACGGCAGCGATATTCCCGACAATCGCGAGAACACCGAAGCGCCAGCTCACCCAGAACAACCCAATATATAATAAAGCTGCTGAGAGTGAGTTTTGCAGAAAAAAGACTTGCCCAAGTCCGTTGAGCATCGCTTCCACATTGCTTATAGATCCCCCTACATTCAAGTCGAACCGTGATAAATCCTGTGGCACTAAATTGGATGACAATTGAATAATATCCAATCGATAAGAAGCTAGTAACGTCAACCAACTAACGATGATAAAGGGAAAAGTCAGAACGGGAATCCCAGTCCCACGCATAAAATGCATAACCGTAGCTGTAAAGAATGCCGTCACAGCGGCTCCTACTAAAGCGATGATCCATTGATAAGGACCAGTTAAAGAAAGGGTCAGCAGCATGCCGGTTAGAACGGGGCTATAGCCAAGCAATCCTTGATGAATCAGTTGTTCATCTGCCTTGCCAATAATACCGATAAGGACACTGATTAATGCTGAAAGAAACGCAATGATTCCGAGTAATGGAGAGGAAATTGCAATCGCCAGTAAAATTATAATTCCCAAAACTGTATTTTCAATAAAAAGCACTTGTGAAACACTTTTACAGGAAGCAATCGCAATCGAGCGAATAGTCATAAGTTCTCCCTTCCCTCTAAATTATTTACTCTTCGTATTCCTATTCTGTGTCATTGAAAAGAAATTATTAAGAGGTTTTCGAAAACATGAAGGATAAAGTACTTCATAAATGGACAATATGATAATTGAACACTTATACCAGATAAAACGATCTATGGAATAGGAGGACCGCAACATGCACTTATTACCAAGAGAAATAGATAAACTTCTCATTGTAGTGGCGGCAGATGTGGCAAGACGTCGTAAAGAGCGAGGCTTGAAATTAAATCATCCAGAAGCCGTTGCGCTAATCACAAATGAAGTAATGGAAGGTGCGCGTGATGGTAAAACGGTCGCGGAGCTAATGGCGTATGGTGCAACTATTCTTTCCCACGACGATGTGATGGATGGCGTGCCAGGAATGATTCATGACGTGCAAATAGAAGCAACTTTTCCGGACGGTACGAAGCTAGTTACTGTTCATCATCCAATCAATTAAATCATCGCGGGAGGAATAGAACATGCAGCCAGGAGAATTAATTCTACAAAAAGAAGATATCACGATCAATGTGGACAGAAAGATTACAACTGTCACCGCAAAGAACGTAGGTGACCGACCGATTCAAATTGGCTCACATTATCATTTTTATGAAGTCAATGGCGCCATACAGTTCGAGCGGGACATAGCTTTTGGCAAACGCTTGAATATTCCAGCAGGTGCCGCTGTCCGTTTTGAACCGGGCGATGAGAAAGAAGTGGAACTTGTGTGCTATGCAGGCAAACAACGGGTATTTGGTTTCAATAATAAAGTAGATGGATCTGTCAAAGGCGGGTGTAAGTAATGGGTTTTAATATGTCGAGAGAGCAATACGCGCAAATGTATGGACCGACAGAAGGTGATTCCATTCGTTTAGCGGATACAAATTTATTCATTCGTGTGGAGAAAGATTACACAAGTTACGGTGATGAAGTCGTCTTTGGTGGTGGGAAGGTAATTCGCGACGGCATGGGGGAAGATCCATTAATTACACGAAAAGACGGTGCGCCAGACACTGTTATTACTAATGCGGTGATCCTGGATTATACGGGTATTGTTAAAGCTGACATCGCTATTCGTGATGGGAAAATCGCGGGTATCGGTAAGGCAGGCAATCCGAATATTATGGACGGTGTTGATATTGTCATCGGTGCTTCGACGGATATTATTGCCGGCGAAGGGCTAATCGTCACAGCTGGTGGAATTGATACGCACGTCCATTTCATCAACCCAGAGCAGGTTAGAACGGCATTAAATTCAGGTTTGACGACGTTAATTGGTGGCGGTACAGGACCATCAGCGGGTTCAAAAGCAACAACTGTTACGCCGGGAGAATGGAATATGCATCGTATGTTGGAAGCTGCAGAAGGCCTACCGATCAACGTCGGCTTCACAGGCAAAGGACAAGCGGCGGGTGAAAAGCCGTTGATTGAGCAAGTGAAAGCAGGTGCAATTGGTTTAAAAGTGCATGAAGACTGGGGCGCTACTCCGTCGGCAATCGATCATGCCCTAGCTGTTGCGGATAAATACGATGTTCAAGTGGCGCTTCATGCCGATACGCTAAATGAAGGTGGTTTTATGGAGGATACGATGGCAGCGATTAAAGATCGTGTTATTCATATGTACCACACAGAAGGGGCAGGTGGCGGACACGCGCCTGACTTGATAAAATCTGCCGGCTACCCAAATATCTTACCTTCATCTACTAATCCAACCTTACCGTTCACAGTCAATACAGTGGATGAGCATTTGGATATGTTGATGGTATGCCACCATTTGAACCCTTCTATTCCCGAAGACTTGGCATTTGCCGACTCGCGAATTCGTCGTGAAACGATAGCAGCTGAAGATATTCTGCAAGATATGGGTGTATTCAGTATGACAAGTTCCGATGCACAAGCGATGGGACGAGTAGGCGAAGTCGTGCTACGTACGTGGCAGACGGCGGATAAAATGAAAGCACAACGGGGAACGATGGATGGTGACCACGAGCTATCGGACAATAATAGAGTCAAACGCTATATAGCAAAATATACGATTAATCCAGCAATTACACATGGGATTTCAAAATACATTGGCTCTGTAGAAGTAGGGAAATATGCAGATCTCGTCCTTTGGTCACCTGCGTTTTTCGGTGTGAAACCTGAAATGACATTGAAGAACGGTCTTGTTGCGGAGAGTTTGATGGGGGATGCGAATGCATCGATACCTACACCACAACCGGTGATTTACCGTAAAATGTACGCTTCAGTCGGTAAAGCATTAACATCTTCAGCAATTACCTTCATTTCGCAAGCTGCTTATGACGATAAAGTACATGTAAAACTAGGCTTGCAGCGAATTGTCTTACCTGTTGGCGGTATTCGTTCATTGACGAAAAAAGATATGAAGTTGAATAGTGAAACGCCAAAAATTGAAGTCGACCCGCAAACGTATGAAGTGCATATTAACGGTGAACATATTACGTGTGAGCCGGTAGATACATTACCAATGGCTCAGCGATATTTCCTATTTTGAGGTGAAAAAGTATGATTGTTGAAGAAATTCTATCGAATATCCATCAAATGGACGATCAAGAAGTAAAGAAACGGCATATTGAAAAAGTCTATTTGGAAAGTGCGCACTTAGTAAAACGAGTACAGCGTGTGAAAACCGATCACGGAAAAGAAATTGGGATTCGATTGAAAGAGCCGAAAGATCTGGTTGCGGGAGATGTCTTGTTTATGGATGACAAGAATTTGATTATGATCGACGTTATATCAGATGATTTACTCGTTATCCAGCCGAAAGACTTGAAAGAAATGGGAACAATTGCGCATAATCTAGGCAACCGTCATCTACCTGCACAGTTTGAAGATAACGTCATGCTTGTGCAGTATGACTACTTAGTAGAAGAATTGCTCCAACAGATGAAAATTTCATTTGTACGCGAGGAACGTAAAGTACGTCAAGCATTCCGTCATATTGGGCATAGTCATGACTGAATATTATCTGCCGTTACTGCAACTTTGTGACTCCAATTTTCCTACGGGTGCATTTAGTCACTCATATGGATTGGAGACTTATATTCAAGAAGACAAAGTACATGATCGAGAGTCCTTCGTAGAGTGGCTGACTGCATTCGTGCATGAACAGCTTATTTATACAGATGGTCTTGCTTGCCGCATCGCGTATCAAGCGCTAGCACAACAGGATTTTGAAACACTTTGGACTTTAGATCACAAACTGAATGTGCAAAACTTACCGTCTGAAACTAGAGAAGGTACGCAGCGCATTGGGCAACGGATGGGGAAGTTAATGCAGTCGTTGTATGACATTCCAATATTGACTGATTATATGGACAGAATTCAAAAGAAGCAGTCGTTTGGGCATCCATCTATCGTTTTCACGATAGTAGGTCATCATCTTAAAGCCACTTCATTCGCCACAACTTTATACTTTCTATATTCGACTTGTAGTAGCTTAATTCAAAATGCAGTACGGGCCATTCCACTTGGTCAAACCGATGGGCAGAAAACCATTCAACAGTTTCATGATGAATTAGTAAAAGCAACCGAATCCATTCAGCAATTAGAGGAAGAGGACTTTGGTGTGGTGTCACCAGGTTTAGAACTAGCACAGATGAAGCACGAACATGTGAATATTCGAATCTTCATGTCGTGATAATAAAGGGGTTTTCAAATGAATACGATAAAAATTGGCGTGGGTGGTCCTGTTGGTGCAGGAAAAACACTCCTTGTAGAAAAAATAACACGTGCCTTGCAAGGGCAAGTGAGCATGGCCGTCGTAACGAATGATATTTATACAAAGGAAGATGCAAAGTTTTTAATCCAGCATGGTGTCTTGCCTGAAGACCGCATCATTGGCGTAGAAACGGGTGGATGTCCGCACACCGCAATCCGCGAAGACGCCTCGATGAACTTCTCCGCAATCGATGAATTGATCAGCAGGCATCCTGATCTGGAGATTATTTTCGTGGAAAGCGGCGGGGATAACTTAGCTGCTACATTCAGTCCAGAACTCGTCGACTTTTCCATCTATATTATCGACGTGGCGCAAGGTGAGAAAATTCCGCGTAAAGGTGGACAGGGAATGATCAAATCCGATTTATTTATCATAAATAAAACAGACTTGGCCCCTCACGTCGGTGCTAGTTTGGAAGTGATGGAGGCCGACACGAAGGTATTTCGTGGAGAGAAACCTTTTGTCTTTACGAATTTAAAGGACAATTCTGGGCTCGATGAAGTGCTTCATTGGATAGAGGAGCATGTGTTGTTAAGGGGCCTGACGTAAATGGAGGAGTGGACGGGACTTCTTCAGTTGGCAGTGGCGGATCGTGGAGGTAAGACAGTGCCGAAGAGTGTCTACTTCCAAGGTGCGTTCAAAGTTATGCGCCCCATTTATCATTCCGCATCGGGTCAAGCGTGCTATTATTTACTGAATCCAGGTGGGGGTTATGTAGATGGGGATCGCTATCGGATGGATATTACAGCTGAAAAAGATTCGCGCTTAACGTTAACGACGCAATCAGCGACCAAAGTGTATCGAACACCTCGCAATCATGTGTATCAAGAAGCGAACTTTCATTTGAAGGGGGGTAGTTATCTGGAATATTTGCCAGATGCCTTAATCGCTTATCAACAAGCACGTTATACACAAAAAACGATTATACGGATGGATCCGACAGCGACGTTATTTTACTCAGATATCTTAACCCCAGGCTGGTCTCCGGAAAATCGACATTTTAGTTACGAACAACTACGTTTAGTAACTGAAATTTATATGGACGATGAACTGGTTGTTTTTGATCATTTAAAGTTACAGCCGGCCCTTCATACAATGGACGCGCTAGGTGTAATGGAAGGTTATACACATGTAGGTACAATTTTGGCTGTGCGTGAGGATATTACGCAAGATGTTATCAACAGACTCCATGAAGAGTTGATAACGTCATATGATTGCAGAATAGGTATTTCCCGTTTATCCACAGCTGGCTTTACAGTACGAATTTTAGCCAATCAAACACAAGTAGTTGAGCGAGTGATTGGGCAATGTCATCGATTCGTTAGCGAGGAATGGTTTCAGGAGAAGCCAAGTTTTTTGAGGAAATATTAAATAATCGAGATGTTCCCTTCGCGTCGCAGAGGGAACATTTTTTATATAGTGTTAGCATTTCAAGTGCCCATCTGCAATAGATATGTAAGTCTGTGATAAAATTAATGTATTACACTATGAAAGGTTGATATCCTTAATGCGAAATTCATCTGTCAAGCTTACTTCATTGTCTTCAAAAGGAGGCTGCGGCTGTAAAATTGGGCCGGCCGATCTTGCTGAAGTACTACATACATTACCTCCGGGTCTTTCTGATCCCAATTTGCTCGTTGGTCTCGATACAAGCGATGACGCAGGCGTTTATAAAATCAATGACACGACAGCCATCGTTCAAACACTCGACTTTTTCACGCCGATCGTCAATGATCCATATGATTTTGGACAAGTAGCAGCAGCGAACGCAATCAGTGACGTCTACGCAATGGGCGGCAAGCCGATTACTGCTCTAAATATCGTAGCATTCCCAATCCACACATTAGAGCGCAGTATATTGACAGAAATTCTACGTGGCGCTGGCGATAAGTTGAAAGAAGCGGGTGCAGTACTCGTTGGTGGGCACTCGATTGACGATCAGGAACCTAAATTCGGCATGCAGGTTACAGGAACAGTGCATCCTGACAAAATCCGAACGAATGCAGGCGCGAAGCCCGGTGACCGGTTGATTCTAACGAAACCAATTGGCGTAGGCATCATGACGACTTCATTGAAGAATGACTTATTGACGGAAGAAGAAGAAATCCGTGTCACAAAAGTAATGACTACGCTTAATAAAACAGCGTCTGAAGTGATGGATGACTATACAATCCATGCAGCAACGGACGTTACAGGCTTTGGGTTGCTTGGACATGCATCCGAAATGGCCAAGGGAAGCGGAGTATGCTTGCGTATCGACAATGAAAAAGTGCCGGTATTGCCACGTACGAGAGAATTGGCAGAAGCGGGTTCTGTACCAGGCGGAACGAAAAATAACTTTAAACACGTAGATGACGTCGTCGATTATCCAGAATCGCTTGATCAAATCGGCCGATGGATCTTATGTGATGCAGTAACGTCCGGTGGCTTGCTTGTTGCGGTTGCAGGCGACGAAGCAGATCGTCTTCTTGCACAGTTGCGCGAAGAAGGTGTCGATGCACATATTATTGGGGAAGTAACGGACGAGCAAGACGGCCGCATAATTGTCCAGTAAATCAAGGAAGTGGGGAACGACATGGTACGGGATATTACATTAACGGACGCATTGGATCTACAGAAACAACACGGACAAACCTTAGTTGATGTACGCTCACCTAAAGAATTTGAGGAAGCGACTATTCCAGGTAGCATCAATATACCAATCTTCACAGATGAGGAACGGGCTGAAGTAGGCACGCTCTATAAACAAGCGGGCAAGGAAGCGGCGATGGATCGTGGATTGGTGATATTTTCACAGAAACTGCCCTCTTTTATCGCAGAGTTTAAGAAAGTTAAGACGCCGGTGACAGTGTTTTGCTGGCGTGGTGGTATGCGCAGTAAAACAGCTATGACAGTTCTTGAATTAATGGGCATTTGCTCGAGCCGAATTAGCGGGGGGATCCATACATATCGTCAATGGGTCATAGAGCGATTGAAGGAGACGTTTACACCTCAATTAATCGTGTTAAATGGCTATACAGGTAGTGGCAAAACGAGAATTCTTCATAAGTTGAAGGACGATGGCTATCCTGTCATTGATCTAGAAGGAATGGCCGGGCACCGAGGTTCGATTTTTGGACAGATAGGCGTCAAACCAAATAATCAGAAGAAGTTCGAGTTGTTGCTTGCGGATAAATTAGTAAAATACGCTGACCATCCGTATGTCTTCATTGAAGGCGAGAGCAAGCGGATCGGACAAGTGCATATGCCGGAAAATCTATTTAAGAAAAAAGAGCAAAGCCCCCAATGGATCATTCAGTTGCCAGTATCGGTACGCGTAGAAGAAATTCTTTCTGAATATGATCCAGAAAAACGACCAGAACAGTTTTTGGAAGCTTTTTCTCGCATTCGCAAACGTATCCACCAGCCGATTGCTACACAAATTCAAAGAGATCTCGAAGCAGGACGCTTTGCGGAAGCCGTTGAACAATTGCTGACATATTATTATGATCCGCAATACGATTATACCGTCGCGCGCTTTGGGAAGTTTGGTGAGCATTTGATTGAAGTGGATACTGTGGAACAAGCGTATGAAGAGTGTGTGCAAAGATATAAGAATTTAATGAAATAAATTATATAAGCCGTTGTGGATTCCTGTTGGGTTGGGGATTTGCGAGGGCTTTTTTATTGGTTGCGCGCTCATAGTTCTAGGTCTCACGCTCATAGCCCCCGTCCCCGCGCTCATAGATGCCGGTCCCACGCTCATAGCCCCCGTCCCCGCGCTCATAGATGCCGGTCTCACGCTCATAGCCCCCGTCCCCGCGCTCATAGA
>NZ_PDYM01000054.1 GCF_002743055.1 Sporosarcina sp. P13 | reverse complement strand
TCTTGTTCTTTTTTAGTGAATAATAGTTTAGTCATTTGATCCGACCCCCGACATCATTTTTATGTATAAACAAAAATACCCTATAAGACGGACTTTTTCAAAGTGTCCATCTTATAGGGTACAGTTTAGTATATCTCTTCTGGTTTTTTACATACTAGAAATTCATTGAAGGGGAATGACTATGCGTTATAATCGGCACGACTATTTTAGATATCAATTTGAACCTCATCTTCCAGCAACTTTTCGAATTCAGTTAAACAATGAAGAAAAGAACATGTCGAACGAGGGCCAATGTGAGATTTTAGACATTAGTACAGGTGGTGTAAAGTTTTTTACGTCTTATGATTTGCCCGTACGTTCGAAAAAGTTTACTTTGCTACTGGAGTTCAAAATTCATGTGCATCCCTTTGAAATTTTAGGCAATGTTGCATGGAGAAAATCGGTAGTTAACGGTTTTCAGTACGGTTTTGACTTCGACGAGGGACAGCAAGTGGATGCGATCATCATTGATGAACTGAAACATTACACGCGTCGCAAGAAGGATGAAAAGTGAATTTGGTTAATAATGCGAAGTTTCGGCAAATTTTGTACGTTTGATAAAGGTATTTAAGGGTACTATGAAGAAGTATAGTAGTGAAGGTGTAAATAAAGGAGGAGTTCATATGTTAGATTTTAATATTCGCGGTGAAAACGTTGAGGTTACTGCAGCAATCAGAGAGTACGTCGAGAAGAAAATTGATAAACTAGAACGTTATTTCACTGAAAGTACTAACGCGACAGCTCATGTTAACTTGAAAGTGTATAGTGATAAGCAAACAAAAGTGGAAGTAACTATTCCAATGAAGAATTTGACTCTACGTGCAGAAGAGCGCAACAATGATATGTATGCAGCCGTTGATTTGATCGTCGACAAACTAGAGCGTCAAATTCGTAAATATAAAACACGTGTCAATCGTAAATCTCGTGAGCGTGAAGGCGTAGCAGCTTTCTTCGCATCTGTTGATGATACGAACAACAATGCACAAGAGCAGTTTGAAGATGACAACGAATTCAACGTAGTACGCACAAAACAGTTCGACTTGAAGCCGATGGATCAAGAGGAAGCGATCCTTCAGATGAACATGCTAGGCCACAACTTCTTCATCTTTACTGATGCAGAGTCTGACGGCACACACATCGTTTACAAGCGTAAAGACGGCAGATACGGCCTAATCGAAACTAACTAAATCAAACGTAACAAACCAAGCCCAGCAACAGCGGGCTTGGTTTTTAATTTTGGGAGCTAGTTAGGGAGTGGTTCGGGATTTAATGCAAAGATGTGCTTCAAACGCTACGCTTATGTACGCAAAAGCTGGTCGTTACGCTCGTCAACTTCAGGACTAAACACCAGTGAAGCGAAGTGCAAGGCGGCGACTCCGGGAGGATCAGCGGGACAGGTGAAACACCCAGCGAGCGAAGCGAGGGGTGTGGTTCACCGCCCGCCCTCCGGAACGCGTCCGCCTGGAACGTAGCGAAACGGTATACTTCCCACTCCCGATATAAGGTAACAACCAAAACTCCTACCATTTGCGCCTAGCTTTTTACAATGTTAAAATGAACTGTGACTCAAAAATGTATACGATTGAAGATAAACGTTTGACGTTTGATGAAAATAATACAACTGGCAGATAGTTGCTGCTGATTGATGATGTTATAAGGATGTGACATAAATGCTTGGCGTACTGAATAAAATGTTTGATCCGAACAAACGTGACTTGAAACGTCTAGAAAAAATTGCAGACCAGGTAGAAATGTTGG
Source organism: Sporosarcina sp. P13 (assembly GCF_002743055.1). Taxonomy (GTDB): domain Bacteria; phylum Bacillota; class Bacilli; order Bacillales_A; family Planococcaceae; genus Sporosarcina. Next base: position 14,788 of record NZ_PDYM01000054.1, on the reverse strand, counting down.
CTGCTGACATGGAAAAGTTGTCAGACGAACAATTAACCGCAAAGACAGAAGAGTTTAAAGCGCGTTATCAAGAAGGGCAAACGATTGAAGATTTGCAAGTGGAAGCATTCGCAGTCGTTCGTGAAGCCGCTCGTCGTGTGCTTGGACTCTATCCATTCCGGGTACAAATCATGGGTGCAGCTGCACTAAATGAAGGTAATATCGCAGAGATGAAGACCGGTGAAGGGAAAACGTTGACTTCAACTCTTGCCGTTTATTTGAATGCGTTGACGTCAAAAGGCGTACACGTCGTAACAGTCAACGAATACTTGGCTAGTCGTGACGCAGAAGAGATGGGCAAATTATATGAGTTCCTTGGTATGAAGGTTGGCTTAAACTTAAATAGCTTAGGCAAAGAAGAAAAGCGTGAAGCCTATGAAGCGGATATAACATATAGTACGAATAATGAACTTGGTTTCGATTATTTGCGCGATAATATGGTGCTCTACAATGAACATAAAGTACAGCGTCCTCTCCATTATGCTGTTATTGACGAAGTGGACTCGATTTTAGTCGATGAAGCACGTACACCGCTTATTATTTCTGGTCAGGCTGCAAAAGCACAAGAGCTATACCGTTTGGCGAATCGTTTCGTTATTACGCTGAAAAAAGATGAAGACTATTCTTTTGAAGAATCGACTAAAGGTGTTGTATTGACAGAGTCTGGTATTGAAGCAGCTGAAAAAGCGTTTAGTATTGATAACTTGTTTGACCTGCAGCACGTAACATTGAATCACGCGATTAATCAGTCGTTAAAAGCGCATGTTAGTATGCAAAACGACGTAGACTATGTCGTAGAAGAAGGCGAAGTTGTCATCGTTGACTCCTTCACGGGACGTTTGATGAAAGGTCGTCGCTATAGTGACGGATTACACCAAGCGATTGAAGCGAAGGAAGGTCTAGAAGTTCAGAATGAATCGATGACATTAGCGACGATTACGTTCCAGAACTATTTCCGTATGTACGAGAAGCTTGCTGGTATGACAGGTACAGCGAAAACGGAAGAAGAAGAATTCCGAAATATTTACAATATGAACGTTATTGCGATTCCAACGAATAAACCGATTGCACGTGATGACCGTCCCGATTTAATCTATGCTTCAATGGATGGCAAGTACAAAGCGGTCGCTGAAGATATTAAAGCGCGTCATGAAAAGGGGCAGCCAGTTTTAGTCGGTACGGTTGCAATCGAGACATCGGAAATTATATCTGCTTTCCTGAAGAAATATGGTATTCCGCATAATGTCTTAAATGCGAAGAACCATGAGCGTGAAGCTGAAATTATTTTGGACGCTGGTAAAAAAGGTGCCGTAACAATTGCTACGAATATGGCGGGACGTGGTACGGACATTAAGCTTGGAGATCATATTCAAGATGTCGGAGGTCTTGCTGTCATTGGTACGGAGCGCCATGAGTCAAGACGTATCGATAATCAGCTTCGTGGTCGTTCCGGACGTCAAGGGGACCCTGGAGTTACGCAATTTTATCTTTCATTAGAAGATGAACTGATGCGTCGTTTCGGTTCAGAACAGATGAAATCGATGATGACAAAGCTTGGAATGGATGACGAGACACCGATTCAATCTAAAATGGTCTCACGTTCTGTAGAGTCTGCTCAGAAGCGAGTGGAGGGTAATAACTTTGATTCACGTAAACGTTTATTGCAGTACGATGATGTACTACGTCAACAACGTGAAGTGATTTATAAAGAACGTAATGACGTATTAGGTTCCGAAAACATTCGTCCTGTACTTGAAGGAATGCTTGATTCGGTAATCGGGCGCGTAGTTGCTATTCACACAGAGGACAATACGGTTCATGCTAAAGGGTTGAAAGATTACCTAGAAGCTAACTTACTACCGGAAGATTCGGTGGAAATTGCGGACCTAGAAGAAAAAACTCCAGAAGAATTGCAATCATTTATACACGAAATGGTCATTGCACGCTATAATGAAAAAGAACAAGAAATGTCCGAAGAACGTATGCGTGAATTTGAGAAAGTCGTCCTGTTGCGTGCGATTGATACAAAGTGGATGGATCACATCGATGCGATGGATCAGCTCCGTAACGGGATTCATTTACGTGCCTATGGACAGAACGATCCACTACGTGAGTACCAAGCGGAAGGATTTACAATGTTTGAAGATATGCTGATGTCCATTGAAAATGATGCGACGAAGTATGTGATGAAGGCTGAAATCCGCAATAACTTGGAACGTGAAGAAGTGGCGAAAGGGCAAGCGAACAACCCGAAAGAAGATGGAGGGCCGGTGCGTAAAAAGCCGATTCGACGTTCGGTCAATATTGGTCGTAACGATCCTTGTCCATGTGGCAGCGGGAAAAAGTATAAAAATTGCCACGGCAAAGCATAACGAGAAACAACCACTCAGGAGGAAATAATTATGATGGAATTATCCGATGTTCGGAACGAGCTCGACAAAACAGCTAAGAAATTAGCGGACTTTAGGGGGTCTCTTTGACTTAGAAAACAAAGAGGCTAGCATGCAAGAATTGGACGAAATGATGTTGGAGCCTGGATTTTGGGATAACCAAGAGACAGCACAAAAAGTTATTGCAGAGTCCAATGCACTAAAAGATATTGTCGGCGAATATAACAGCTTGAATGACGAACAAGAGAATTTGGAAATGACGCTTGAACTACTTCGTGAAGAAGCAGATGAAGAGCTACAAGAGGAACTCGTTTCTGAATTAAAAGAGTTTAAAGGACGAATGGATAAATTCGACCTGCAAATGCTTTTGAGCGATGAATTCGATAAAAATAATGCTGTATTAGAAATACATTCAGGTGCAGGCGGAACGGAATCCCAAGACTGGGCATCTATGTTGCTTCGTATGTACACACGTTGGGCTGAGCATCATGGCTTTAAAGTTGAAACACTCGACTACCAAGCAGGTGACGAAGCAGGTGTGAAATCTGTAACACTCGGCATTAAAGGTCATAACGCATATGGTTACTTGAAAGCTGAAAAAGGCGTTCACCGTTTAGTACGAATTTCACCATTCGACTCTTCAGGTAGACGTCACACATCTTTCTCATCCATAGAAGTGATGCCAGAATTTGATGGAGATATCGAAATAGATCTTAAAACAGAAGATATTAAAATCGATACGTATCGTTCAAGTGGTGCAGGTGGACAGCACGTTAACACGACAGATTCAGCTGTTCGTATGACACATATTCCAACGGGTGCAATCGTTACATGTCAAACGGAACGTTCACAAATTAAAAACCGCGAACGTGCGATGAATTTATTGAAAGCAAAAATTTATCAAATTCGCGTCGAGGAAGAAGAAGCACGTCTAGCAGATATCCGTGGTGAGCAAAAAGAAATCGGTTGGGGTAGTCAAATTCGCTCGTACGTCTTCCATCCATATTCTATGGTAAAAGACCACCGGACAAATGAAGAAACAGGAAACGTTAGCTCGGTAATGGACGGTGAACTAGATCCATTCATCAACGCGTATTTACGTTCACGGATTTCTTAATTTATATGGATAGCGTAAAAAGTCAGCATTCCTGACTTTTTACGCTATTTTTTTTGAATGAGGAAGATACATGTTTGGATTTTGTTGTTTTGGTCAATACTATAGAATGTACTCTATGTAGGACGCGCCGTATCAAAGATAGGGTTTTACAGTTTGGAAACTTGTCAATTCTATTTGCCATGAAACGGCGGTTTTTTGGTATACTAACTACTGTTAGGAAATATCACGTAAAAGGGAGGATATTACATGAAGAAACAACTTTTGGCTACACTTTTCGGCGCAGCATTAATACTGGGTGCTTGCGGTGGTGGCAAAGATACATCAGCACCAGCTGATGACGCGACAAAAGACAACGGTGCTGCAACTACTAATGTAGATGCTGAAGCGATCGTACAGCAAAGCTGTGTATCTTGTCACGGTGGCAACTTAGAAGGTGGAATGGGACCTGCACTTGATAAAATCGGTGGAACTCTTTCACAGGATGAAATCCATGATGTAATTGTAAATGGTAAAGGTGCTATGCCTCCTGGTATCATTAAAGGCGAAGAAGCAGATGCAGTAGCTGCTTGGTTAGCTGAAAAGAAATAAGAATGTAATAAAAGACCGCTCTTAAGGACTCCTTAAGAGCGGTCTATTTGTGTCTATATGGCGATTTGTGATGCGTGTTAGCTATATTGCTTGCCGTAATCATTTGATACATAACTGTAATACTAGCTTTGTCGAATCATGCTATAATTAGAAAGGCGAATATGCGAGAAAAACAAAATTCAGGTGGTTATAATGTATGATTGTGATGAAAAATGTATACAAAAAGTACCGGAATGGCGTTGTCGCCTCTAACGGAATCCATGTTGAGATTTCAAAAGGGGAATTTGTTTACGTCGTTGGCCCGAGTGGTGCGGGTAAATCAACTTTTATTAAGATGATGTACCGTGAAGAAGTTCCGACTAGCGGTTTGATTTTCATTAATGGAACTGAATTATCAAAAATACGAAGTAAAGATATACCTTACTTGAGAAGACAGATTGGTGTAGTCTTCCAGGACTTTAAATTGCTACCTAAACTTACTGTCTATGAAAATGTAGCGTATGCGCTAGAAGTAATTGAAGAAAAGCCTAGTGTGATTCGTCAAAAAGTGACAGACGTCTTGAAGCTGGTAGGACTAACAAATAAAATGAGAATGTTTCCAAATGAACTTTCGGGTGGGGAGCAACAACGTGTATCGATTGCTCGTTCGATCGTCAACTCACCGAAGTTAGTTATTGCGGATGAGCCGACAGGAAATTTGGATCCAGATACTTCATGGGAAATCATGAAGATTTTTGAACGCATTAATGCCCAAGGTACGACCATTGTCATGGCTACGCATAATAGAGAGATAGTCGATACAAAAAAACATCGAGTGATTCAAATCGAAGGCGGTCTAATCACAAGGGATGAGTATGAAGGAGAGTACCGCAATGAAATTTAGAACGTTTAGACGTCATTTGCGGGAAAGCTTTAAAAGTCTTAGTCGTAATGGCTGGATGACATTTGCTTCCGTTAGTGCAGTGACTGTCACTTTGTTGCTGATCGGTGTGTTTTTCATCATTATGATGAACTTGAATCAGCTAGCAGATAATATTGAAAATGACGTAGAAATAAAAGTAGTTGCCGAACCAGGGGCTGATCGAGTCCAGGTCCAACAACTGCTGAAACAAGTGAAAAAGACCCCTGGAGTGGAAGAAGTAACGCATTTCACCCGCGATCAGGAACTTGAGAAAATGATCAAGTCTTTTGGGGATGAGCTAGCACTTCATAAACAAAGCAATCCGCTCGGTGATGCTTTGTATGTGAAAGCTTCGAATCCGAAAGAAACCGCAACTCTCGCGAAAGAAATCAGTACGTATGAGTATATATATGACGTGGAGTATGGAGAAGGTAAAGTAGAAAAGCTATTCAATGTTTTAAAAGTCGGACGAAATGTAGGACTAGCATTAATTTTGGCTTTACTGTTTACTGCGATGTTCCTTATATCCAATACCATTCGATTGACAATCATCGCTAGGCGGACAGAAATCGATATTATGAAACTTGTAGGGGCAACAGACAGTTTTGTACGTATCCCTTTTATGCTTGAAGGCGTATGGCTTGGAATATTAGGTGCGATTGTCCCGATGGTAGTAATTACGACGTCGTATGCGCAACTATACTCTTTATGGGATTCCAGATTGCAAAATCAATTATTTAAATTGCTAGACCCGACACCATTCTTGTTTCAGTTGAACTTTTTGCTAGTATTCGTTGCAGTGTTCATTGGTGTATGGGGTAGTTTTATGTCAGTAAGAAAGTTTTTAAGAGTATAAGAGGATTGGGCACGGAAGGGAGAACTGGAATTTGATAAAGCGACGCCGGATAATTTCAAGTGTTCTTGCGGTCTGTCTATTGACGATGGTAGTTGGTAGTTCAGGAGCTTCTGCAAGTAATTTGAAAGATCTACAAAACGAAAAAAAAGCGGCAGAAAATAAGAAGAACAGTTTGAATTCCACTATTCAGCAAAAAGAAATTCAAATTGAGGCAAAGCAATCTAAAGCCGATCAACTAATCAAACAGATAAAGTTACTGAATGAGAAAATAGATGAGACAAATGCGAATATGGATCGTATTATTGCTGAAATGAATCAGACGAAAAGAGAGATTAATGAACTGCAAGAATCTATCAAAGAATTAGAGCAACGAATTGCGGAACGTGATGATGTCTTACGTGAGCGCGTACGTGTCATGCAAGTAAAAGGTGGAAAAGTTAGCTATCTTGATGTGCTTCTTGGAGCAAATAGTTTTTCTGATTTCATTGACCGTTTCTCTGCAGTTACTACGCTGATGGATGCGGACCGTAAGATTATAGAGCAACAACAAGAAGATATGGAGATATTGGAAGATGAGAAAGCGTTAGTCGAACAAAAGTTAGCAGAGCAAGAAGAGCGTAAACTCAAAATTCAAGCGATGAAAGATGAACTAGTTGAGAAAAAGTCAGAAAAAAGAGAGTTAGTACGTATTCTTGAAAAAGAGCAAGAAAAGCTATCTGGAGAGAAATCTAGCCTAGAAGAAGAATACGATGAAACGATTAAGATTAGTAAAAAACTAGAAGCGGAAATTATAGCTGAACAAAATCGTCTAGCAGAAATAGCGAGACAGGAACAAGCAAGAAAGCTAGCGTTATCAGAAGACGTATCGATACCAGCAAGCGAACTTCCTGTTATATCTAGTGGATTTTGGACGACTCCTGCAAAAGGAAGGTATAGTTCAGGGTTTGGTTGGCGTATACACCCAATCACTCATGTGAAAAAACAACACCGCGGTATGGATATAAGTGCGCCTACGGGGACTCCAGTTGTAGCGGCAGGAGATGGCGTCGTATCGTATGCGGGAAGTATGAGTGGATTTGGTAATGTGATCATGATTACACACTCTATGAAAGATCAGATACTGACAACCGTATATGCTCATTTATCCACAATAGGTACAAGCTCGGGTGCTCATGTCGGTAAAGGTGAATTAATCGGTGCCGTCGGTAGTACAGGATTATCCACAGGACCACATTTACACTTTGAAGTACATGTCGGTAACTTCTCGGCTACCGGTCCAAGTGCAGTCAACCCTTTGCATTACGTTTCATTTTAATATAGTATGAATGAAAACCTGCCTATAAATTGGCAGGTTTTCGTATGTCTTCTGATAGGAAGGAGTGATTGGCGATGCTTGTAACGCAGTATTATCCTATCGGTTCGATTACGGTGCCATCTTCCTGGATTGCGTTTATTGTAGGTTTCGTCATGACCTATCTTGTTATTCGCAACTATTTCGGCAAGACGTATGGTGAACGAATCGGCAATATATTTTTCAATGTAATCATCATTTGGAAGTTTTCTGTAATCTTGACGGACTTTTCAACTGTACGTCACTACCCATTATCCATTCTGTATTTTCATGGGGGGACATTTGGTTGGCTCTTAGCCTTAAGTGTAGTAGGACTGCTGACGCTTCGACTAGCATATTGTGAGAAGTGGCAACGCATCGATCAATGGGCGCTGTTGCTTGCACTACTAAGTTGGCAGACTATTTATCAAATCGTCATGGTGTTTCTTAATGAAGGTAGTAATCTTGTCAAGACCGGTACAATTATGATGTTTTTATTATTAACGATTTTGAGCTTTTGGAGTTATCGAAAGAATGTCAATACAATTAGTGAATTAGCAAGTATTTGGATTGCGGTTCATTTTATGGTGTCGGCTTTTCAGCCAGGCGGCTTGTTACATACGACGTTTATCACGACGGTTTTCATCGGTTTGTTGCTATGGGGAGTAGAACGTGTATCAGCATATCGGATAAGGAGAAAGGAAGAAGTGCAGTGAGTAAAAAGATGATCGGCTATATTATTAGTGCGTTAGTAATCGGTACGTTAGTTTTCTTGATGTTGCAGAATACGCTAGATAAGCCAGAGTCTATTGATACATCGGCCACGACATTGAGTCAAACAGATATGGCACAAGCAGGGGAAGAGGGATTGGAACGATATGCGCAAGCTCCTGACTTCACGCTAACAACGCTTGCTGGAGAAACGGTTACACTGTCAGAGTTAAAAGGTAAGAAAGTTATCTTGAATTTCTGGGCGACTTGGTGTCCACCGTGTAAAGCAGAAATGCCGCATATGGAGAGTTTTTATTCGAAACTAACGGATGAAGATCAAGTGGAACTAATCGCAGTGAATGTCACACAATCAGAGAAACTAGGTGTCAGTGAAGTAGAGAATTTTGTTGACTCTTATGAATTAAGTTTTCCAATTCCGTTGGATGAAACAGCGGAAGTGACGCAACTGTACGGTGTGTTCTCTATGCCTACTACGTATATGATTGATACGCAAGGCCGAATTGCGCAAAAAGTCGTTGGACCGTTAGATGAAAAATCATTGAATGAACTAGTAGATTTCATGGACTGATAAAAGAGTCTGTTCTCGTGTCGTAACTTCTTGTCTTTCTTCATATAGTGAAGGGAGGAGGAGGGAATGCATGCGTAGGAACAGGCTTTTTTTAGTAGTTATGATGTTGCTGATTGCAGCGGCTTTTGGATTAAATGGTTGCGGCAAGTCCGAGTCGAAACAGACACAAGCGGTCAGTACATTGCCTGTGCTAGATGAAGTGTATGAAGCGATTCAGGAGAAAGCGGTCTATCCGGTTCAAAAGGACATGTTGATTGAAGGTGCATTGCGTGGGATGACGGATACGATTGGAGATCCGTATTCAAGTTATTTGACTGAGGCAGAAGCGGCAGCGCATCGTGAGTCACTCGCAGGGTCTCGTGTCGGGATTGGTGCGGAAGTGACGAGAACGAATGGGAAGTATATAATCGTTTCCCCTATTAAAGGAGGGCCAGCAGAAAAAGCTGGTTTACAGCCGTATGATGAAATCGTCCGAGTTGACGGGGAGAGGTTAGGGAACGAGACGCTTCAAGAAGTGGTGAATCGAATTCGTGGAAAAAAAGGAACGGAAGTGAAAGTAACGATATTCCGGCCGGATGCAGATAAGCATATGGAATATACAATTGTACGTGATCATATTCCGGTACAATCCGTTTCGCAACAGTTGTTTGAAGAACGAGGTGCTAAATTAGGATACATAGCACTAACGATGTTTGGTGAAGAAACAGCTAAAGAATGGCAGAAAGCAACGTCCGACATCATTAAAAAAGGAGCCCAAGCAATTATCATCGATGTGCGTGGAAATCCAGGAGGTTACCTAGTGGCTGTCTCTGAAATTTCTAGTAGTTTATTAGAAGAGGATCGCGCATTTGTTGTGATGCAAGATGCGCAAGGAAATTTAACGCCACTCGTAACAGAGAAGTCCGAGAGTCTGGAGTTCAATAAGCGACTGAAGAAAATTCCGATTGTTGTCTTGCAAGACGTAGGAAGTGCCTCCGCAAGTGAAGTGCTAAGCGCAGCTATTAAAGATCTGAAACGAGGCGCAATCATCGGAACAACGAGTTTCGGTAAAGGTACTGTGCAAGAAACGATGGAGTTATCCAATGGCGGAGAATTGAAGTTATCGACGAATAAATGGCTGACGCCGAAAGAGAAGTGGATTCACGGCAAAGGGGTCGAAGCGGATATTCAAGTGAAACAAAGCATCCTATTCACCGAGCATTTGCAGATGGTAACAGACACGCTGTCAGAAGGCCACTTTAATGACCAAATCGCTTATGCACAGCGGATGCTAAAGGCTTTCGATTACCGTCCAGGGCGAACAGACGGCTATTTTGACAAAGACACAGTAAACGCAGTACACGCCTACCGCGCAGACCGCCAACTAACAGAAAACCATGTTATGGATCGTGAATTTTTCGCTGATCTAAAGAAAGCAGCAGAAGAGTATCGAGCGGACGTCAAGAACGACAAGCAGTTGCGGATGGCTGTCGATTTTCTAGTGAATGAGTTGACGGAGTAAAACAACTTTCTTTACTTTTAAATTTTAAATGAAAAACTGAACTATCCATTTACTAACTTCAGAAAAGTAAACTAGTGAATCGGAGTGCAAGGCAGCGACTCTACGTTCCAGAACGCGTACGTTTGGAACGCAGAGTAACGGTATAATACCCGCTCCCCAATTCATTTTATCTATAGCCAGAGCGCATCTCTATGGGGGTGCGTTTTTTTCTATGAATCTTGAAAGTTTGCACTTCGTCGAGAACACCCTCGCTATTTCTTCGCTTTTTTTGTACAATGGGGAAAAGAGCTGTTTAGACAAGCGAGAAAGGTGACAGATGATGTCTAGCGAACTACTACTCCATATCAAAGATTCATTACTTTACTTTTTTCTAAACCCAGTGTGGTTGTTAGCTATACTGGCTGCATTCATGCTCGGTTCCAAACGTGTGAACCAAGAGCGAAAAGACTTTAAAATCAGCATCAAGAACGGTTCCACAGAAATGAAACACAGCATTTCTTCCGCGTGGTTACACGGATTAGTTTTGTCTATTGTCATTGCAGGTGTAGGATTAATAGTCGATTTTAATTGGATCATTATTTTATCAATCGTCATGTTACTTGTAATCGTATCATTTTCCTATAAGCTGGCATCGCCTATTTATTATGCGGCAATTGCGTTTTTCGTACTTGTGGCACTTGATCGATGGGCAGGCGACTTTTCTGTAGGTAGCTGGTTTGTACAGAAAGATGTAGACATTTTCGGTACATTAGCGATTACGGTACCAATCATCGCGGGCCTATTTTTAATTACAGAAGGCTCACTGATTCGTCGCTATGCTGCGCGTTATGCTTCTCCATTACTTGTACCGACACAACGTGGGATGCGTGGGGCCATCTACCAATCTAAATTACTTTGGATTGTTCCTGTAGTTCTTTTAGTGCCAGGTCATATGGTATCAGAATTTGCACCGTACTGGCCTCAGTTCACGTTAGGTGCAGAGAAATTTTCGTTCATTCCGATTCCGTTAGTTATCGGATTTTCACAAATGGTTCGATCTACATTCCCGGATGTGTTGTTCCCTAAAATGGGGAAAGCAATCACTTGGCTAGGGATTGTTGTAACAGCTGTAGGAATTGGAGCGATTTGGATGCCTGTTCTAGGATGGGTTGCGTTACTTGCAGGTGTCTTATGTCGTATTCTATTGTCCATATTGATCCCACTAACTGAGCAAAAAAAATCCGTATTACTCGTACCGCAAACAGAAGGTATTTTCGTTGTTGCAGTATTGAAAGATTCCCCAGCGGAAAAAATGGGTATCATTCCTGGTGATCTGATAAAATCCGTGAATGGAATTACAATTCACAATGAAGATGAGTTATATGATGCCATTCAAGTGAATGCCGCACATTGCCGATTGCAGGTCATTGGCCGCGACGGAGAGGTACGTTTGAAGCAACAAGTGTTGTTCCGACATGATCACTTCCGTTTAGGCATGCTAACGGTGCGTTAAAAGGAGAGAGCGTATATGCATGATTTTGAAACGAAGTTAATGCTTGCGATAGTGCTCCCCGGCCTTTTGGTTGTGTTTTTTACACGTGTCACGTTTCATCATGTAGTGGGTCTCATCCTCACTCTGGCTTTGATCGCAGCGTCCGTTTATGCAGGTTACACGCATAATTGGCTACTTTATGTAGCTGATGCTGTGTCATTAACAGTTGGTTTCTGGTATGCATCGCGCATGGTGAAGAACGCGCGGGCGCATCAGATGGAGGAATGAAAAAAGCGGTTTTCAAAGAGGATAGCTCTTTGAAAACCGCTTTTCTGTTGCGAAAAATTCATTCGCTGTTTTAACTGCATACGTCTAGGGGATAATGATAGTAAAATTACTTTTATAACAAACTATACAATGCAAGTGCAGCTATCGTTCCGATCACGACGAACATCACATCAAGTCCGATGAAAGCAAGAGCGAAAGCTACCACTACACCGATGACTCCGAAAAACATATCTTCTTGAATATGTAGAATAGCGGGAAATATTAACGCACCGAGCACAGCATACGGAATGTTGCGTAAAACGCCGCTGACAATCGGCGGCAACTCCTTTCCGTCTAAAAACGTCAAAGGAATCATTCGTGGCAAATACGTGGCAATCGCCATGCCGAGCAACATCCACCAATAGGAAGCACCCATTAGTTCTTCGCCTCCTGTTGTGTAGACCAGTGATCAACATTCTTTTTACTTTTCACATAAATAAGCTCAACTATAATAGCCGAACCGAGCGTGGCAACGAGAATCGACCACCCGGTAGATAATAGATTTGAGTAATACAGAGTGCAATGAATAGCGGCACCAATCGCTGCTAGCAAAACGACTTTCCGATTACCTTTCATCGACGGGACGAGAAGTCCGATAAACATCGCATAAAGTGCAACGGACATTGCATTTTGCAAAAACTGCGGTAAGTTGGCACCAATCAAATGTCCAACTGCAGTAAAGCCGACCCAGCTACTATAAGCGATTAACGCTACACCGAATGCGAAAGCGGTCGTTACTTTACGGTTCTTCTGCGTGGCGAGAACGGAGAATGTCTCATCGGTCACACCGAACGCGTAGATCGCTTTCATCCACTTAGGCGCTGGTTCCACTTTCTCGCTCAATGAAGCCGTCATTAGGAAATGACGGATATTTACAATAAATGTATTAACGACAATTAGCCAAGGCGCTACACCAGTTGCAAGTAAGCTGAGTGCCATGTATTGCGAGGCACCTGCGTAGACGAGAAGACTCATGGCAGTTGCTTCGAGCATGGACAGGCCAGTTGTTTTGGCAAGTAAGCCGAACGTCAATGCAACGGGAAAATAACCAATTGCGATGCTTGAACCTGCTTTCAGGCCTTGAGAAAAGGTTGTATTCACTAAGCAGCCCATCTTTCTATCAGAATCTGTCTGCTATTATACTATAATAAGTGGTATATTAACGTACATCATTGAATTTACATAAGAATTTATCTACATAATTTCAAACGGTGAGGGTGTTTACGATGAATGAATGGTTATCGATTGATAAAGTTGAGGACTTGGCTAATAAGTATGAGGAGCTAGGCCTTTTTATAGGGCTTCTTCCCCCATTTTTAGAGGCATTTCTCCCTTTCTTGCCGCTCGTCGTATTCGTCATTGCGAATGCTCTTGCGTTCGGTTTTTGGTACGGTTTTGTCTTGTCGTGGGTAGGAACCGTGGCAGGCTCTTATGCGGTGTTCTTGCTTATTCGGAAATATGGCGACAATCGCTTCTTCTCTTTTCTAACTCGACCTGTGCGCGTGCAGCAATTGATTCATTGGGTGGAGCGCAATGGTTTTGGTCCGTTGTTTATTTTGATCTGTTTTCCGTTTACTCCATCAGCGCTAGTGAATTTAGTGGCGGGGCTGTCTAATATGAATAAGAAGAATTATTTGTTTGCGTTGATGCTTGGGAAGCTTGTGATGATTATGATGATTACGTTTATTGGTTATGATATTCGGGCGTTGTTTACGAAGCCGATTCGTACGTTGCTTATGTTTGTTGTGATTTTCTTGTTGTGGCTGGTTGGTAAGTGGTTTGAGCGTAGGTTGACGCGGAAGGTGGAGGCTGATTTCAAAAGCTTTTCTAGTCTTCATAGGGCGGATAAAAAATAATGAATGCAATCGTTTCCTGTCTTTCTTTTCTTTCGGTACAATGGAGGAAAGAGTGGGCAGGATTTTGTCGTTGCTCGACTTTTTTCTGGTACTGTAGCTAGAGAAGATCAGCTTTCAATCAGCGCTTCGGCACGTGGGGGATTGCCTCCCGCCAGGAGCCAACAAGCGAAGGACGCGCTAGTAGTCACCTGGCTTCGGCTGACCCCGCAGTTGTGCCTACGCTATTTGAGTGCGAGGTAGGTTGGATGGGTTTCTGTACTTTGGAAAATCAGTTTGTGTTGGGGCGCTGCTCGACTTTTTTACGGTACTGAAGTTAGTAAAGGTCGGTTTTCTATCATCGCTTCGGCACGTGGGGGATTGCCTCCCACAAAGAGCCAACTAGCAAAGGTCGCTAGCTGTCTCTTTGTTTCGGCTGACCCCGCAGTTGTGCCTACGCTATTGAGTACTGTGTAGTTTTAGTAGTCTTTGGTACATAGTTAAATTCACTTTTAAACTTTAAAGTACTATGTTACTTACTTCTCTTCACCAAACGAAGGCGCCTTACAAGCGGTAGGCGGAGCAATAAGACGGATAGGCGTACTTCCTATCTGGCTTATTGTGGGAGCCATCCGCCAGCGCCGAAGTGAGTACAGTGATGATTACTTAACAAAATTCAGAAGCGTATTGAAGTGTCTAGAACTTACAGAATCCCTTACTAACTTTTTCAATACTGAAGTTAGTGAAGGTCGGTTTTCAATCATCGCTTCGGCACGTGGGGGATTGCCTCCCGCCAGGAGCCAACAAGCGAAGGTCGTGCTAGTTGTCTCCTGGCTTCGGCTGACCCTGCAGTTGTGCCTACGCTCTTTGAGTACAAGGTAGTTTTAGTAGGCTTTGATACATAGTAAACTCACTATTAGACTATAAAGTACTATGTTACTTACTTCTCTTCACCAAACGAAGGCGCCTTACAAGCGGTAGGCGGAGCAATAAGACAGAGAGGCGCTCTTCCTTTCTGGCTTATTGCGGGAGCCATCCGCCAGCGCCGAAGTGGGTACAGTGATGATTACTTAACAAAATTCAGAAGCGGATCAAAGTGTCTAGAAATTACTGAATTCCTTACTAACTTCAACGTA
>NZ_PDYM01000053.1 GCF_002743055.1 Sporosarcina sp. P13 | reverse complement strand
CTTTCTCGCGAATATGGTCATAGCCTTTTTTAGGATTTCCACCTCTTGTTGAAGGCGAAGATTTTCCTTTTGAACTTCTGCAACTTCAGTCGGTGTCAAACCACCACTGCTTTCAATAGGGGAAAGTGCTTTAATCCATTTATAAATTGTTACTTCAGATACACTATACTCGCTGCTGAGATCACTCAACAGATGTACCAGTTCTGTGGAGTTCCACGATTGTTTGTTTGAATTCCTGGTTATAACGTTTTTGTTTCATTCTGGACACCACCTCTTTATTTATAGGATAGGGACTTAACTAACTCAATTAAAAACTCTAATGTAGCATCCAAAGTTTTTTGGGGAAATCGAATTTAGATGATAGCCGATGGAAGAACTACTTCAGCTCTTCTGTTCATGTTTTACACTTCTAAGCATTTCTTCTTTACTACGGAAATTGCTTCTTTTAATATTATCCCAAAAAGTATTTAAAGTATCTTGTTTAAATTTTGACTGAAACATAACTTTTGAAATGAATAAATGTTTTTTTACCCCACTTAATCGATAATAAGTCTTAAAGGTAAAATAATTATTGAACTTCTCATAGTAACCATAGTACTTAACGAAATAAAGCAGAGGTAAGTGCAATAAAACATATAGCTCGATAGCAAAAGATTTCCAAAATAATAATGTAGCCCAGTCATCTAGATTAAGAAAAAAATGAATTACAGCATTAAATATCATAAATATTCCAAGCCATAAGATTAAGCTGTTACTAATCTTATTAAGCATGTCAAAATCAATTTTGTTTTTTGTTAACTCACTCACTGCTCCTAAAAGAAATAGGATAGGTACTAACAATAATTCAAATTTTAAAGGGAACGTGTACTGATTCACTACAAACAGAAAGATAATATTTAATGAGAGTGTGGATTTTACAAAATCATCTATACTCAACGTGCAATGTTTAGAATAAATAATATTAATTGATGGATATAGAAACAAGAAAATCCATAGAGAAAAGGTTATTAACAAATCTGTTTCTAAAACATTGTAAAACCATAAGACACTAAAAATTAATGCAACATATAGGTTTACTATAATAGAAAATGGCATGCAGAAAAGATTCCACACAGCTTTTACTATATCAATCAATGGAGAAAACAGATTTTTTCTCATAATAACTAATAGAATTAAAGAAACTATTACTAACCAAATAAATATCGCTAATTCTCTATTGGATAGCATATTTACACCTCCTATTCTTTAATACGAAAGGGTTTTGAAAAAGGTACCTGTGTGAAAAACAATCATGAATGTTTAAACAAACACGAAAGTTTGACACACGGTACCTTATATTCAAAGCGGTAGTATTATAAAAACCAAGATAGCTTCAGTAAAATATAAAAAGGAGCATATCCAATGGGTTGGGATTAACCTCAAGACCACTGGCGCTCCTTTGATATCGATTATTATGTTGCTATATTCACTATTATAAACCTTTTTCTAAAAAAAACAACATATTTGGAGGAAAACATGGAGACAAAATTCAATAATACCGACATATTAGGATATGGAGATTTCAATGAGGGTCAAATTTATTTCGTGCAACGTTGGCTAGAGCTTTTAAATATACATACACATAGCAAATATTCTGTTCGATACTTAAACAGCCACCAAGCGTTAAGTGAAACATTATACGTCTGTAAAGGTATGATGAATGACGAGATAAAAAGAACGGATCAACATCTGAGAATAGTTTTTGGAGAGGCTAATAAAATAGTGGTGGAAGATAAGCTATTTTCAAAATACGCGGAAAATCAAGCAAAAATAATGAAAAATACTTTTCAGTCCGTTCCTAAAACTACTGAAAATGCAAAAATTCATTCTGTTATTTACCGACTAGAATATGTTATTCGTCATCTTGAGACAAATTATTTAAAATGGATTGTGCAGGAAGTAAATGACCTACTTAGATTAAACGCTTATGAAGATAAAGATTTTAGTGAAATAGATACCGTATTAAAGGTACTTGCTAGTGAGTTGTTAGGGAAAGGTTGGTCATTGAATGCTTTGTATTCCCTAATAAAGGAAACCATTTTAAGTGAACAATCTACGGTTATAGAAAGATTTAAAAAGTTTTTTGAAAGAACTTTATCAGAGCCAACAACGTATATCCATCTTTTTTCTATTAAATCAAATTTGAACTCGGAAACAAAACTCCAACTAGAGCAATTTGGCGCGGATTTACTTAATGGAAATGCCGTGATAAGTACATACAGTGAATATGAATTAGAACAAAACTTATCAAAAAATAAAGAGTATATACGAATTGAGAATAATGCCCATGACATACAATCCGGTATAAATAAGGCTTGGCAAGAAGTAGCAGAATATCTAGACTTATTACGGTTTTACGGTTATCCACTACCAGGCATTGCAACTGAACCTATAGTGCTATTACAAAATGGGAAAAGTTTTGTGAGAAATATCCGCGTGGACTTAGTCGAGAAAAAGAAGAAGTTTCGTGCTTCTAAAAGTATGATGGAAAAGGTTAGAAATCAGTTAGAACATAATAATATTGAAGTGAATCGTAAATTTAAAAGTTTATTTGAATTCACAAGAATCAGTGATGAATCATTGTCTCCGCAATCAGCATTTCTAAACTTGTGGATTGCTATTGAATCGTTTGTCAGGACTGAAGAATATGATGGTGGAATAGATAACGTCAGAAACGTATTGTCTACAAGTTCGACCCATAATTATCTTTATGGGTTATTAAAAAACTTTATACTGGATTGTAATAGATGTGATTTAGAGGTTGAGATTGATGGTCAGATGAAAAAGGTAGGTAAATTAGTCCCGCAAGATGCGATGCTTATTTTATTGGATAGCGGAAATGAGCAAGTGATAGAAAGCGCATGCAGGGAATTAAATTTGCTACTGGCATATCGCTACAAAGAATTGAAAAGCATATTAAAAGATGGGAAATCTTCATCTGCATTATTGAAAAATCATAAAGAAAATATTGAACAACATGTTCAGCGTCTTTATCGTATCAGAAATTCTATCGTCCACTCAGCAGAAATCCATTACAATACAAATCTATTCATTAAACATTTACATGAATATTTGGAATCAATCATGTCTGTAGTGGTTTATCTATTAGAAGAATACCCTGATGCGAAGTTAGAAGAAATCTTTGCTCAGGTAAGAGATAGCGTAGAGACCACAATTGAAACTTTAAGGAATAGTACGCACCTTGATCAGGAAACATATTATGAACTAGTATTAAAAGGAGCATTTTAAAAAAAGTGTCTATGTGAGAAATAAACACGGTTTTTTGAGGGGTTATGAAAGTTCCATGCATAAGTACCGTATAAAACGACTTTCCCCATCTCAATCACGTGAAATAATCCTCCAAATCCATTACTATTAAACATGAGCACCAACAACAAAACTAGTAACCCCATGAAAGGCGGAGAGTATCAAAATGAACGCATACGACGAATACATGCGCGGGATCGTAACGCCCATGCGCGAAGAACTAACAAATGCAGGTTTTACCGAACTAACAACGGCAGAATCCGTAGATGAAACACTAAAAGACTTAAAAGGATCAGCACTAATCGTGATCAACTCAGTCTGTGGCTGTGCAGCAGGTTTAGCACGCCCAGCCGTACGTGAGGCAGTGGCAGAAGTGAAGCCGGATCATTTACTAACGGTATTCGCTGGACAAGATAAGGAAGCGACGGAAGCGTTGCGTGCGCATTTCCCGGAGATTCCACCGAGTTCTCCTTCAGTGGCGATTTGGAATGATGGGAAGTTAGTATACTTTGTTCCGCGTGAGCAGATTGAGAACTTCCAAAAGGATCAAATTAAAGATCACCTCGTTGATGTGTTGACGAATGTTGTAGGTCAGTGAAGGTGATTGTGACGACGGCAGGACGGCCTGATGCGCAGTCTGTAGCTTTGGTAGAAGAAGCTGCAGAGCGCTTGCAGGTGCCTGTCGTGGAACGAAAGAAGCGGTCTATTCCGAAGTTGCAGGACATCTATCAATCGGATGTCTTAGTAGCGGGGAAGGACCGCTATTCGTTTTATAGAAGAGGTAGCGAGGAGCCGTTCTTTTTTCATCCGAATTCTGCGACGTATCGGTTGAAGCGGATTGTTAAGGGTGAAGTGGATCCGTTAGTGGCGGCAGCGGGTTTGATGCCGGGTGATTCGTTTTTGGATTGTACGCTTGGGCTTGGTTCGGATGCGATAATTGCGGCGAGTGTTGTAGGTGTGGATGGTCGTGTCGAAGGAATCGAGGCCGATGCGGTGGTGGCGTTTTTGACGGAGACGGGTTTGCGTCGTTTTCCGATTGAGTTTCCACTATTGCAGGAATCGATGGAGCGGATTGAGGTGATTCATTCGGAGGCTGTGGAGTTTTTGAAGAGTTGTCCGAGTGATTCGCGGGATGTGGTGTTTTTGGATCCGATGTTTACGACGCCTATTGAGGAGTCTTCTAATTTTGAGACGTTGCGTGAGATTGGTGCGTCTTACCGTTTGACGGATGAATGGGTGGCGGAAGCGTTGCGGGTGTGTAGGCGACGTGTGGTGTTGAAGGATCATTATGAGTCACCAATGTTTGAAAGTTTTGGTTTTGTTCAGCAGATTCGTCCGTATACGAAAGTACATTATGGTGTGTTGGATAAGTGATTGAAAGCTCCAGCAGACCGTTAGTGGTTTGTTGGAGCTTTCTGTTGTTCAGTTATAGAACGGTAACTTTTTAACTCTTCTTAGAACGTTTCCATAGGATTAGCCCAATCAATCCTACAGCAACCAGTGCACTTGCATATACATAATACTGGGTGGTTGATGAATCAGTCGTTTGTTCCGTTTGTTTCACGATTTGACCTTCACCAATCAACGCAATGTCATCGGCAGCATTCGCTAGCTCAGCCGTTCTGTCACAAAGTGTAGTAGATAAGATGCTTTTTCCATTCGATTCCATTGTGTGAGCGTATACCAAATACTCTTTTCCGACTGTAAAATCTATACCGCATGACGCTGAATCATTGCCCGTAAAAACTGAAATAGTTGGGCTATCGATCCCTTTCCATATCTCGCGCACGTTGAAATGAATGGTTTTTCCGTCGTCCCGATTACTTTTTTTAACTTCCACAACTTCTCCACTAAATACAGCAGTCGCTTCGGATAGGGCAACATCTGCAGGTGGGGCAATCACACATGAACAAGCCGCTGTAGGAATTGGTTTAAAATTCATGACGACAAGAACCATAAGCAAGAATGGAAGGACACGTACTCTCTTTTTCATAAGAACTCCTCATTTCATTAGATTAATGATTAGTTCGTTTTGTGAGGAAAATAGTTTCGATGTTTTAAAAATAAAAACGATGCCTGTGCGTCAAACAGCTTTTAGTTGAATGATAACGACAACCTAGTTTCTAAAGAAATCTTTAACCGAAATCACATCGTTCTAATTTGAAAAATAAGATGAATATTAAATAGGTATAGAACTTTTCAAATATGCGGTACAATAATAGAAATACTCTACTTGTATAGTTGGGAGGTTACTCATTTGTTTGAAGTTATTAATAAAAAGAAGGCACAATTAGATGCTGCTCGTCCTTTACCAAAATATACATTAAAAAGTTTACGAGAAAAGTTATTTCTAGAGTGGACCTATCATTCGAACGCGATTGAAGGGAATACCTTAACCATAAACGAAACGAAAGTGGTTCTTGAAGGGATTACGATCGGTGGTAAGACACTGAGAGAACATTTAGAGGTTATCAATCATCGTGATGCCATTGCTTATGTTGAAGAAATTGTTCAAATGAAAGAATCACTTTCTGAATGGCAAATCAAGAATTTACATCGGTTAGTACTCAAAGGGATTCATGATGAATATGCAGGTATTTACCGCAAAGAACAAGTTTTTATTTCTGGTGCAACGCATATACCACCAGCACATTATCTGATCCAAGAAAAAATGGAACAAATGATGAATTGGTATCGGAATGAAGGTATCTATCTCCATCCTGTTGAACGCGGCGCGATGTTGCATGCTATTTTTGTTGGCATTCATCCTTTTATAGATGGCAATGGACGTATTTCAAGACTTTTGTTAAATTTAGATGTAATGAAAGAGGGATTTCCGCCAGTCATTATTAAGGTGGAAAATCGATTAGCCTATTATGAAGCGCTCGATAAAGCACATACTACAGAAAATTATAGTGATTTTATAGCGCTAGTAGAACGTGAAGTAGAAGACTCCCTTGACTTATATCTAAGTACAATCAGTTAAAAAGCATCTCTATAGAGGTGCTTTTTTGCAATCAATAGTTGTGTTTCAAACGGGTCATGGTGATTGAAATACATTAGAAAAGAGGAATCGTAATGCTTTTCATCTACTCATTGCTTGGTTTTTTTATGATTTTTTTCACCATCTTTGCAGTTCGTGCAATACACGAAGAAAGACATAATTTTATGATCTATACTATTCTTGCATCGCTTTGCGGCGGAGGCACATTATTTTTAATTTTGTATGGATTGGTTGGTATGTAACTCTACTATCGGGTGTGATTGTTTAAGATCAGTAGGCTAATTCGTCTTTCAAAGTACGAAGGGCTAGGGTATTATCTTTAAAGTCCTTAACATTTTATATTTTCACATTCTTGACGTTACACACTGGTAAAATCCGTGGTAATCGTTGGTGCAAACTATGGCAGTAGTTGTACATTCTCTTGGCTGTAATCAATTTGAACACTTTGTGCGAGAAGTTCCATTCCAGCTCCATTTTCACCTAGTAGCAGGATATTTGATAAGTTTTTAGATAGTAAACGTCAAACAGCGCCCCCCTAAAAGATAGGTGGGCGCTGATTGACGTTTACTTATTTATAGTTCCCTATACGTGATTCCTTATTAGCTATAACAGGTAGGATTCCGAATGAATGGACAATCCCACTGTTTTGTTCTAAAACCTGATTCTTGGAATATGCTTACATATAGCCAGTCCATCCTATTGAGGAGGTGTTAACAGTGCATAAAGTAAAAGCTGTAATGGCCGGGAGTGTTTGGAAGGTTTTAGTTTCGGCAGGAGACAAAGTAGAAAAAGGTCAAGAAGTTACAATTTTAGAGTCAATGAAAATGGAAATTCCTCTAGAAGCAGAAGTAGAAGGTGTGGTCAGTGAAGTTAAAGTTAGTGAAGGTGATTTTGTCAATGAGGGAGATGTAATTATTTCTATAAAGTAACCCATTTTTATTTGATCTAAAAAAACTGATAAAAGGTAGGAGATAACATTTTATGAAACAACTAATAGAAGATTTACAGAACCGTAAAGAAAGAGCAATGCTAGGTGGAGGAGAAGAAAGAATTGCCCGTCATCGTGAAAGTGGTTTCCTAACTGCGAGGGAACGGATTGATATGCTTGTGGATGCTGATTCGTTTATTGAATTTGGTTCATTAGCTCAATCAGATCAGCCTGGATGTGAAGAAAAAAGTGCAGGGGATGGGCTCATTACTGGACTAGCAAAGGTCGATGGCCGACAAGTTGCTGTTCAAGCAGCTGATAAGACTGTTTTCGCTGGAACAGAAGGAATGGTTTATTTCAGAAAGACTAGAGCAATTCATGATTTCGCCCTAAAACGTGGCTTACCACTACTTAATTTAAAGGAGGGAGGAGGACTACGTATTCCAGATGGTATGGGAGCAGATCAATTTAGTCAAATGCTTTTTTGGGACGAGCTTCTTACGCATAATCGACAAGTACCTATGATTACAGCAGTCTTAGGTGATAGTTACGGCGGACCAACCTGGGTAGCGGTAACGTCAGATTTCGTGACGCAATTAAAAGGTACAACCATGGCAGTAGCTGGCCCTAGAATATTAGAAATTGCAACGGGCGAAAAAATTTCTAGCGAGACGCTTGGAGGTTGGGAAATCCATGCAAAGTATACTGGCCAAGTTGATAGTTTTACTGAAAGTGAAGAGGCCAGTATAGGGGAAATGAAAAAATTCTTAAGTTATATGCCATCGAATGCAAATGAGGAACCACCCGTTAAAGAAACGATGGATGACCCATATAGAACTGTAGATAATGTAGTGGATATTGTACCTGCGAATAAAAAGAGAGCTTATGATATGAAAAAGGTAATAAAAGAACTAGTGGATGATGGAGAGTACTTTGAACTCAAATCATTATTCGGCAGAGCTCTACTCACAGTTTTAGCTAGAATAAACGGAAGGGTTATTGGAATTATCGCTAATCAGCCAATGATGTTTGCTGGTTCTGCTGGTGCAAATGAATGCGAGAAGGCAACAGACTTTATTTGTTTATGCGATTCTTATAATATTCCTATCATTTTCTTACATGATATTCCAGGTTTTCGTGTGTCTAGTGACGCAGAAAAATTAAAAATGCCAACCAAAATCATGATGTGGAATCAGGCTTTAGCGCAATCAACCGTGCCTAAAATTTCTATCATCATTCGAAAAAGCATTGGGGCAGCCTATGCAAATATGTGTGGACCTACAATGGGGGCAGATTTTGTAGTTGCTTGGCCAACAGCTGAGATTAACTTCACGGGTCCTGAGGTAGGAGTCAATGTCGTTTTCGGTCAACAACTTAAAGACTCCGAAAACCCTGCGGAAGAACGAAAGAAACTATTAGAGTCTTGGGGAAGCGATAGTTCACCTTATGCAGCTGTAGAGAAACATTTAATTGATGATATTATTGATCCCCGTGATACCAGGAAGTTTCTTTCACAGACGTTAGAGTACTCTTGCGCAAGAGGTTCGAAAGGTGAACATCGACTTGCTAACTGGCCGACAGGATTTTAATCTTGAAAATTAGAATCGGGGTGTACGAGTTGCTATCAGTTCAGAAAAAATGGGAAGCATATGTAGGGTTCTCTCAGGAAGAAGTATTCCGATTAATAAAAATGATACTCAATGAGAAAGGCCTTGACTACCAAATAGCAAAAGCTAAACCGAATCTAATGTACGATTCGAAAAATGACCAGATTATAGTAAAAACAGATAACATAACTTTTACACTTGTTTATGTAACCGCTGATCCACTCACAAGGTTATTTGCTAATGTACTAGGTACGAAAAATCGATTGGAAGGAATCACACTATTATCGATCAGATATACCAAGGACACTGAAAGAAACTTATCTTCTATCCTGAATTATTTTGTGGACTATTCACCAGTAAGTCCATGGAAAATCCACACACATCCGCGATTTCAGTTTGCAGTTCTTTTACAGTTAATCACTAAATTCAAGTGGAAAAAATTCGTTTCAAAAGGTCGGAATAATGAAAAAGGGGGATGTGCGATTTGAGTAAGAAAAATTGGTTTCTGTTGTCACGTAGAAATTTGCTATTTGTGATTGCATTAATTGCTTATCCGATTATTTTCTTCTTGCCTTGGTCTTATGACATTTTACTGTTAGAAGTTTCCTTACTTGCATGGTCAGCATTTTTGCTTAGCTTATTAGCACCTACAATTGGAATACTATTAGTTTTGACGGAGAAAGAACCATTGGATATACATGTCAAGGGTGAGAAAGGTGAGGAAATAAGTCATGAAAACAACTGAAACGATTATCATGATTACTTACTTAGTATTTTGTATTGTTCTTGGATTACTTTCACAAAGACGAATTTCATCCTCCAATCAGGGGATCGATGACTACTATGCAGCAGGAAGAAATATTGGAACAGGTATGAATTCACTTGCTATGCTAGCTGCTCTCGGCAGTGGTGGATCATTTATGGCGATCGTCGGTACTACTTGGAATCTTGGGCTACCTTTTTTAGCTTGGATGGTTGTAGGGTCATGTGTTGGTTTTCCAATTGCTAGTATATTAGTTGCTAAACCATTAAGAAGTTCAAAAAAGATAACTGTTTCAGAATTTATTAATGATCGTTATCAAGGAAGTAATTTTTTTAAGGTTGCAATTCCTATCATTATTATCATTGGTTCCAGTATGTACTTAATGTCACAGATGAAAGCAGGAGGGCTGATGACATCCTATGTAACAGGACTGGAGTATAAATGGGGATTAATCATTATCAGTTTTGTATTTATCTTTTATGTTTCTATGGGGGGCATGCTAGCTGTAACTTGGACAAATATTCTTCAAGGCTTCTTATTGACAATTTTAACGATTATATTAGTAGTCGGCGGAATAATCAATCTACCTATTAGTTGGCCTGAGTTTTTAGTGAATGCATCGAATGTAAATCCTAGCCTTGGAGTTGCCGGGGCAACTGTGCCTATTGCTGGATACATCGGCGCGTTTGTTACGTGGGCGACCGCCGTATGCGTGACACCACATCTCATCATGCGTGTTTTCACTGCGTCAAATATCCGTTCAGCTAAGTTATCACTTAATATAAGTATGCTATTTTTTGCGGTATTAATGATATCTACCATTCTAGTGATGGTTCCATACATCCCAACATTGGGAGAAGATATTTTAAAGAATAATCCATCCGATATGTGGATGCTATTTATTGCAGAAGGATTTTTCGGGAAAATTCTTATGGGAATAATAGCAGCTGGAGTTTTAGCCGCTGTGATGTCATCAACAGATGCACTACTTTTAGCTATCAGTAGTTCTGTGGCTTACGATTTGTATAAGGGAGTTTTTAAGCCTGAAGCAAATCGCTCTCAAATATTAAAAGTTTCACTTATATCTACTTGGGTTATAGGTTTATTTATCATGATCTTAACTCTTAATCCACCGACATTTTTAATCGTTTTGTATACAGCGGCTGTTGGTTTGATGGTTTCGTCCTTTTTT
The DNA here is from genome assembly GCF_002743055.1 of Sporosarcina sp. P13. GTDB lineage: Bacteria > Bacillota > Bacilli > Bacillales_A > Planococcaceae > Sporosarcina. Next base: position 6,771 of record NZ_PDYM01000053.1, on the reverse strand, counting down.
GGGCCCGTTGTACTTGGGATCTGGTGGAAACGAGCGAATAATCTAGGGGCGAGCATCGGACTACTATCCGGTTCAATCAGCTTTATGATACTCTTCCTATTTTTCGAGTTACCTTATAATTCGGAAATTCTAATAAGTTTGCCTATTTCATTACTATCTATGTTGATTGTGTCTTCACTTTCAAAGCGACCTTCAGAGGAAGTTATTTCGAGGTTAGAATCTTACCATTAATTCTATCTATAAAATTAAAACCATTATAGGAGGACGTTGGATGAATGAGCAAACCTATTTAGAACATTTAGTAAAACTAAGAGAAAAAAATTGGCCGAAAAACTTACCTCGTGAATCCCATTATCCATTTGGTGAACTATTAATTACGGATTATTTGAAGAAATGGGCAGAAACTCAACCGAATAAACCATGCATCATTTGGTATGGAGAAGAAATTACATTCAAACAATTAGATGATTTAAGTGATAAATTCGCGGCATTTTTGTCTGAGTCTGGAATGAGAAAAGGCGATAGAGTGGCAGTGTTTCTACCTAATTGCCCACAATTTCTTATTGCATTCTACGGAATTTTAAAAATAGGTTGTATTCATGTACCTGTTAATCCCATGTTTAAAAAGCAAGAACTACTATACGAGTTAAATGATACACAAGCAGAGCTGATTGTAACAACTGACTACCTTTACACATTAGTTCAAGAAGTGAAAGAAGATACTAGTGTAAAAATCGTAGTAACTACTAGCTTACGTGATTATATTCCTGAGTTCCCAACTATACCTGTGCATCAATCTCTTCTAGTTTGTGAAGATATTGATTACAGTACTACAGACGTTATTGAGTGGAAGTCTATAGTAAATAGACAAAGTACCTCTTATCCTCCAGTGAAGTTGAGTTTGGATGACATAGCGGCATTAAATTATACTGGCGGTACTACAGGTTTACCTAAGGGGTGCGAACATACCCAAAGAAATATGATTTATACGTGTGCAACAGCTTCTACTTTTACAAGTAAATTTAAAATGGATGATGTAGTCATGGCTTATTTCCCATCATTTTGGATAGCAGGTCAAAATGTATGTGTATTGTTACCTGTTTTCACTGGGGCGACTCATATTATTTTAGGTCGTTGGGATGCTGAAGCTGTTTTACAAGGGATTGCAAAGTATAAAGTAACCCACATAGGTGGTGTTTTAGATAACTTTGTAGAGTTAATGAACAGAGAGGATATAACGCAATACAATTTAAGTACAATTAAAGAAATATCCGTTACTTCTTTTGTGAAAAAGTTGAATCAAGAGTATAGGAAAAAGTGGAGAGAATTATCCGGCAGTACTATGAGGGAAATGGCGTATGGTATGACCGAAACCCATACATTTGATACATTTACTACCCATATGCAGGATGATGACATGGATCTGAAAAGTCAACCCGTATTTTCTGGATTACCCATGCCAGGAACAGAGTTAAAAATAGTTAGTTTCGAAACAGGAGAGATCGTTCCTTTAGATGTTGAAGGGGAAATAGTGATCAAGACCCCATCACTATTAAAATCGTATTGGAACAAACCTGAAGAAACCAAGCAATCTATAAAAAATGGATGGCTCCATACGGGAGATGTAGGAGTAATTGATCAAGATGGTTACCTTCACTTTTTGGGTCGCAGAAAAGAAATGTTAAAAGTGAATGGAATGAGTGTCTCTCCACCTGAAATCGAGTCCATAATTTGTCGTCATCCTGCTGTGGTTGGCTGTGGTGTTATAGCGAAAAAACACCAAGAAAAAGGTGAAGTACCTGTTGCCTTTATACAAATAGAAGAAGAACATCAAAGCACAATAAGTGAAGAAGATTTTCAAAAATGGTGCCATGATCAAATGTCTGTTTATAAAGTTCCTATAGTTAGTTTTATTGATAAATTGCCAATGACTGCCACGGGGAAAGTTAAAAAGGAAGAACTAAAAAAATATCTTCTAAGGGTATGATTTATTTGTGCATGAACGTTTAATCTACACAGTAATTCGTACGTTTTATTAAACGTACCATGTAAACAGGAGGATCCGTATGTTTAAAAAAATTCTCATAGCCAATCGTGGTGAAATTGCAGCTCGTATTATGCGTACATGTAACGCTTTGGATATTCATACAGTAGGAGTTTTTTCCGAAGCAGATAAGGAAGCCCCTCATGTCCAACTGGCTGATGAAGCATATTGTGTCGGAGGCTCACGTGTTAATGAAAGTTATCTGAACATCGACAAAATAATAGAGGTTGCTAAAGAAACAAAGGTTGAGGCGATACATCCGGGATATGGTTTATTATCTGAAAATCCGAAGTTTGCCCGTAGATGCGAAGATGAAGGGATTATATTTATCGGTCCTTCTGCAGATGTTATTGCTCAAATGGGAAGTAAAATTGAATCCCGTAAAGTCATGAAAGAAATAGGTGTACCAGTAGTTCCAGGTATTGCTCATCCATTAAAAGATGAGAACGAAGCAGCAGAAATTGCAAACAGCATAGGCTATCCAGTCATGATTAAGGCATCCTCTGGGGGTGGCGGGATAGGAATGAAGGCTGTTTATAATCAAGAAGAATTACTTAAGTATTACGCTGGTAATCAGAAACGTGCAACAGATTTTTTCGGGGATGGAACGATGTATATAGAAAAATATATTGAAGAACCCCATCATATTGAAATACAAATACTTGCTGATAAGTATGGAAACTCTGTGTATTTATGGGATAGAGAATGTTCTATTCAGCGTCGTCATCAAAAGGTTCTTGAGGAGGCTCCATCGCCATTTATAGATGAGAAAACTCGACAGAAAATGGGCGAATTATCTATTCTGGCTGCTCAATCTATTGGTTACAGTAATGCGGGGACTATCGAATTTTTAGTCGATGCAGACCAAAACTTTTACTTTTTAGAAATGAACACACGCCTGCAGGTGGAACATCCGGTCACAGAGGAAATTACAGGGATTGATTTAGTTGAGCAACAGCTTCTGATCGCAAGTGGTGAACGTCTTACTATTAAACAAGCAGATATAAAAAGAGAAGGTCACGCGATAGAAGTTAGAATTTACGCAGAAGATCCTGAAACCTTTTTCCCTTCTCCGGGTAGAATTACAAAGTTGTATACGCCTACCGGTAAGGGGATTCGTCATGAGCTAGCTATATCAGATTCTTCAGTAGTATCCCCCTTTTATGATCCGATGGTTGCCAAGTTAATCATTAAAGGAGAAACTCGCATGAAAGCAATCAACCATCTTCAAGAAGTGTTGGATGCTTATGAATTGCAAGGAATAAAGACAAATATTCCATTCTTAAAAAAGATTGTATCGCACCAAGCATTTCGTGAAGGGGATACAACGACAAGTTTTATAGAGAAAAACATAATAAAAAAATAGATGGTACGTATAATTTTAATTATTATTCCAACAGTAGAAAGGATGAAAATGTATTGAAACGTGATCCAGTTATAGTAGCAGCTGTTAGAACAGCAATCGGAAGATCTGGTGGTGCACTTGCAACCATGCCGGCCCATCACTTTGGTGCCGAGGTATTAAAAGAGTTATTGAATAGAACTAATTTAAAACCGGAAATGATCGACGATGTAATCATGGGAAATGTCCTAAGCGGTGGAGGGAATATTGCACGCTTAACTGCTCTTAAAACGGACCCTTCACTTGGACTAACCGGTTTGACGATCGATCGTCAATGCGGTTCTGGTATTAATGCCATAAATTTAGCTGCTAGTGCCATTCGTTCAGGCGATGGTGATATTTATATTGCCGGAGGAATCGAAAGCTATAGCCAGGCTCCCTATCTGATGGGAAAACCGAATAAGCTTTATAGTGTTGCTCCTCCCCAATTTATTAGTCCCAAGTTGTCACCAAGTGAAATAGGAGATCCTCAAATGGGGATTACTGCAGAAAACCTCGTGAATAAGTACAGTATTAGCAGAGAAGAGCAAGATGAATTTGCCCTTCAAAGCCAAAAAAAGATGGCCATAGCAATAGAAGAAAATCGTTTCAAGGAACAAATTGTTCCGATTACTGTATCAAAAGGTAAAGGGGAATCATTCGTTTTTGACACAGATGAGCATCCACGCCCTCAATCCACTTTAGATGGGTTAGCCAAGTTGCCTCCTGCTTTCCTAAAAGACGGTTCTGTTACGGCTGGTAGTAGCTCTGGACTAAATGATAGTGCAGCTGCACTTGTCATTATGTCAAGAGAACAAGCCGATGAGTTGAACTTGAAGCCACTTGCTGTTGTTCGTCAATATGCAGTAGCTGGAGTGGATCCAAACATTATGGGAATAGGACCTGTTCCTGCAACAGTTAAAGTAATGGAAAAGTCAGGATTAACACTTGAAGACATGGATATCATCGAGATAAACGAAGCTTTTGCAGCGCAAGTAATTGCGTGCAACCGGGAATTAAAAATGGATCTCTCTAAAGTGAATGTAAACGGTGGTGCTATTGCTCACGGTCATCCATTGGGAGCAACGGGAGCTATATTAGCAACAAAAGCTGTTTATGAACTAGATAGGATTAGAGGTCGTTTTGCTTTATTAACAGCATGCATTGGTGGGGGTCAAGGAATTGCTACTATATTGGAACGGGAAAGTTGATAGAGAAATGAATCGTATGAACTGGGAAGCAACTAGATAAATTACTATCTCATTAGAAACTGCGTATCTTATCCATGTGCTAATTCATAAAAAAGGGGAATGTTACTATGAATACGGGAATAATTAAAAATATTTGTGTGGTTGGAAGTGGTTCCATGGGGAATCAGATTGGAATGCTTTGTGCTTTGGGAGGATATCAAACAACCATTCAAGATATTAACGAAGAATCCTTGCAAAAGGCAAAGTCTCATTTAGTAGAAATTATGGAGAAGTGGGTTGCTAAAGGGAGAATATCGGCAGAAAATAGAGATTTGGCATTTAGTAAGTTGTTTTTTACCACAAACTTAAATGATGCGGCTAGTACGGCAGACTTTGTTATTGAGGCAGTAGTTGAAAAGCTTGATATAAAAAGAAATGTTTTTCACGAATTAGATAAAGTTGCTCCCCCTCACGCTATTTTAGCATCCAATAGCTCAACCATTGTCAATTCTATGATTGCTGAAGTAACGAACCGGCCAGATAAAATATGTAATATGCATTTTTTCTTTCCTCCGCTTGTTATGGATTGTGTGGAAGTTGTAATGAGTGAGAATACATCAGAAGAAACAGCGCAGGTCACTATGGATCTATGCAAACAAATTAATCGGACTGCAGTATTACTTCGCAAGGAAATCTACGGTTTTGTCGCCAATAGAATCCTCTTAGCTTTATCTAATGAGGCCACCAAACTTTATGAATCAGGCATTTGTGATTATAAAGATATTGATTTAATTTGCAAGAAAGCCTTAAACCACCCAATGGGGCCATTTGAATTGGCAGATCTATCTGGAATAGACGTTGGTTATTACGCACAATTACAACTTTATAATGAAACAGGAAATCTTGATGATAAGCCTGCGGGGTGTATTGAAGAAAAAGTAATGGCTGGAAACTTAGGTAGAAAAACCGGTAAGGGATGGTATGAGTATTCAAAGTAAAGGGGAGAAGCTAGGTGTATACACTCGTTGATATTAAAAAAGAGAATGGAATTGCTATTGTAACGATAGAGAACCCTCCTTTTAATGTTCTTAATAACAAAGTAGTTGTAGAGCTAGAAGCCGTTTTCACTACAATAGAAAATGATCCAGAAGTAATTGTGTCAATCTTAACTGGCTCAGGAGATAAAGCATTTATGGCAGGTGCAGATATTAAAGAGTTCCCAGATTGGATTGGAAGAGAAGATGTTAAAGATATTGCAATGAATACACATCGTATGCTAAACCAAATAGATTTTCTACCAAAACCAACCATTGCTGTTTTAAACGGCTTAACTCTGGGCGGAGGTTGTGAGTTAGCATTGGCTTGTGATTTAAGAATTGCTGAATCACATGCACAAATCGGGTTGCCAGAAGTTAAGTTAGGTTTACTTCCGGGAGGGGGAGGAACACAGCGTTTGCCTAGATTAATAGGTGATGCCAAAGCTAAAGAGTTAATGTTTACTGGTGACCCGATCTCTGCGGATGAAGCCAAAGCAATAGGGTTAATTAATCAAGTTGTACCTAGTGGAGATGGATTATCTGCTGCATTAATAATCGCAAAAAAGATGGCAAGTTATTCTTTACAATCGCTATCGTTAATTAAGAAGGCTGTTGATGAGGGGAAAGAGCTTCCTTTTAATAAAGCCCTAGAAAATGAAGCAGCAATTTTCGGACAAGTATTTCTCACAGAAGATGTAAAAGAAGGGGTTCAGGCTTTTTTAGAAAAACGAAAACCTATCTTCAAACATTTTTAGGCGTATAAAAAATAAACTTCTTCTTTTGATGTAAAAATATTGGAAAGCTAATAAATTAATAGTAATGAAAAGATTTTTTTATGGAATTACTTCATAAGAAACCATAATGCGGGTTTACTTTCGCAGAGATTCCGATTAAAACGAGTCGTTAGATATTGTCTATATAAACAAAAGGACTGTCCCGGAAAGTCATTTTTAAATGACTTTCCGGGACAGCCCTTTTTCGATTACATCCAGCTACAGACGCCAGACTCTCGGTCACTTCGGTCTTTCCGATAAGGTGCAAAGAACGCACCTTTTCATCAAGCCCTCCAGTGCCTGTCGAGTCTAGACGGCGTCTTCCGCTTTTGGTTTCATCCAGCTA
>NZ_PDYM01000052.1 GCF_002743055.1 Sporosarcina sp. P13 | reverse complement strand
GCTTCAACGTCTTCGCCTTTCAACTTAGCAATCGCTGCTATCATCGCCTTTTTTCCAATCTCTTCAGGCTTTTGTGCAATTGTTGCTGCTAATTTTCCTTCTTTAACAGAAGCAACTGCATCGTCTGTTGCGTCAAATCCGATAACAATGATATCTTTTCCAGCTGACTGAATCGCTTCTAACGCGCCAAGCGCCATTTCATCATTATGGGCAAACACAGCTTGAATGTCCGGGTTTGCTTGCAAAATGTTTTCCATAACTGTTAAACCTTCTGCACGGTTAAAGTTCGCTGTTTGTTTCGCAACAATATTCACTTTACCGTCAACTGCTTCATTGAAACCAGCTCCACGGTCACGTGCTGCCGAAGACCCTGCAATTCCTTCGAGTTCCGCTACTTGTGCAGTATCGTCACCAAGTAGTTCCAACATGTATTCGCCAGCTAACACACCACCAGCTTTATTATCAGAAGCGATATGAGAAACAACTTCTCCACCTTCTGCGCTACGGTCCACTGTAATGACTGGAACGTTCGAACTGTTCGCAGATTCTACAGCTGATACAACTGCCTGTGAATCTGTCGGGTTAATAATTAATAAATCTACACCTTGTTGAATTAAATCTTCAACGTCACTTGCCTGTTTCGACGCATCATCTTGTGCATCAACTACGATAACTTTTGCGCCTGATTCTTTCGCTTGTTCTTTCACACCTTCACTCAACGTCACGAAGAACGGATTGTTTAAAGTAGAAACTGAAAGTCCAATTTTATATGTTTTATCTCCGTCTTTACCTGCATCCCCTTTATCATCAGAGGAACTAGAACCTGGTTGATCCATCGAACAAGCAGCTAGTACTAAAACTACTGCCATGAGAAACGCCCACTTCAAATTTTTCATTCAACCCATCTCCTTATGCTGTTTTTTTGCGATCCAAAAGAACCGCGATTAATATGACTGCACCCTTTACTACCTGTTGGAAGAAAGAGGATACACCGATCAAATTCAACCCATTATTTAGCACACCGATAATTAACGCACCAACCAATGTACCGACAATCCAACCTCGACCACCCGTTAAGCTTGTCCCACCAAGTACGACTGCAGCAATCGCATCTAATTCAAACATATTCCCTGCAGTAGGCTGTGCTGAATTCAAGCGTGATGTCAAAATCAATGCGGCAATCGCCGTCAATCCACCCGCGAGTGAATAGACGTAGATCTTAATTCGATCCACATTAATTCCAGATAGACGTGATGCTTCTTCGTTCCCACCTACCGCATACACACGGCGGCCGAACGTCGTTTTCTTCAAAATGAAATACAATACAGCGAACGCGATTGCCATCGTAATGACCGGAACTGGGATACCGAAAATATATCCTTTACCGAGCATTTTGAATGTCATCGAATCTCCAAGTCCAGAAATTGGACGACCTTCTGTATAAACGAGCGTCAATCCTCGGAAAATCGTCATCGTCGCAAGTGTCGCGATAAATGGAGCCACTTTCCCTTTCGCGATAATCAAGCCGTTGATCGCACCTAGTAACACACCAAGTAGCACACCAAGTAGCATCGCTAATATTGGATCCATGCCACCTGACATCATACCAGCAGTCACTGCTCCTGTTAATGCTAATATGGACCCAACTGATAAATCAATTCCACCAGTTAAAATAACAAATGTCATTCCAAACGCAATCAATGCGTTAATAGACACTTGTCGTAACACGTTAAAAAGATTGTTAAGCGTTAAAAAACTTGGACTCATAATGGAAATAATAACAACAATTAATAGTAGCCCAATAACGGGACCTAGTTTTTGTAATGAAGATTTCATATTAGTTTTGGACAACTTTGTCACCCCCTGTAGCAAAATGCATAATACGTTCTTGTGTCATTTCTTCTTTCGGTAAATCCGCCATCAATTGGCCTTCATGCATAACGAGCACACGATCCGCCATCCCAATAACTTCAGGCAATTCTGATGAAATCATCACAATCGCCACACCACGTTCAGCGAGCTCATTGATAATACTGTAAATCTCTTTCTTCGCGCCAACATCGACACCACGCGTCGGTTCATCTAAAAATAGAATATCTGGCTCGATTCCTAGCCACTTCGCAATAACGACCTTTTGCTGATTACCACCACTTAGCGATTTCACGATTTGTTCTGGCCCAGATGTCCGCACACCTAAACGTTTCGACATCGTATGATAAAGCGCACTTTCCTTCGTCCGCTGAATAAAACCTGACTTGGAAATCCGATCAAAATTCGTTAAGCTCATATTGTCTTGTACGGAGAAATCCAAAATAAGACCTTCTGATTTTCGATCTTCCGTGACATAACCAATGCCAAGCTTTTTGGCTTGCAACGGATTTGAAATAACCACTTTCTTACCATCGATGAAAATTTCTCCTGCCGTCGGTTTCTTAAAGCCGAAAATGGATTGAATGACTTCTGTTCTACCCGCACCCATCAAGCCTGCAATACCAAGAATTTCACCTTTTCGCACATCAAACGATACATGTTTAAATAACTCATCGCGACCCAAACCTTCTACTTTCAGCTTTACATCACCAATCGCATGTGTTCGTTTAGGAAAACGTTCTCCTAATTCACGACCGACCATCATCTGTACAATTTCTTCAAATGTTGTCTCTTTTATTCGTTTCACACCTACGTATTGTCCATCACGTAATATCGTAATGCGATCGCACATCGAGAAAATTTCTTCCATTCGATGAGATATATAAACAAATGACACACCTTCCGCTTGCAACGTACGAACGGTTTCAAATAACGTCTCAATTTCACGATCTGTCAACGCAGCTGTCGGCTCATCCATAATAATTAGTTCCGCATTGGATGAAACAGCTTTGGCGATCTCGATGATTTGTTGCTTCCCGACAGATAATTCACGAGCAACTGTACGCGCATCGATTTGCAACCCAAGTTTCGCAAGAATTTCTTCTGCTTTACGATTCATTTCCTTCGTTTTCAAAATTCCACTCTTACCAATAGTCATTTCACTACCCAAATAAAAGTTCTCGGCAACCGTTAAATCCGGTAAAATGTTCAACTCTTGGTGAATAACCGCAATACCGGCTTCTTCCGCTTCCTTGGCATTTTTGAACTCTACTTTTTTCCCTTTGACCCATACTTCACCAGCATCGCGCGTATAAATACCCGTCAATATTTTCATCAGCGTGGATTTTCCTGCACCATTCTCACCCATCAGTGCATGGATTTCACCTTTTGCTACTTCAAACCTGACATCTTCCAGTACTTTATTGCCATTAAAACTTTTTGTAATCCCACTCATCGCAATCATCTCTGCTCACCCACTTTCAGAATATGACGCCGGCTTGCAAGATTACATTGGCATATGGCGTCGCTTCTCCTGTACGAATAATGACCTTGGATTGTTTAGTCATTTCTTTTAGCTGTTCATGTGTAATTTCATCTATCGCACATTCTAACTGTTTAACCTCATCATAAACAGCGGGATTTCCCGCTTTCATTTCATCCGCAATATATAGTTTTTCTGCTTCAAAATCCTTTAACAGTTCAGATAAAATCTCTACGAAGCTCGGTTTGCCTAACGTATAAGAAAGGTCGATGCATGCCACGCCTTCTGGTATCGGGAGGCCGCAATCAGCAATCGTCAATTGATCGGTATGCCCCATTCGTGCGAGTACGGAAGCAATTTCACGATTGATCATCCCGTGCTTCTTCATAGCCTTCCCTCCAAACGACTTTTTACTTCTTCAAAAGTTGGCATACCACCTTGTGCACCAAACTTTTCTACAGAAAGAGAAGCCGCTGCATTTGCGAACCGAACCGCTTGTTCAAGACCCATGCCTGTTACAATGCCATGAGCCAGCGCACCGTTAAAAGTGTCGCCCGCGCCAGTCGTATCCACAACATTTGTCTTGAAACCTTCTACGATGATATGTCGTTCTCCATCGAAATAACGAGCACCGTCACTGCCTAGGGTGATAATTAATCGGTTCGGATATTTTTCTAACGCGTCTATCATATCCATGCCAAAAATCTGTTCACATTCCGTTTCATTCGGTGTTAAATAGGTAATCGAAGGCATCATATTTAAATCAAACCCACGAGCGGGTGCTGGATTCAATAACACCGGCACACCAATTGCTTGGCATTTTGCTAACGCATAGATGACGGTAGGAATCGGTATCTCTAGTTGTAGCATCACCAATTTACTTTTCTTAATAACCTCTTCCATCACATCAATATGAGAAGGCATCAATAAAGAGTTCGCGCCAGGTACAACAATGATACGATTATCGCCTTCTGATAATAAAATATTGGCAATTCCTGAAGCCGCATTAACTTGCAACACGCCTGTCGTATCGATGTCGTTCTGTTGAAGATTATCCACAATACTTGTGCCAAATAAATCATTACCGACACAACAAGCCATATGAACTTCTCCCCCAAGTCGTGCTGCCGCTATCGCTTGGTTCGCTCCTTTTCCACCAGGCACTGTATCAAAAATATTTCCGATAACTGTTTCCCCTTGGTTCGGGAAATTTTCTGTACCCACAACTAAATCCATATTCGCACTGCCAATGACCGTTATCATTGCGCCTCACTCCTTGTCGTTTCTCGAATAATCAATTCGGCTGGAATCTGAATTTCTCGCTCCGTCACTTCTTGGCCTTCTATTAACTTAATGAGCATTCTTGCGGCCAGTGTCCCGATTTTATATACATCTTGAGCCACTGTCGTTAAACTTGGAGTTAGCTGACCTGCCAGCATCGTTCCGTCATAGCCAACGATTTGTAATTGATCTGGAATCTTGATGCCAAGCGAATAAGCTGCTTTCATCGCACCTGCTGCTGAAACATCACTGCTCGCAAAAATGCCATCAATCGACTGTCGTTCTAATTGCTCGCGAGCAGCCAATTCAGAAGCTTCGAATTGGAAAGGACATTCTACAACATGCGTTTCTATTACTTTACCCTCCACGGCGTCTATGAATCCTAAAAAACGATCATTTGCCGGACCAACTTCAGCCGGTCCTCTCATGCATAAAATACTCTGACAACCACTCGCCAACAAGTGCTCCACACCAATTCGTGCGCCTTCGCGATTATCTGTAGCTACAAAAGGTATGGACGAATGAATTCTTCGGTCAACCGCAACAATAGGAATATCCAGTGTAGTATAATGATCCGCCTCTGCATTACTTGTGACGACAATAAATCCAGCTGCATATTTTTGCTGTAACGTCGTTAAATAATGGATTTCTTTTTCAATTTTTTCATCCGAATTACACAAGACGATTGTATATCCAGAAGCAAGCGCCACATCTTCTATTGCACGGGCAAGCTCCGGAAAAAACGGATTGACAATATCTGGTACAATTAAACCAATGAATGTTGTCTGCTTCGTACTAAGCGAACGCGCAATCATACTTGGCCGATAATTCAATTCTTCAATCGCCGCAGCAATAACCCGCTTCGCATCATCGCTAATATAGCCTTTTTTATTCAAATACCGTGAAACAGTCGCTGCCGAAACTCCTGCCTTTTGGGCAACATCTCGTATAGTCGCCATCCATTTCACCTTCAGTCTGCATTATGTGGTACCGGTTACACGTAATGATAACAGACGAGGTTTTTTAGTGTCAATAGAGGGAGGATTATATAGAAGATAGTGTTTTGTCTGATAATAGATGCGTTGGGTTAGGTTGGCGCGGTTTGGGTTGGTTTTGGCGCGGGGATTCGGCCGAATGGCGCGGTCTGGTTCGGCTTTGGCGCGGGGCTTCGAGCGAATGGCGCGGTTTGGACTGGCTTTGGCGCGGGGATGCGAGCGAATGGCGCGGTCTGGTAAGGCTATGGCGCGGGGATTCGGTCGAATAGCGCGGTCTGGACTGGTTTTGGCGCGGGGATTCGGTCGAATGGCGCGGTCTGGTTCGGCTTTGGCGCGGGGATTCATTCGAATGGCGCGGTCTGGTTCGGCTTTGGCGCGGGGATTCATTCGAATGGCGCGGTCTGGTTCGGCTTTGGCGCGGGGATTCATTCGAATGGCGCGGTCTGGACTGGTTTTGGCGCGGTGACACGATCGAATGGCGCGGTTCAACGTGCCTTTCGCGCGGTCAACCAGGTCTCCAGCGTGATTTGCTAGTATCTTTTGTACGATGCAAAAAGCTAAATAAGGTTTGATTCTATTCATACTAAGGCAAAGAACTATAATTTAGTGTGGGCAACATTACTGGAATTAGTTGTAGGATAGTTCATTTGAGGTTAGGACTTTCGGGGAAATATAGTGGACTGCTCCACGACCATTCCCGGTTACACGTGTGTTCGGAGTAGTTAGAAGGCGACGTGCTGTATGGCGGCTATTGATTTGGAGAAATTGACGAAGTTGCTTGTTTGTGATGAGCGGACCATTAATACAGTACCAATCGTGAAGCGCGAGATAATGAGCATGCAAATCACGGTGGCCACAATTGGAACACCTCCACGTTTTTACTACCCAAGACATTTGTAATTGTTGACAAGCTGTGCAATAGACACCTGGACGGATATCCTTTGGCAAAACCTCATACTTTTTATTGAGAGGGAATGGATTATAATTACAATGAAACGAATTTATTTGATTAGCTAGTTGTCTAATTTCCCTGCCCGACAACCACTCCCGATTCATTTCTAATTTTCGCAGTCTGTTAGGCATTTCATAAGAAAATGCTACTTTGTCAGTCGTGAGATTTTCAATGATTAGTTCATTTTGATAAGCAAGTACCACAAAATCGATAAGTGGTATCTCAACTCCATTTTTACGCAACCAACGTGTTAGGAAATACTTTTTCCGTTCCAGTTCTTCGATCGGACTTTTCAAGACGGTTCGTTCACCATTCAATTCCTCTTTTATGAACTGTGTCGGATGTTGAGTAATCAGTAGTTTGCCCGCCATATTTTTGACTTCGAAGACCACAATGTAACTGGACGTAATAAGAAGGGAGTCGATTTGAAAATAAATTTGATCTTGCTGGAGATATACATCGTGCAAGATAGCATATGGATAATCTGGTTTGAATTCCCGCATCTGATAGTCAAAGTCTTTTTCCCCACTATACCCAGCTTGGCTATTGTAATAGTCTTTCTGCAATTTTTTAAATTTCGAATGATCGGGACTCAATCTCCTAAGTAGAGCTTGCTGCCCCAGAAGAATCTTCGGTACACCCCTTTGTTTATAAATCAAACTATTCCGCCACCTTTCCTTATTTTCACTAGTATAGCAAGTAAGCAACTACTTGGGAATGTAACGACCATTTTTGAATTTCGGTATCCATTTAGGCAGTATTTTTAATTTTTGATGGCATATTTCGGCTGAAAAATGAATTTGTTGGTTGTAAACATATCAATTTTTCTTTCTTTTTCACAAAATTGATTATTAAGAACTAGAACGTTAATTTTATTGATAATGTTTAGTGATTTTTTATTACTTTCACATCACTACTTGATAACATTATAGTTTTGATTTGTATAGTTGGACATTGTTTTAGTGTAATCCGGCCGGGGGTTGTGCGGTCTTACATGACTTTCGCTTGGGCTTACTCCAGTTTGGCGCGGTTCAACATGGCTTTCGCGCGGGCCCGCCAGACTTTGGCGCGGTCCCACATAACTTTCGCGCGGGCCCGCCAGACTTTGGCGCGGTCCTGCATAACTTTAGCGCGGGCCCGCCAGACTTTGGCGCGGACCTACATGGCTTTCGCGCGGTCCTACATAACTTTCGCGCGGTCCCATCAGAGTTTGGCGCTATCCTACACAATCCACCCCCCCAATAAAAAAACTGCACAAAAAGTCAGCAAAACCGACTTTTGATGCAGTGTTTAATCAAATCACAATATTACTCTCCTTCGCCTTCTCCATAAACTTATCACTAGATTTATTGAAGAATTTCTTCAAACCGATACCGATAACTAAAGCAAGAACGAAGTAAATTCCTAAATACAACATCTGCTTCCATGCTACTTCCCAGAGGATACCGCCAATTGCTTCACGCAACAATGTGATCGCATGGGTAAATGGCATGAATGCTGAAATCTTTTGGAAGAATTCGGGTGCCATTTGGATTGGGAATGTACCACCTGATGCTCCGAGTTGCATAACCATTAATATAATCGCCATGACTTTACCTGTGTTACCGAATACGGAAACTAGCGTGTAAACAATCGTAACGAATACTATACTTACTAGTACACCAAACAAGACATAAGGTAACTTGTTCACGACATACGTATTCATGATGAACAGTTCACCTAGCGTGACGATTAGTGACTGAATCGCTCCAATCCCCGCAAAGATGATCAATCTTCCAAGATATGTTTGGTAGCTTTTGAATCGTGATTTTTCTCGAATGTCTACTTTCAACGTTGAAACCATAAGCAACGCGCCTACCCATAACGATAGTGTCGTATAAAATGGACTCATCGCAGAGCCGTAGTTCGGAATTGGATACAGCTGATGCTCATCCAAGACAACAGGGTCCGCAAAAAACTTACTGACGCCAATTGGATCGGTTGCGAGAACATTTAACAACTTATCTAAATCACCGTCTTTTTCTAACCCTCGAATTTTTTCTGCCATTGTCTCAATCGCTTCACGTGCTTCAGGGAAATATTTCTCGGCCTTCGCAAGATCTTTTTTTCCTGTAGCTACACCCGCTTCTGCCTTACTGAGCGCCTCGCGTAAACGTGGAATACGTCCGTTCACTTCATCTAAAACATCGGATACATCATACAACGCATTCGTCGCATCCCGCATGACGGATTTATATTTTCTAGTGAGATCGCTATTGACGAAATTAATCGCTTCTCCAACCGAACGATCTAACTCACCAGACACACGATCGATTTCAGCTACATGTTTCTCACCATTCGCTTTTGATTCGTTAATGCGTCCTATCAACCCATCAATTGATGTCTGCGTAGAAGACAAACTTTCTTGTATCGTTTTAATTCTCTCAATTTCACTCGAAAGCTTATCCGAATGAATGAAGTCCTGAAGATCAGTCAATCCGCTAGTGATAGATCCAATCGCTGAAAGTCCGTTATCAATGCGACCGACCATCGTTTCCAACGCTTCAATTGTTCGCTGCGGATTCTCGGCTGTTTCAAGTAGAGTTTTCAGCTTTTCGTCAATTTCTGTTTTTGACGCTTGTAACTCATTGAATCGATCACGTAATCCTTGATCGAATGACTTCAATTGCTCAATCGCTTGATTCAATGCATTTTGGCTATTTTGGTCAAATTGGTTTCGCGCATCGATAATCCGTTGTTGAGTGGCTTGCAACTGACTTTTAAGTTGATTCAGCAAATCAAGACTCGGCTTTTCTCCTCTTTCAATTGAAGTTTGTATCTCATTGATGACTTGATTAGTCTTTTCTAGCTGGGCCTTTAATGCGACGAATCTCTGTTCAAGACTGGCAATTTTATCACTACCCGTTAATTTAGCCGCAGCTTCTAGTAATGAAATCACGTGATCCACCTTGCCCAACTGCCCCACTATAGCGGACGACATGCTATCCAGTTCCTTTTGGATTGCACTGAAGTCTAGTGATTCACTCTTATCGATCAACCGTTGCACAGCTTGCAATGCATCGTTATTTACTTCGGTCGCCCGGTCTAATAAAGCTGTCATATTACTAGAAAGCTCCTGCAATTGCTTCATCAATTTTTCAGTTTGTGGGTACAGTACATTTTGATAACTATCTTGAATGCGATCCATATTCTGAGCCAGTTTATCCGATAATTCCTGCGTCTGTATAATTAAATCAGCCGCTGGATTCTTACCGCTTTGTAAATCGACAATCAACGTCTGCAAGTTTTGCTTTAAACGACTCAAATCCTCCACACTGCTACTCAATGAAGCCTGTAAATTCTTAATATTCGTAGAGTCTTTTACACTTTGATCCTGCTTTTTCAAAAAATCATAAATATCATCTAAACGAGCATTCGTATCTGCTAATTTCCCTTGCTTATCACGAAGCGAATTGACAATACGATCTACATCTTCTCCCTTGCTCGATAGCTCGCTCGTCAAATCTGGCACTTTGCGAAATGCCGTTTGCGCACTTTCAAGATTTGAGGTGATGGCATTCAATGTTTGATCTACAGTTTTTTCATTCTCTTCAAGTTTTTTAATCAATCGTGCGTTAAGTTTTTTCGCATTTGCATGAACCGTGTCCACATCATCAAGCACGACATCTACTCGATCGATGGATGAATCCGCGTAATTCAAGCCTTTATCCACTAACTGTAGCTTCGAATATATATCTGGAATATCCTCTTCCAGTTTATAAATCAAGTCACGCAACCTTTCAATAGTTGCACGATTGCCTTGCAATTCTACTCCCAAATTATTGAAGACTTTAATTACCGCTTGATTTGCTTCTTCGACAAATGTTTTATCAATATTTTCAACAATAGCAGATGCCCCCTTACCTGCTACTTTCGGGGAAATCGCGTTGATCTTTTCATTGATATAATAATCTAACCGAGGTTGTTTAATATCATCAGTGACTACGCTACTCAAATTCTCCGAAAAGTCTTCGGGAATAATGATCGCTGCGTAATAATCGCCATGCTTAACTCCTTTGATCGCTTCGTCTTTCGTAACGAACTGCCAACCTAAGTCATCATTCTTGGTCAGTGAAACGATGACTTCATCCCCGACATTAAACTCTTTGTCCTTAATAGTCGCTCCTTTATCTTCACTAACAATAGCGACTGAAACTCCTTTAGTGTTCGAATAAGGGTCCCAAGAAGCAAGTATATTGAGCCAAGCATAAAGTGATGGCAGAAAAGCGATAGCTGCGATGACAATCAATGCTGCTTTATTCTTTGTAATATTTCGGATATCCCGTTTGACGATAAACCATATTTTATTCATCTCTGAACTAACCCCACCTCAAAATCAAACTAATAAACTGGAGAAAATCGTATCATTCAACACTTCTGCAATCTGTTCTTCCGTCAACTGCTCTTCATGTGTTTTATTCCAATCGACTACTAATGCAAGATACGATTTGAATAAAAGATAAGCGATCAACTCGCTATTGCATGGTTTTAGCTCACCTTTTGCCACACCACGGTCAATCTTACTCGTAATGTATTTCAGGATTTCTTGCTCAATCGTCGCCAATACCTCTCCGACAGCTGGCGTCCGCAACTCATTTTCTTCTTGGATTAGTTTGATGAATAATTGATGTGTCTCTCGGAATTTCAATAATTGCATAATCCGGGCGTGTGCATTCTCTTGAAAGGACGCTCCTACAATCACGACTTTTTCCGAAACATTTTTCATTTCACCAACCATCTTCCAGACAATCGAATGAAATAACTCTTCCTTCGTAGCAAAGAACGTATAAATCGTCCCTTTACCCACGTTCGCAATCTTCGCCACTTGATCCATCGTCGTTGCTTTATAGCCAAACATCGTAAACGACTTTTCAGCCGCTAACATGATTTCTTCTCTGCGATTCATCATGACACCTCTTTCCAGTTGACCGGAATACCATTTCAGTCTTGCAGTCACTATGTTATATAGTTTTTTGTAGATTTGCAATCATTATTGTATGATAATGATTAGATTTCGGTCATATACCATTTTACTTTTGTCATATCTTGACTAACCATACAGACTATGCAACGATAGTAAATGGATAAACACTAGGGGTGCTTTTGCTAAGAGAGGCTGTTGCCTTAACCCTTTAACCTGCACTAGATAATGCTAGCGAAGGGAAGTGGACTATATGAACGGTTTAGGCCGTATTATGTAACCGCTTCGCAAAAAGAAGTGGTTTTTTTGCGTAGATGATTTTAAGAAAAGAGACGTGATCATTACATGAAGAAAACAGTACTGGAATTCGATAGCGTGTCATTCCATTATCAAGCAGCTAAGACATCCCTTCCGACTGCTATTTTAGATCATGTTCATTTACGTGTGCATGAAGGTGAGTTTGTTAGCATTATCGGGCCCAGTGGTTATGGTAAAAGTACACTTTTCCGACTAATTACAGGACTGGAAAATCCAGACGGCGGACAAATTCTTGTAAATGGTGAAGCTTCAGACAATCGGTTAGGCCAAGTGGGGTATATGCCGCAGCAAGATTTATTAATGCCGTGGCGAACGATTTTAGAAAATGTTAGGCTTCCTCTTGAACTTCAAGGGAAGAAACAAGCCCATGCTCGGATTATTGAATTGCTGGCGGATTTCGGTTTGGCTGGAGTAGAAAATACCTATCCTGCGAACTTGTCAGGAGGTATGAGGCAGCGTGTGTCATTTTTGCGTACAGTTCTTACCGGATCGAATATTTTACTTTTGGACGAGCCTTTTAGTGCACTTGACGCCATTACGCGATTGACGATGCAGGAATGGCTGGTCGATCAATGGCAGAAATTCGATAAGACGATTTTATTTATCACGCATGATATTGACGAAGCCTTATTTTTATCCGATCGTATTTTTGTATTAGCTGAAAAACCCGTACAAACGATTCGTGAAATAGTCGTTCCACTCGATCGACCGCGCACGATGCGGAACTTGGCACAACCAGAAATGATCGAACTGAAAGAACGGTTAATTTCGGAGCTTCGTTCGGAGGCATCGCTATGAAAAAACTTTTATCCTATACTTGGTCCATCGCATTCATCACCGTCTTGCTAGTCAGTTGGGAAATCGGTGCACGTCTTTATGACAAGAGCTTTCTTTTTCCATCGCCGTCCGCTATCCTGGTGAAACTGTGGGAACTGAAAGCTGAACTATTCATCCATCACTTACCACCCACAGCACTGACCATTTTGATTGGACTCACAATTTCGATCGTCATCGGCTCGGCACTAGCAGTTTCAATGTATATGAAAAAACCAATTGAGCAGGCGTTTTATCCAATTCTTATCGCATCACAGACGATTCCGATCATCGCACTCGCACCGATTTTTGTCCTATGGCTCGGCTACAGTATTTGGAGTAAAGTGGCAGTCACCGTACTAATCACATTTTTCCCGATTACCGTCAGCGTATTCGACGGTTTACGTTCATCAGACCGAAACTTGCGGGAATTGATGTTAACGATGGGGGCGTCCACAAAAGACATTTTCTTTAAACTAGACATCCCTTCTGCCCTACCTTCGTTCTTTTCAGGACTAAAAGTAGCAGTCACACTAAGTGTCATAGGCGCAGCAATCGGTGAATGGCTTGGCGCGCAGGCAGGTCTCGGTTATTTTAGTCGAAGAATGATGACACAATTCGATAGTGCAGCGGTATTCGCACCGATCGTTTTACTTTCTGCAGTAGGTATTATCTGTTTCTTATTTGTCGTATGGTTGGAAAAAATATTTTTACACTGGAGGAAACACCAATGAACAAACGATTTTTATTCGGCATCGCTTTTCTTCTTTTGTTACTCGCTGGCTGTAGTAACAGCGCGGACACAGGAAAGAAGGAAGAAACACCAAAAGAAGAAAAGAAGAAAGTCAGCATTATGCTCGACTGGTATCCAAACGCAGTACACAGCTATTTGTACGTAGCGCAAGAAAAAGGTTTTTTTGATGAAGAAAACGTGGAAGTGGATATTCAATTCCCTGCCACCCCAACCGATCCAATGAATTTGACGGCGGCAGGAAAAGTAACCCTCGGATTTTATTACCAACCAGATGTTATCTTGGCACAAGCAAATGAGCAAGTTCCCGTTAAAGCGATCGCATCGATTGTACAAGAACCACTTAATTACACAGTAATGCTAGAAGACAGTCCGATCCAGTCTCCAAAAGACTTGGAAGGTAAAATAATCGGTTACCCTGGCATTCCATTAAATGAATCATTGATCAAAACAATGGTTACACACGATGGTGGCGATTACGAAAAAGTGAAAATGATTGATGTAGGTTTTGAACTAGAAGCATCTGTTGTTTCTAAACGAGTCGATGCAGTAACTGGTACATTTATCAATCATGAAGTCCCTGTTATGGAAAGCAAAGGCTATAAAGCACGCTACTTTAATCCAGTAGAATACGGCGTACCGAACTATAGTGAAATAGTTCTTGTGACGAGCGACGATACATGGAAAAAAGATCAAGAAGCGATTCAATCGTTCTGGAAAGCAGCAGAAAAAGGATACAACTTCATGAAAGAAAACCCTGAAGAAGCATTGGATATCCTACTTAGCAATCAAGACAAAGCAAACTTCCCACTTGATAAAGCAATCGAAACGGAAAGCTTGAATGTTTTATTGCCGAAAATGGATTCAGAAACAGCAAAATTTGGAGATCTAGACCCAACTTCTTGGGAAGAGGTTCGTGATTGGTTGAAGGAAATGGAACTCATTACGACTACTCCTGAAGTGGATGAAATGATTATTGACATGAAATCTTAAGGCCAACTAATGGGGCTTTGCATTACTAGTAAATAGTCCGTTCCCCTACGCTCTTGTATATTAAAAAAGAGACGTGTATAAATACGAAGTCAAAAAAAAAGAATGCATGAAGGGAATTTTGTCCTTCATGCATTTTTTTGGTTTTGTCCCAACCTTGTTGTATACTTCCAATCAAAGTCGTAATTGCTTTTGAATGTATACGTCTTGATAAACGGAAGTTCATTCGTTTTAATTACATCAAACTTCATCCGTACATCTTTCTTCAACGAAACAACGTGTGCATTTTGCAAACTTTTCTTAATCGTTAAGTAGTGCGTACCTTCATCCCACGTTCCAATCGGTGTAATACGCAACTTCTTCAGCGAAGCAGGATCCACTTTCGCTGTAAAAGAAGTCACGTGATCTGTCCCGTCTGGCTTACGTGAAACTTGGATATCTTGACTATAATCCTTCCCAGCTTGGAGTTCTTGGTTAAAGTTAATCGTGAATACCTTATCTTGCCCGACAGACATTGCAGGAAAATCCCCTATAAACTCTATTGGCGCTTGCCCACCTATGACGTTCACTGCTGTGCTTGCAGTCAATCCACCATCTCTTGTTCGCACAGTAATTACCGTAGCTCCTACTTGCTTCCCTGTAATTATTCCATATTCATCTACTTCAGCAACTGCTGGATTCGATGATGTCCATGTGACGGATTGATCTGCTGCATCTACTGGCAAAACCGTTTCAAATAGCGCGCTCTTTGGTTGATTAGTCTTCGTTGCCACTTTTATTCGCGCTTCCTTCGTTGTCGTGTTACTTGCATAACGAATGGTTGCCGTTCCTTTAGCAATCGCCCGCACCATACCATTCGCATCGACCGTAGCGACTTGCGGATTCGATGACGTCAACTTCGCATTCGACTCTACTCCAGCTAGGAATACATTCGTTTCGCCAACTTCCATGAATGCATTATCAAATGAGAAATTTGCTGACTGCTCTTCAGTAGTGCCCGACTGATTACTTTTATGATCCAAATCTACTGTCAACTCTGACACATCAAGTTCCACACGTTGTACCCGAACGACTAAATCCGCAAGTGCGTTATTCACTCTTTCTAGGTTCAGTAATCCCGCGCCAAAGTGTGAATCCTTCCCCGGAACTCCCAAATCTATTGCAGTGTTTTCCAATAACTGCTTGATTTGTTGCGGCGTGTAATCTGGCCGTATAGATTTAATAAGCCCCGCTGCACCTGCAACAATCGGTGAAGAAAATGATGTTCCACTCATATATTTATAGCTATTGGATAACCCAGTTGTATAAACACCCGTGCCTGGCGCAACCAAACTAATATACGAATTATAATTTGAGAAAGTAGAGCGCCTATTTTTACTATCCGTTGCGCCAACAGAAATTACATTTTCATACGAAGCGGGATAATTGATTAGATTCCCCTCTTCAGCTTCATTACCAGCAGAGGCTACAACGGAAATACCTGCCTGAATTGCACGCTGTATCGCTGCGTTTTCAACAGATGATCTTTCATTACTACCCAGACTTAAGTTAATAACATCCGCTTTTTTCCTAATAGCATAATCAATTGCTTTGATGCTGTCTGAGACATAACTAGTACCTGTTATATGAGTGACTTTCAGTGGTAGGATTTTGACGTTATAAGGACCTGCAATGCCCGTAATTCCTTTATCATTACTATAGGACGCTGCTAGAACACCGGCTACACTCGTTCCGTGGCCATTCACATCTTCAATATTTGTATTATTCCCGTGAAAATTATAGCCTCCCGGTTGTATACGCCCTTGTAGATCTTCATGGTTAGTAGCGATCCCCGAGTCGATGACCGCCACGACGATACTTTTCTTTTGTTGATTGGCCCTTGTCCAAAATGATTCGGGGCGAAGTCTTTGAATCCACCATTGCTTTGTTAGTAATGGATCATTGGTGGATACATGGAAGCGACGCTCATAGTTAGGCTCAACTGATAAAATACCTCGATCTTCTTGCAGCTGTTGCGAGATTTTTTGTATATCTGCATCCTCTGTAAATCTCCATAACTCCACTTTCGGTGCTATTTTCTCTATCATTTCAACTCCTTCTATGGAAGGTTCTTCAGCCAATGAGTGACGAACATTGGAATACTCGATCAATAGTTCCTTTTCTTTTGAGGTGTCTTGCGCTTGGACTTGTATAGATGAAAAACCCCATACAGTAAACATGATCAACAAAAAAGCGAGTATATGGTTTCTTTTTTCTTTCATAAGTCTCCCTCTCTCTAGTTATCGAATAGTATCATCTTAGCACAATTAACCAGTTTAACAGACTTGTATTATTGCTCATATAGTACCTACTCCTCTAAAAGTTTAGTAATTAACAATACAAAAAACCTCTACCTATCTTGCGTAAGGTAGAGGGAGAATTTATCTATTCTTTACTTATCGTGCCTGTACATAGTTGCTTATTGCGTTCTAATGTTTCAGTCATTTTTTTCTTTACTTCACTAGACCAATTAAGTTGCTCAGCCATATAGTTGATTACAGGTTGTTTCCATTCATTAACCCAATCGATGTTAAATAATAGCGCCCCCGTACGTCGCCAGAAGAAGTCTACTGGTGTACAGACGAATTCTTTATGGATCGAATACCAAACTTGCGCATAGATTTCTATCGGTAATTTTGCCCGCTCTGCGTCTGCTTTACCGTTTTGAATAACTCCATATAACTCATCTACGTTAGATCCGTAGCGCTTCACTAATGCACTAGCCGTTTCTTCAGATAACCCTAAACCTTTACCTTCTTGTACTTTAGACGTAATGAACGCTTCAAACCCTTTAGAGCCACCTACATGACCACCTGAAATCGGTAGCTTCTTCGTGCGACCCGCTGGAACTTTTAAGCCAAATTGCTTCTTCCAGTCCGCAGCGATCCTATCGACAATCGTCTCTGCCATTTTACGATAGCCTGTCAGTTTCCCGCCAGCAATCGTCAACAGACCCGAATCCGATGTCCAAATTTCATCTTTCCGTGAGATTGCTGAAGCACTTTTCCCTTCTTCTTGAATCAATGGTCTTAGTCCAGCCCAACCTGATTCAATATGCTCTTCTGTTACCTCAAGCTTCGGAAAAACAAAACGAATCGCTTCTAATAAATACTCCTTATCTGCCTGTGTAATCTCTGGTTCCGTCATACTCCCTTTATAATCCGTATCGGTCGTCCCGATATACGTTTTACCGTCACGCGGAATCGCCAGCACCATACGGCCGTCCGGTGTATCGAAATAAATCGTTTGCTCCAAAGGAATGACACTTTGGTCAAATACTAAGTGAACGCCCTTCGTCAAATGAAGCTGCTTTTGATCCGGTGCTTCATCTTTCACGCGTACTTCATTGACCCAAGGACCTGCCGCATTGACTACTTTCTTCGCGCGAATCACGCCTAGTTTCCCAGTCAGTTGATCAATGGTCAGCACGCCTGCCACCTTACCGTCTTGATACATAAAGTCTGTCACTTTTGTATAATTCAACACCGAAGCTCCGTAACGCGCGGCTTCTTTGATGACTTCGATCGTTAAGCGCGCATCGTCTGAACGATACTCTACAAACTTCCCTGCACCGAGCAAACCTTCTGGATTAAACTTTGGTTCCGCTTGTAGTGTTTCTTTTTTGCTTAGCATACTTTTCCGTTCTGACTTTTTAACACCTGCCAAAATGTCATAGACACGCAAGCCGATCGAGCTACTGAATTTGCCAAATGTGCCTTCTTTATAGATTGGCAACAATAGCCACGTAGGAGTCGTGACATGAGGTCCGTTTTCATAGACTACCGCACGTTCACGCCCCGTTTGTGAGACGATTTTAAATTCAAGATTTTTTAAATAACGTAAACCACCATGAATCATCTTTGTCGAACGACTCGAAGTCCCAGCCGCGAAATCTTGCATTTCTACTAGCACTGTATTCAGTCCTCGGCTAGCAGCATCGAGCGCAATACCCGCCCCTGTCACGCCGCCACCTATTACTAGCACATCAAAGTCTTCTGTTTCTGTATTTCGTAGTATGTCCTCTCGCCTAAAGCGAGCCTGTTGATCAGTCATATATAGACAAGCCCCCGTATGTATGATGTTGTTTCCATAATACTACAACAAATCGGAAAATGTCTAAAGTGAGTGAGGATTTGTTGAAAAGTTGATGAGTGGGAGTTGATGAGTGGTCCGGGATTTACGCTTCAGAGGGGACGCTTTCCGGAGGGCGTGGCCTGAGCCGCTTCCTTCACTGCGTTCAGTCCAGGGTCTCAGACTCACGCTGATCCTCTCGGAGTCGCCACCTCTTACGCTCCAATCCTATTAGTAGACTATAAATACTTTTAGACCTCATTGTAGTTATCGTGTGACTTATTAACTTTCCTTTATTTTGTTTGAGTTTAAGTTCAAGTTCAAGTTCACACAAAGTATCACCACACTCAAATTTAGGATTGAAGTAGATTACTGGAGCTAGTATAGATGTATGGACACAAGTTAGTTAAGTCTCTATCCTATAAATAGAGAGGTTGTGTCCGGAATGAAACAAAAACGTTATAACCAGGAATTTAAACAAACAATTGTCGAACTTTACAGATCTGG